>NZ_JAERKB010000008.1:94370-436911 GCF_018257325.1 Nissabacter archeti
ATTGAGTTTTGAGTTTTGAGTTTTGAGTTTTGAGTTTTGAGTTTTGAGTTTTGAGTTTTGAGTTTTGAGTTTTGAGTTTTGAGTTTTAATTGGTGAGGTGGGATGTTTCGGTTGGGCGGTGGCATGTTTCGGTTGTTTATATGTATTTATGCAGCCGATGCTAATCGGGAACGGAGGTTGTTGCGTTGGCAAACGCCTGCATTCCTTCTGCGGCTTCGCTGCCGCCACCGCGCAAGGGGCGCGTAAGCGCGCGCCCCTTGCATCCCCGCGCTTTTGGGTGCCCCGGCAGAATTATTGGCCGCTCCCGCGGCTCCCCTCCAGCGTCCTCCGGGCTTTTCGGGCCGGGACAGACACGCTCCCAGCGTGGCTGTCCCTTTCGCACACATCCCTGTGTGCTCACCCGGCCCTGCGTCCTCGTCGGCAATAATTTTAATGCCCCCACCTAACTGCAAATTCTTCGCTATGTAAGGAAAGAGTCGATAAGTTCTTTCTAATAACTGGTTTTAGTGTGAGCGCGTTGCCACATGAAAATGCAGAGCGGAAAGCGCGCACTACGCGCCTAAAAAATACCCCACCTACTATTTCCTCACATACTTTTTGATTTGCAGAGGTGGTGGGGGCGTAAAAATCATTGCCGAGTGAAGCCGCAGGGCCGGGTGAGCGGGCATGGATGCCCGCGAGAGCCGCCCATGACAGGGACTGTCATTAGCGGCGGCCCGGAAGCCCGGAGGCGAAATGAGGGGACACGCGGGAGCGTGCAATGATTCAGCCGGGGCGCCGAAAGCGCGCGGGTGCAGGGCCGGCGCGCCGGCAGGCCCTGCTCGGTTGAGGCTGGGAGGTTTAAGTAGATAAATACACATAAACAACCGAAACATCCCACTTTACGACCGATGACGGCAGCGGGGCCGCAGAAGGAATGCAGGCGTCTGCCAACGCAACACACCTCAAGCCCCTTTAACATCAGCCACATAAGCGCCTATAAGCAACCGAAACATCCCACTTTACGACCGATGACGGCAGCGGGGTTGCAGGCAGACGCCGGACGGGGCGTCCCGCCAGCCCTACCTGGCATCCGGCCTCACGAGATCAAACCTCTGATCCTCCGAAATCCCGTAATAAGCGCTCGGGCCGCCCGCCCGCAACACCGGCTCCGCGCGTGACGTCTGGTAAATGCCGTCTTCCAGCAGCGTGCGGTCAATATGCACCGCCACCACTTCCCCCAGCACCAGCCAGGAATCGAGCTTCCGGCCGTCAGCGCCTTCAAGCTGGATCAACTGTGACAGCTTGCACTCGAAATTTACCGGGCTTTCCAGCACCCGGCAGGCGGCGACCCGGCGGCCGCGTATTGGCGTAAGCCCGGTGCGTTCGAACTCGTCCTCGCCGTTCGGCAGGCTGGCGGAGGTCTCGTTCATCTGCACCGCCAGGGAGCGCGTCGCCAGATTCCACACAAACTCCCCGGTGGCGCGGATATTCGCCACGCTGTCTTTCCAGCCGGTGCTGGAAAAACCAATAATCGGCGGCCGGTAGTTAAAACAGTTAAAAAAACTGTAAGGCGCCAGATTGCGCTGCCCCTCAGCGTTCAGCGACGAAATCCAGCCAATCGGCCGCGGGCCGACAATCGCGTTCAGCGGGTCGTGCGGCAACCCGTGCCCGGCGGCGGGTTCATAGTAGTAACGGTCATCAGCGTAACGGTTCTCTTCAGTCATGGCATACCTGCTTGTTTAATGGCGTAATCCTTAACGTTAGCCGCCGGGCAGGGGGTTCGTCCAGGGGGAGAATGTGCGCTCTGCGTGCCGATGGGGCCACAGGCCGTGGGCGGAATGTGCTATCGTATGGCGCAGAAAATGTTGTGAGAGAGCCTTCAGGTGCAAAAAAAGAAAACCTTCCCGCAGGAAAAAAGCGGACTTCACGCGCGTAACCGCCACCGCAGCCGCTACGATTTCCCGGCGCTTATCGCCTCCAGCCCGGAGCTGGCCGCCTTTGTGGCGGAAAATGCCTGGGGTGACCTGTCCGTGGACTTCGCCGACCCGGCCGCCGTCAAGGCGCTGAACCGCGCGCTGTTGCGCCACTTCTACCAGATCGCGGAGTGGGACATCCCGGAAGGTTACCTCTGCCCGCCCATCCCCGGCCGGGCCGACTACCTGCACCACCTGGCTGACCTGCTCGCCTCCTGCAACCGCGGCGAGGTGCCGCGCGGCAAAAATATCACCGTGCTGGATGTCGGCATCGGCGCGAACTGCATCTACCCGATTATCGGCCTGCATGACTACGGCTGGCGCTTCACCGGCAGTGACACCGATGAGGTGGCGCTGGCCTCCGCGAAGAAGATCATCGCGCAGAACCCGCTGCTGACCCACAATGTGCGCTTACGCCTGCAAAAACAGCCGCAGCAGATCTTCACCAACATCATCAAACCCAATGAGCGTTACGACGCCACCCTCTGCAACCCGCCGTTCCACGCCTCGGCAGAAGAGGCCGCTTCCGGCACCCGCCGCAAGCGCCAGAACCTCGGCCAGGGCAACCCGGACGGCGCGCCGCTGCTTAACTTCGGCGGCCAGAGCAACGAGCTCTGGTGTGAAGGCGGCGAAGCCCTGTTCATCAGCCGGATGGTCAGCGAAAGCCGCACCCTGGCGCAGAACTGCTTCTGGTTTACCTCGCTGGTGTCGAAAAAAGAGACGCTGCCGCTGATCTACCAGGCGCTGGAAGAGGCCGGGGCCGTCACGGTACGGACGCTGGACATGGCGCAGGGGCAGAAAGTCAGCCGCATTGTCGCCTGGACGTTCCTGAACGAACGGCAGCAGGCCGCCTGGGTCGCGAGCCGCTGGCAGGGCTGAAAAACGGGGCAGGGCAGGAAAACGGCGGGCAGGACGCCCGCCGCCAAAGATTCCGGACAGAGGCTCAGGAAACGTGTTGCAGGAACTCGCGCAGGCGGTCGCTTGGCGGGTTGTTGATCAGGGCGTGCGGTTCGCCATCCTCGGCGATGCGGCCCTTGTCGATAAAGATCAGGCGTGAGGCCACTTTCTCGGCGAACCCCACCTCGTGCGTGACGATCACCATCGTCATGCCCTCTTCAGCCAGATCCTTCATGACCGTCAGCACCTCGTGGCGCAGCTCCGGGTCCAGCGCGGAGGTCGGCTCATCAAACAACATCAGCTTCGGTTTCACCGCCAGCGCACGGGCAATCGCCACGCGCTGCTGCTGGCCGCCGGACAGCTCAGACGGGTAGTGGTGGGCGCGCTCAGACAGCCCGACTTTACCCAGCAGCTCTTTCGCCAGTTTCTCGGCATCTGCCTTGTTGGCCCCGCGCACGCGGATCGGCCCGAACGCCACGTTCTCCAGCGCCGTCAGGTGCGGGAACAGGTAAAACTGCTGGAACACCATGCCTGCTTCCTGGCGGATCAGGCGCTCGTCCACTTTCGGGTCGTTGACTTTCAGGCCGTCAACCACCAGATCGCCGGAGGTGATCTCTTCCAGCTTGTTGATGCAGCGCAGCAGGGTGGATTTCCCGGAGCCGGACGGCCCGATAATCACCACCACTTCGCCCTGGTTAATCTTCAGGTCAATGTCATGCAGCACCTGGGTTTTGCCGAAATGCTTGGAGACGTTTTTGAATTCGATCATATGATTTTCAGTTTTCTTTCAAGCCGGCGCAGGATGAAGCTCAGGGCCAGGGTGATGATCAGGTAGATCACCGCCACCGCCGTCCAGATTTCCATGGCGCGGAAGTTCCCGGCAATGATCTCCTGGCCCTGACGGGTCAGTTCAGCCACACCGATCACAATAAACAGGGAGGTATCTTTGATGCTGACAATCCACTGGTTGCCGAGCGGCGGCAACATGCGGCGCAACGCCAGCGGGGCAATCACGTAACGCAGGGTGTCACGCCGGGAGAGGCCCAGCGCCAGCCCGGCCTCACGGAAGCCGTTATGGATAGACAGCACCGCGCCGCGGGTGATCTCCGCGATATAAGCGCCGGAGTTGATGATAATCGTCACCACCGCCGCACTGAACGGGTCAATACGCACCGGGATCATCATCGGCAGGGCGAAGTAGATAAACATCACCTGCACCACGATCGGCGTACCACGGATAAGCTCGATAAACACCAGCGCGATGTGGCTGGAAAGCCAGCCGCCATAAGCACGGGCAAAGCCCGCGATCACGCCGATAATCAGGCCGCCCAGCAACCCCAGGACCGAAATCCACAGGGTCATCTTCGCGCCTTCGAGCAAAAGGGGGAGAGCGGGCCAGATGGCGCTCCATTCAAACTGCATGACTCATCTCCTGGAAAAACCGGCAGCGGGTGCTGCCGGGAAACTGCTTAACGGCGGGGCGCCGGCCTTATTTAGGCTCGGTGCCGAACCATTTTTTGTAAATCTCGTTGTAAGTGCCGTTATCACGCAGGGTTTTCAACGCACCGTTGACCTTCTCGCGCAGGTCGCTGTTTTTCGGGAACGCGATGCCGTACTGCTGGGCTTTGATCGAGTCGCCTACCGCTTTGAACTGGCCGTTGCCGGCGGTTTTGATGAAGTAGAGGATGTTCGGGGTGTCATGCAGCACCGCATCCGCCCGGCCGGTGGCCAGCTCCATGTAAGCGTTGTCGATGTTCGGGAACTGGCGCAGGTCTTTGGTTTTGATATTGGCTTTCGCGTAATCCACCGAGCCGGTGCCGCTCTTCACGGCCACCACTTTCCCGGCCAGATCTTTCTCGCCGTTAATCGCGGTGTTGTCATTTTTCACCATCACCAGCAGGCCGCTGTTGTAGTAGCCGTCAGAGAAGTCGATGGCGTTTTTACGCTCCGGCGTAATGGTGATGCCGGCCAGTGCCAGGTCAACGTTGTGGGTCTGCAAGGCCGGGATGATGCCGCTGAAATCCATCGGCTTCAGGCTGTAGTCCAGCTTCAGCTCTTTGGCGATGGCGTCCCAGAGGTCGATGTCAAACCCGACATATTTGTCGCCCTGTTTAAACTCAAACGGCACGAAAGCCGTATCCGTGGCGACAATCAATTTATCGGCTGCGTGTGCGGAAAACGCGAACGCCAGTGACAGGGCAACCAGCGAACTTTTTGCGTATGAACGTAACAGTGACTTCATGGAAAGTTCCTTATGTAAGGCCGGGGGGTAATAGCCAATTCTTATATTTCACGCCCTGCCATGAAAGAATCGTGCCAACTTTTCGAGTTATTGAAAAGCAATAGGATTTTTCGCACTCTCTCCTAAAACAGCCCGGCAGGGGCGTTATTGCACCATCAGGGTGCACTAAAACGGTGCAGGTGTTCTCTGGTGGTGCAGGGGGACAGGATAAGCACTGTTTTGAGGAATTAACGTGCGTTTATTAACAATAACGCTTTTAGTTTGCTACTAAACGGTAACTTTTCCAGGGCAAAAGGCGTTATTCCGCGAAAAAAAGCGGACGAGGGCAGAGGAGGGAATGATAAGGAAACATAATCGGTAAGGGGCGGGGGCCGGTGGCCCGGCCCGCCTAACGTAACTGGCTGTCTTTACTGCCGCGGCGGTTATACCCGGCATGGTCTTGCGCGGCTTTGTCTAGCTCAGCCTGGCACTGCACGCAGTAACGTACGCCTTTTAACGCCTGCCGCCGCGCTTCCGGGATCGGCTCGCCGCACTCCTGGCAGAATTTCTCACTGTCGCCATGCCCCAGCGCCTGCCGGGCGCGTTGCACCGCATCATCCACGGTCGAATCAATCTGATCCTGAACGGCACCATCTTGTGCCCAACCACTGGCCATTGTTACCTCCGGTGATAAATAAACAAGCCCCGGCTACCGCGTTCACCCTCAGGTGAAATAACGTGCCGGCACCTTAAATTATAGCTGTTAATCGGGTGGTTTGCCGGAAAGCCCAATAACGGCGTGGGTAATTTGCGTTAAGAAAGCGTTAATCTGAAGAAGTAAGGTTACATGGGGTAATTTTAGGTTACATTCGGATGAAAATTGTACGTAAGCTAAGAATAATCTTAAATTTATTGTGTTCATTTATTTCATATGATAAATAGGCAGCGTTTTAGTTAAGTCCCCTTTTTTTGAGGCGTTATTTTACCCATTCGCGCTATTCCGGCAGCCCCCCTGCCTTTGTCATTTTATTACCGGTTAAGGTTAATCACGTGTCTGATACGCTGTTTTCCATACTCCCCGACGATGTTGTGCCGCCTGATAATATCGCCTCCATTAAACGCACGCTGAATGAACAGGCGGACGCCCTGCACAAGCTGGCGGAGCATATTGACCCGGCGCACTATCAAAAGGCGCTGGCGCTGATGAGCCAATGCAAAGGGCATGTCATTCTGTCGGGAATGGGAAAATCGGGCCACGTGGGGCGCAAAATGTCTGCGACGCTGGCCTCAACCGGCACGCCCAGTTTCTTTATCCATCCGGCGGAAGCCTTCCACGGCGATCTGGGGATGATTACCCCGTATGACCTGCTGATCCTGATCTCCGCCAGCGGCGAAACCGATGAGATCCTGAAGCTGATCCCGTCGCTGAAAGCGTTCGGTAACCGCATCATCGCCCTGACCAATGTCGGCAACTCCACCCTGGCGCACCATGCTGACGCGGTGCTGGAGCTGATGATGGAGAGCGAAAGCTGCCCGAATAACCTCGCGCCGACCACCTCCACCACGCTGACGATGGCGATTGGGGATGCGCTGGCCATCGCCCTGATGCAGCAGCGGCAGTTCCAGCCCACGGATTTCGCCCGCTACCACCCCGGCGGCTCGCTGGGCCGCCGCCTGCTGACCCGCGTGGCTGACCTGATGCAGACCACTGTGCCGCAGGTGCAGGCCTCCGCCACCTTCCGTGAGGTGATTCAGGAGATCACCGGCGGCTGCCAGGGCATGGTGGCCGTGAATGACGAGGCCGGGCGGCTGGTGGGCATCATCACCGACGGCGACCTGCGCCGGGCGCTGGCGAAGTGCAGCGGCCTCGACACCTGCACCGCCCGCGACATCATGACCTCAGACCCGATCACCCTGCCGCAGGACACCATGATCGCGGATGCCGAACGGCTGATGCAGCAGGCGCGTATTTCCGCGCTGCTGGTCACCGGCGAGGGGCGGGATGTGGTGGGGCTCATCCGGATTTTTGATTAAAAATTCAGCTAATTACTCGAATAACGCCCATTTTTGCGCGATAACCCCTGTGTTGCAGGGGGATAACGCGCGTGATAATGGCACCACGCCACGCCCCTTAATAAAAATGATGACCCCTCATGTTAATGAATAACGTAAAAGCTGCGATGCCGGGCCGGCAACTGGCCCGACGGTTACGGCAGGCTGTCAACCTGGCCTTTTTGCATCGCCACCTGGCAAAAATCATCATTATTGCGCCGCTGGCGCTGCTGATTATTTATCTGGTGCTGTTCAGCCAGCCGCGCTTCCAGAGTGAATCCACGGTTGCCGTTAAACGTTCCGATGATATCAACGGCAGCAGCGTCAACGTCGGCTTGTTGCTGGGGGCAGGGGCGACCAGTACCGCCGAGGATGCGCTCTATTTAAAAGCCTATATCAACTCGCCGGATATGCTGGCGCTCCTCGACAAGCAGCTCAATTTCCATCAGGCCTTTGGCGCCAGCGGCTGGGATATTTTCTACCACCTGCCGGCAGAGCTGCCGCGTGAGCGCTTCCTGGAGTACTACCGCAACCGCATCAGCGTCACGTTTGACGATAAAACCGGCCTGCTGACCATCGCCACCGAGGGCTTTACCCCGGAGTTCGCCCAGCGCTTTAACCAGGCGGTGCTGAGGGAGTCCGAGCGTTTCATTAACGAGCTGTCCCACCGGATCGCCCGTGACCAGCTGGCCTTTGCTGAGAAAGAGATGCATGAAGCCAGCAGCCGCCTGGACGCCAGCCGCGCCGCGTTGCTGGCCTACCAGAACAGCAACAGCATTCTGGACCCCGGTGCCCAGGCCCAGGCGGCAAGCGCCCTGGTGAATACCCTGACCGGCCAGAAAATCCAGATGGAAGCGGAACTGCGCAACCTGCTGACCTACCTGCGTGAGGATACCCCGCAGGTGGTCAGCGCCCGCAATGCGCTGGCGTCGCTCTCGGCACAGATTGAGGCGGAGCAGAGCAAAATTACCGCGCCGGACGGCCGCCAGCTCAACACCATGGCGGTGGACTTCGAAGCCATCAAAGCCAGGGTGGCGTTTGACACCGACCTTTACAAGCTGGCGCTCACCTCGATTGAGAAAACCCGCGTTGAAAGCGCGCGCAAGCTGAAAGTGCTGTCAGTGATCAGCTCGCCGCAGATGCCGGAAGAGTCGACCTACCCCAACAGCCCTTACCTGATCATCAGCCTGTTGCTGATCTGCTGCTTACTCTTCGGCACCATCAAACTGCTGCTGGCAGTGATTGATGACCACCGGGACTAATAACGACTACCGCGAGCACGCCATGAAACTGTTTAACACCGTGATTCTTAGCCTGATGTTGCCGCTGGCCCAGGCCCAGGCGATCTCCCTGACCGCCGACCCGAGCCTGACCGGCGCGGCCCCGCTGCCGCAGGTAATAAGCGGCCAGACCGCCCAGCCTGCGGGCAACAACCAGTTTGACGACACCCCGGCACCGGTTGTCCCGGCCCCGGCCAGCCGCATGTTCGGCGCCCAGATCTTCAGCGGCAGCGGCGGCAACAGCGCCAGCAGCATCGGGTTCAACCCCGGTTATGTGATTGGGCTGGGCGACCAGATCCAGGTGCGGCTCTGGGGCGCCTTCAACTTTGAGGGCAGCCTGGCGGTGGACCCGAAAGGCAACATCTTCCTGCCGAACGTCGGCCCGATGAAAGTCGCCGGCACGCCGAACGGCCAGCTCAACAGCCTGGTCACCAGCAAGGTGAAAGAGGTCTATCAGGCCAACGTCAACGTCTATGCCTCGCTGGTGCAGGCGCAGCCGGTCAAGGTGTTTGTCACCGGTTATGTCAATAACCCCGGCCTGTATGGCGGCGTCGCCTCCGATTCGTTGCTCTCTTACCTGAGCAAGGCAGGCGGGGTGGACACCGAGCGCGGCAGTTATGTTGACATCGAGGTCAAGCGCGGCAACCGCGTGCGCAACCACATCAACCTGTATGACTTCCTGCTGAACGGCAACCTCAGCCTGTCACAGTTCGCCGACGGTGACGTGATCGTGGTCGGCCCGCGCCAGCACACCGTCAGCGTGCAGGGCGAGGTGTTCAACAGCTATGACTTTGAGTTCCGTGACGGCTCACTGCCGGTCAGCGAGGCACTGAGCTGGGCGCGCCCGAAACCGGGTGCCACCCACATGACCATTATCCGCCAGCAGGGCACCGTCAAACGCAGCGAGTACTACCCGCTCAGCCAGGCAAGCGGCCGTTCCCTGCAGGACGGCGACCAGCTGATCGTCAGTGCTGACCGCTACGCCGGGACGATCCAGGTGCGCATCGAGGGCGCGCACTCCGGCGAACACGCCGTGGTGCTGCCGTACGGGGCCACCATGCGCCAGGTGCTGGCCCAGATCCGCGCCAATAACATGTCGCAGCTGAACGCCATCCAGCTGTTCCGCCGCTCGGTGGCGGAGCGCCAGAAAGAGATGCTCAACCTGTCGTTGCAGAAGCTGGAGGAGGCGTCGCTCTCGGCCCAGTCCGCGACCTCTGAAGAGGCCAACCTGCGGATGCAGGAGGCGCAGCTGATCAGCCGCTTTGTGGCCAAGGCGCGCAACGTGGTGCCCAAGGGCGCGGTGGTGCTGAATGAAAACACCCTTGACCAGGTGATCCTGGAAGATGGGGACATCATCAACATCCCGGAGCGCACCTCACTGGTGATGGTGCACGGCGAAGTGCTGTTCCCGAACGCGGTGGCCTGGCAGAAAGGGCTGTCGCCGGATGACTACATCGCCAAGGTGGGGGGCTTCACCCAGAAAAAAGGCAACGCGAAGGTCATCGTTATCCATCAGAACGGCGAGGCGGATGACGCCGACAATGTCGACACCCTGCAACCGGGCGATGAGCTGATGGTACTGCCGAAGTTTGAATCGAAGAGCATTGAAGTCACCCGCGGTATCTCGACCATCATTTACCAGATTGCCGTCGCCGCCAAAGTTATTTTGACGCTGTAACACATTACGCTTGAGTAAAGGACACCCGTAATAAATGAACGTATTGATTTGGAACTCACCATGGATTGCTCAGGGCGACATTCTTTTTTATAAGAATTGTTTTGTGAAGCATCTGGTTCCCCAGGCAAATATGCTGCTCAGCATGGGGCACAATGTGAGCGTCGTCACGCATGATTTGATTAGCGATGAAGCCAAAAAAATCAGCGCGAAAGCCAAAATTATCAACCTCTCACTCTCTGATGTCATCGGGATGGTCGGGGTGCTCTCTGACCCTTCCCAGGCGTTGTATGCCGATGCGCAGGGCGAAAAAACCGCCGCTATCCAGGCCGGGCTTGAGGGGCGGCTGGCCGATCATTACGATTTGATTTTACTGTGGGAAACCCCGGTGCCGTTCCTGGAGGCGCGCTACCCGGAGGCCCTGATTGTGCATCAGATGCCGGGGGCCTTCTGCCGCGCGCCGTTCCCGCATATGGTGACCTTCGATCCTGTTGGCCTGTACAAGCAGGGTTCCCTGTACCGCCACTTTGATGAGATTGTGGCGGCCGGCAACGGCTACAACGTCAACAGCCCGGCCAGCCAGTTTACCTCCAGCGTGAAAGATGCGATTGCGCAGATCTCTCCGTTCAGCCCGCAGGATTTCGACCCGAAAGGGCAGTACCGCAACCTGGCGCTGCTGCCGCTGCAAACCAGCGGCCATTATGCCTTCCTGGCGGATACGCCTTACATCTCGCAGGCCGACTATCTGGTTGATGTGCTGAGCAAAACCCCGTCTGATACCGGGCTGGTGGTCACGCAGTACGTGACACCGCGGGTAAAAGATACGGTATTAAGCACGGATGTGCTGCACGCGTTGAAACAGCAATGGCCGAACCTGATCTTTGACGAGAAGTTTGACCAGATTAACAGCATCTCCCAGTACATTCTGCCGGCGGTGGATCAGGTGATCAGCTGCTCCTCCTCGATCGCGCTGCAATCGATGATCTGGAACAAAGAGATTGCCGTGCCGCATGACACCTTTATCCGCCCGCTCTCTGCTGACGTGCTGGCCGAAAAAGGGCTGGAGCGCCGCCACGCCTATGCCTCGGTGCTGGATTTCATCATCAACCGCCAGCAGCCGCTGGCACAGAATATCCTGACCAATAAGCCCTTCTTCTCTGCGTTGATTGAAGACATGGTCGCGCGCAAAAAGGCGGGCAAAACCGGCCTGGCGCTGTTCGCGGATTTCTCTGACATCGACCCGGATTACCATCAGAAGCTGCATGAGCAGTTTAATATCGGCCGTGCGGCCCGTGACATTGATAAGGCGAACAGCACCCTGTCTGCGCAAAATGCGGATGCCCTGAAACTGGATCGCATCATCAAGCGTGAAGGGGTAGAGCATATCACCTTTGATGTGTTTGACACGCTGATTGACCGCCCGGTCGAAACCCCGGCGGATGCCTATAAGTTCCTGGAAACCATGGCGTTGCAGCTCAGCAACGGCCTGACAGAGGATTTCTATAAAGTGCGCCTGATGGCCGAGGTGGAAACCCGCGCCAACAGCAGCGCCGGTGAAATCACCCTGGATGAAATTTATCAGGCGATTGCTGCGCACTACCAACTGGACGATGCCCTGACCGACCGGATTAAGCAGGCAGAAATTGAACTGGAAATCGGGCTGATCCAGACCCGCCCGGCCGGGAAACGCCTGTGGGACACCGCCATGCGTTCCGGCAAGCCGGTCTCGATTATTTCTGATATGTATCTCCCGGCCTGGGTGATTGGGAAAATGCTGGAGAAAGCGGGTTACACCGGCTACCAGAAGCTCTATGTCTCCAGCGAATATGGCGTGCGCAAAAAAGAGGGTGGCCTGTTTGATGTGGTGCTGGCAGAACTGGACCTGTCACCGGAGAAAATTATCCATATCGGGGATAACGCGGCGGCAGATATCGCCATGCCGAAAGCGCGCGGGATGCTGTCCTTCCGCTTGCTGCGGGCGCTCGACCGGATGCGCGGGAACCCTTACTACAAGGAAATTTTCCATCCACGCCGGGGCGCGGGTGAAAAACCGCGCAGCATTATTGCCGGCCTGATTGCCGCGAAACTGTTTGATATGCCGGCCGGCGCGGGCGCTGAAGAGACGATGTTTATGGGCAGCCCCTATAACCTCGGCTATGCGGCCATCGGCCCGATGCTGGTGGGGTATATGCAGTGGCTGACACGTCAGGCGCAAAAAGAGGGGCTGGGACGGCTCTACTTCCTGTCGCGTGAAGGGTGGGTGCTGAAGCAGGTTTATGATGCGCTGAATAAAGATAACCCGCAGGCGGTGCCGAGCCATTACCTTTACTCGTCGCGCCGCGCGGTGCGGGTCGCGTCGATCCGCAACCAGAACGACATCCTGAATGTGGCCTCACAGCCTTACAGCGACGGGGTGACGGTCGGCCAGTTGCTCAGCTACCGCTTCGGCTTGTCCGCCGAACATATCGATCCGGCGATCCTGTCCCGCTTCGGTTATCAGCATTGCGATGAAAAACTGGGCATCACCAGCGCCGATAAAGTCCGGTTCAGCCGTCTTTGCCAGGGGCTGCATGCCGGCATCCTGGCGCAGGCGACCCGCGAGCGCAGTGCTTATCTGCGTTACCTGACGGAAGCCGGCCTGATGGATGAGCAGAAAGCCGGTATTGTTGATATCGGCTGGAAAGCCAACATGCAGGGTTCCCTGGGGGCGCTGCTGGGTAAACCGCTGCATGGTTACTACTATGCGACCTTGCAGGGCGCGGAATCCTGGCTGGCGAAAGGGCAGCACCTGAGCGCCTACGCCGGGGATTTCGTCACGCTGGAAAACCGCAGTTCGGCGGTGAACAACCGCCACCTGGTTGAATTCCTCACCTGCCACATTGAGCGCAGCCTGGTGTCCATGAGTGTGGACCCGGCCGGGAACCTCGTGCGTACATACCGTGATGAGCCAAACCATGCGATGCGTGCCAAGCTGATTGACGAAGTGCACAACGGGGCGATCTGCTTCGCCCGTGACGTGGCTGCCCGCTTTGGTGCGCTGGCCCAGCAGGCTTACATCGACTGGACGCTGGCGGAAAAAGTCTTCTCTTACTTTGTGAACAGCCCGGCTGAGCTGGATGCACGCATGATGGTGGGCCAGAGTTTTGAAGATGCCTTTGGCGGCATCAGCAAAAAGTTTGTCATCGGCAGCCATGCCGATCAGCTGTCGGTCTGGAAGAGGGGGGAAGAGGTGATCTATCCGAAAGCCGCCCCGGCACCGGTGAAAGCGGCAGCGAAAAAAGCAGCGCCAAAACCCAGGGTGATCACGCCGCCTTCCCATGCCAAACCGCAGCTTTCACGCCAGGTTCCGGTGCCGCGTTTCTATACCGGGCTGGAGAAGCTGACGTTTACGCTGTTCTTATCCAAACGGAAATACAGCAAATACCTCAAAGACCGCGATCTGTTCTTCACTGACACCAAAGTGAAAATGCTCAGCCGCTGGTATGACATGACAACCCGCAGCGAATGAGCCAAACGATGAATATCCAGGATTACGGTTCCGGCAATGTGGTGCGCTTCCCTGAGGGAGCGCCCCCGGCGATTAAAGAGAAATGCCTTATCACGTTCAAAGGCGCCAACAACAAGATTGTGTTTGGCGACGAGGTCACCGGCAAGCGGCTGATGGTGGACGTCAACGGCGATAACAACAAAATCCTGATTGGGAAAGCCTGTGTGCTGAATGGCGCGATCTCCATGAAAGGAAATGACAATACCGTCAGCCTGGGGAAATTTACCACCATGGTGTCCGCGCGGATTGAGTGCGAGCACGGCACCGAGATCACGCTCGGGGTCGACTGTATGCTGTCTAAAGATATCGTCATCCGCTCCGGTGACAGCCACTCGATTATCGATCTGAACACCGGCGAGCGTATCAATTACAGCGCGTCGGTGGCGATCGGCGATCACGTCTGGATCGGGTATGGCGTCAGCATCGGCAAAGGCGCGGTGGTTCAGCGCAATACCATTATCGGCACCGGCTCGTTTGTTAACAAACACATCACCGAGGGCAACGTTATCCTCGCCGGGACACCGGCCAAAGTGGTGAAGCGGGATGTGATCTGGGATCGCCGCTATCTTACCGGGCCGATCCCTGCCTCCCATCTGGAGGCGCTGAAAGCACGCTTCCTGTTTGATGAGAGCACGCGCATCGGCTGATCCGGCAGCGTATTCCCCCCATAAAAGACCCCCCACAGTCCCGGCCTCATGGCCGGCCGGGCCACTGTGGGCATGATACTGGCCATGGCGTAAACGGGCAGCAACAGATGATTGGCATTCACTCAGCAGGTATCCGGCGTATTCCGGCACTCGGCCATTTTTTACCACAGGCCTTTTGCCCACTTTCACTTTCGCGCCAACCGGCCGCGGGGTTGTCCGCCGTCGCGGTCTGGGGGCACCGGCCTACGGCCGTGCGCCCGGTGGCCTGGGCCGCACGTCACGGCCTGCCGGTACTGCGGCTGGAAGACGGCTTTATCCGTTCCCTTGGGCTGGGGGTTTCCGGTGAGCCGCCGCTCTCCATGGTGGTGGATACCCTCGGCATCTATTATGACGCCCGCCAGACCAGTACCCTGGAACAGTTGATTCAGGAACGCTCAACCGACCCCGCCCTGATGGACGCTGCCCGGCAGGCGATGGCGTTTATCGTGGAACAGGATATTTCCAAATACAATCAGGCCCCGCCGTTCAATGGCCGGGCGCCGGAAAACGGGGCGGTGCTGGTGGTGGATCAGACCTTTGGTGACATGGCCGTCACTTTTGGCCAGGCCGGCGAAGATCACTTTACGGCGATGTTGCAGGCGGCCATGGACGAGCACCCGGAAGCCGAAATCTGGGTGAAAATCCACCCGGATGTATTAAGCGGCAAAAAGCGCGGTTATCTGGGCAAACAGGCGTTATATGCTGCCGCCCATGACAAACGGGTGAAGCTGCTGGCGCAGGATGTCAGCCCGCAATCGCTGCTGCGGCAGGTCACTGAGGTGTATGCCGTGACGTCGCAATACGGGTTTGAGGCCTTGCTGGCCGGGAAGCGGGTACATTGCTTCGGCCAGCCCTGGTACGCCGGGTGGGGCGTCACGCATGACCGTCACCCTGAGGCTGCCGCGCTCCATGCACGGCGCGGCGCGGCCACGCTGAGCGATCTGTTTGCCGCAGCTTACCTGCGTTACAGCCGTTATATCGACCCTCTCAGCGGCAAACCCGCCACACTACAGACGGTGCTGTACTGGCTGATGGCCGCCCGGCAATTCCGCGACAGCCGCCCCGGCACACTGTTTGTCCCGGGCCTGAGCCTGTGGAAGAAAAGCATTCTGCACCCCTTCCTGCATAGCCGCAACGCGCCGGTGCGTTACCGTGCGCCAACGCCCAGGGGCACGGCCTGTGTGGTCTGGGGCGTCAAAGGGGAGCGCCGCTGGCAACCCGCGGCTGACCGCGCCGGGCTGCCGGTCTGGCGGATGGAAGATGGCTTCCTGCGCTCCTCCGGGCTGGGATCTGACCTTTACCCGCCGCTCTCGCTGGTGCTCGATACGTGCGGCATCTATTACGATGCCACCCGCCCGAGCGATCTCGAAACCTCCCTCATTACCCGGCCTGTTACCCCGGCGCAGCAGCAACGGGCACGGGCGCTGCGCACCCGCCTGGTCGCCGCGAAAGTGAGCAAATATAACCTGGGTGCCCCGTTTGCATTGCCGCCGGAGGCCGTAGGCAAGCGGGTGCTGCTGGTGCCGGGGCAGGTCGAGGATGATGCCTCGATTGCGACCGGTGCCTTAGGGATTGCCACCAATCAGGCGTTGCTGGAGACGGTGCGGGCGCGCAACCCGGACGCCTTCATCATCTACAAGCCGCACCCGGATGTGCTGGCCGGTAACCGCCGGGGCCATATCGCCCCCCAGCTGATGGCATCGCTGGCGGACCAGGTTGCGGAAGATGCCGATATTATCGATTGCATCCACGCCTGTGACGAGCTGCATACCCTGACATCGCTGGCCGGTTTTGAGGCGCTGTTGCATGGGAAAACGGTGTTTTGCTACGGAATGCCGTTTTACGCCGGTTGGGGGCTGACGCACGATGCGCTGTCCCTGGCGCGGCGTACGGCACGCCTGTCACTGGATGCACTGGTGTACCACACCCTGATCAGTTACCCCACTTACATCCATCCCCGCCGGCGTCAGCCCATGAGCGCTGAACAGGCAATAACCACTATAGAAATGATGCCGCGTGCCGATATGTCTATGGGAAATAAAAAATTCAGCACCCTGAGGCGCCACTGTCGCAAAGCCCTGATGCTGATAAAAGTTAAGTTTTCACTTTTCTAATTTTTTCAGGAAGTTATGGACAATACAGCGCTGCGGACCCTGCTTGCAGGGAAAAAGTACCTTTTGCTCCAGGGGCCGATGGGGCCGTTTTTCAGCGACATGGCCGACTGGCTGGAAAGCATGGGGCGTGAAGCCGTGAATGTGGTTTTCAATGGCGGTGATGAGCATTACTGCCGCCACCGCAACCCCCTGGCTTACCGGCAGACGCCGGAGGAGTTTGCCTCCTGGCTGAAAGCGCTGTACCGTCACTATCCCTGTGACACCATCCTCTGCTTTGGGGATTGCCGCCCGTTACACCGGGTGGCGGCGCGGTGGGCGCGATCCAAAGGCATCCGGTTCCTGGCGTTTGAAGAGGGGTATCTCCGCCCGCACTTTATTACGCTGGAACCGGGCGGCGTCAATGCGCACTCAGCCTTGCCGCGTTCCGCGGAATTTTACCGGACACTGCCGGACGCGGCCCCACCCGCGATCGACGTGCTCGCGCCCTCATTCTCCCTGCGGGTACGTCGGGCCGTGGGCTACTATGCCCACGGCTGGCTGCGACGCCACCGTTATGCGGAGTACCGTCACCATAAATCCTTTTCACCCTGGTATGAGGCACGCTGCTGGATTCGCGCCGGCTGGCGCAAGCAGTGGTATGGGGTTCAGCAGCGCGGGGTGTTGGGCCGGCTGACCGGCAGCCTGAGCCAGCGGTATTATCTCGCCATTTTGCAGGTCTATAACGACAGCCAAATCCGCCACCACAGCCCTTATGACGATGTCCGCGACTATATCAATGAGGTGATGTACTCCTTTGCGCGGAAAGCGCCCTCCACGGCGTGGCTGGTGATTAAACACCATCCGATGGATCGCGGCCACCGCTTGTATGGGCCATTAATCCGCCGTCTGGCCAAAGCGTACAAAATAGACCACCGGGTACTCTATGTGCATGACCTGCCGATGCCGGACCTGCTGACCCATGCCAGGGGCGTGGTGACGATTAACAGTACGGCCGGGTTATCGGCGTTGATCCACCATAAGCCGCTCAAGGTAATGGGCCGGGCGCTCTATGATATCCGTGGGTTGACCTTCCAGGGGCACCTGAACCAGTTCTGGGACGCAGACTTCCAGCCGGATTGGGCGTTGTTTGAAAAATTCCGCCACTATTTACAGCAGACCACCCAGATTAACGCCGTGTTTTACGGTACCAACCGGGTGCTGTTTGAGGCCCGCCAGACAGCGGGCGAAGAGGAACGGGCAGCGGGGGCGAACCCGCTGGAACAGGCTGTCGCCGCCGGGGCAGAGTAAAGGGAAGGGAAGGGCCGTCTACAGCCCCTCTTCCTGCTGATACACCGCAATGGCGTCATCCACTGCGTCATAATACGTGACCTGATTGTTGCGGCCGATCAGCAGTGCCACATCGCAGAACTCGCGCAGGCTGTTGAGGCTGTGGGAAACCATCAGGAAACTGGATTCGGCATGGCGCGCCTTGAACAGCTCCGCGCATTTCTGTTTGAAACGCGCATCGCCCACGGCGGTGACTTCGTCCACCAGGTAGTAGTCAAAACGGAAGGCCATGCTCAGGCCAAACCCCAGGCGGGATTTCATGCCGGAGGAGTAGGTTTTAATCGGCATGTCGAAATATTTGCCCAGCTCGGCAAATTCTTCCACGAAGGCGACTTTTTCTTTCAGCTCTGAGGCCTGGGCATAGAGCCGCGCGACAAATTTCACGTTTTCACGGCCGGTCAGGCTGCCCTGAAAACCGCCCGCCAGCCCGACCGGCCAGGAGATGCTTTTATGGGTCACGACCCGGCCGTGGTCCGGCCGGTCAATACCGCCAATCATCCGCAGCAGCGTGGATTTCCCCGCGCCGTTGCGGCCCACCAGCGCCACGCTTTTGCCTTCCGGCAACACCACGTTCAGGTCTTTATAGACGTAATGACGCCCGGCCGGGGTGCGGTAAGATTTTGTCAGGTTCTCAATGGTAATCATGACGTCAGCATGGCCTCTTCGCGTACCCGGTAAAGTGCCAGCCCGATAAACAGCACCACCAGCGTGCAGAGCGCCAGGTAGCCGAGGCTGACGCCGTCACTGACGTAACCGGGCATCACCGACTCCCGGCACAGCTCCACCACATGCACCAGCGGGTTCCACAGCAAATAGGGCCAGTACTCTTTGGGGATACTGTGCAGCGGGAACATCACGCAGGAGATGAAGTAGAGCGGCTTGATCAGGATAGGGAGAAACTTCTCCGTCTCCGGGAAACTTTTGCCGACCACCATAAAAATCAGCCCGACACCGCTGGCGAACAGCACCAGCAGCAGCCAGACGGCGATCAGGGTAATCAGCCGGGTCACAGCAAACTGTTCACCCAATAACCCGACCCCCAGCATCAATAACAGGTACACCAGCCCGTAAATCACCAGCTCCAGCCCGGCGCGCGCAATAATGGTGTCGACAGGCTTAACCGGGCGGTAATTGAACAGCCCCTGGTTGGCCTCAATCGCGCCGATCGAGCGGTTGCTGATATTGCTGAAAATAAAGAACGGGATAATGCCGTTAATCAGAAAGACCGGGAAAGAGATGTCCGGCATGGTGCGATGCATGATATAGCCGAAGATCGTCAGCATAATCACGATATGGGCCGCCGGCTCCAGCGCCGCCCACAGATACCCCAGGCGATATTTACCGAAACGTGTTTTTATCTCGCGTAAAAACAGCGCTTTGACGGCCGCTTTTTGTACTTCCAGTCCACTACGGGCCATAAGAAATCCATCAGGTCATAAAAAGAGTCCGGGCGGCTGCCATGCATCAAAAAAGCATGGCTCACCCGCAGGCCATGTGCCGGCGGGAACTGTTCCCCCAGGGGCGACACGGGCAGCGGGACCGGCAGGAAAATAATAATTTGATTTAGTGCGATGTAATGCCCGGAAAAAGGCACAAAAATCATAGTTGTTTACGCGACGGCGCAGGCCACGGCCCTGCCGGGCACCTCAAGGGCATCCGTAAATAAGCGTAAAGAAAGTGGGGCGAACGTTACAGGGAATGGCAGAAGGGTGAAAGCTGCTTTGCGCTATTAATAATGAAGAATCCATTCACAAGCCCTATCAATTTAAGATAATTCTTAGTAATGCGCGCCGCAGTGGGGGGAGGAGCAGGTATCAGACGGGGTGAACAGGCAAAAAAAACAGGCAACCCGAAGGTTGCCTGTCTGGCTGGCGCAAAGGCCATCACGATCAAAGAACATATTCCCTACGCCGTGGCGCGGCGCGAAAACGGTTATTCGATGTTGGATTCAATGAACCACAGGAATTTATCCAGGTCGCGGGACGCCGCAGTCAGGATGTCGGCGGTGTCTTCGTCTTGCACCTGGGTGATCGCTTTACGGGTTTCGTTCGCGGTCACGGCGTAGCGGTCAGCCAGCGCTTTCACGTGTTCCTGTACGCTGTGGATATTGGTCGGGTAGCTTTTCAGCGGGGTCTGATCGTTAACGATCTGTACGGTACCCAGCGCCACACCGCCCAGCTGAACAATACGTTCTGCCAGCGTATCCTGGTGGTCAGTGATGGTGGTACGGAAGCCGTCCAGCATTTCATGCACGCCGATGAAGTTGCTGCCGCGCATGTTCCAGTGCGCCTGCTTGGTGATCAGCGACAGATCAATGAATTGCGCGACCAGACGGTTCAGGATCTTGATGGTTTCAATTTTGACGTTTTCGTCTACATCGTTACGCGTATAGAGGAGTTCAGAAGAATTCGTTTTTACCAGTTTAGCGGTACTCATAATAGTTATCCTCTTGATTGTCGGTTGCGGATTCAATACGGGTTAAGTATAGCAACCTTTTACACATCTGCCGGAAATGATTGCCCCAGTCTCGCCTATCACATTAATAGGCAGCGGCATCCTCTCCTTTTCCAGCGTCATGATTTTTCAGTGCAATCACGCTGCTGTTAATAAACCTAAGGGCACCCAGGGCGGAATTCAACCGCTATCAGGGAATATTTTTATAATTAGCTGTTTTATAAGTTAATTTATTTAAAAAAATCAGGGTGAACTTATTTTTCCCAGCAGAGGTGAGAATGAGACGCCTGTTTTTTAGGAATTGCCTTACGGCGCAATAATGCCTGCCGCGCTGTCAGAATAAATTCACTTCTATGTAACAAAACATAACGGAAAGGCCGGGGGGAAATAACGCGCTGACCGGGCAGGGAAATAAGCGGCCTGCCCGCAGGCAGGCGGCAGATTATATTTTCCGGCGGGCAACCAGGAATAACCGCGGGAACGCCAGCAGCACATTGCCGTCCCGGCGTTTGGGGTACGCCAGGTCGATCTCTGACTGGTAATGCTGAAGGAAGGTCTGTTGCCCCACGTGGTCGAGCGGCGCCAGGAACGGGCGCAGGCCGGTGGCGCGCACCCAGTCCACCACGGCGGCGGTGGAGGGCAGAATATGGAAATAGGTGGTGCGCCAGAGGTCCACGCTGTCGGCCAGCGGTGAGAGCAGGTCGTAATATTCGCCGGGCGACAGAATGCTGACCCGGTCAGACGCGGCGTCACCTATTTTCGCTTTCCACGGGTCACGCGCCGCTACTTCACGCATCAGGCGGTGGGTCGGTTCATTGCGGTTGTCCGGCATCTGCACGGCCAGCGTGCCGCCCGGTGCCAGCAGGGCCATCAGGCGCGGCATCAGCGTCGGGTGGTCAGGCAACCATTGCAAGGAGGCATTGGCGTAGATCAGGTCTTGCGGCGCGGCCGGTTGCCAGTCGGTGATATCCGCCTGCTCAAAGGTACAGCCGGGCAGGCGGGTGCGTGCGCTCTCCAGCATGGTGCCGGAGTTATCAATGCCGGTGAGGTCAGCCTGTGGGAAGCGCTGTTTCAACAGCTCAGTGGAGTTGCCGGGGCCGCAGCCCAGGTCACTGATGTGGTGGGCGCGCTGGCCCGTGACCCGCGCCAGCAGCTCCTGGGCGGGGCGGGTACGTTCTGCTTCAAACTGGCGGTAAAGCTCAGGGTTCCAATCCGGCATGGCGATCTCCTGTTAATAGGTAGGCGACGTATCAAGCGTAGATCGCTTTGGCCGGATCAGCGCCGGGCGCTCAGCGTTGCCCCGGCCGAGGCGCAGATAATCGCGCTCAGGGCAAGCCACTGGATCACGCTCAGGTGCTCATGTAAAAACAACATGCCGGAAAAGGCTGCCAGCGCCGGTTCCAGGCTCATCAGCGTGCCGAAGGTGCGCGCGGGCATCCGGGTCAGCGCCACCATCTCCAGCGAGTAGGGCAGCGCACTGGAGAGGATCGCCAGCGCCAGTGCCGGCAGTAACAGTGACGGCGCGAACAGTGCGCTGCCGGTGTCGATAATGCCTATCGGGCAGTAGATCAGTGCGCCAATCAGTGACCCGACCGCCACGGTGGCCGGGCCGTCGTGGCTGCCGGCACGCTGCCCGGCCAGGATGTAGAGCGCCCAGCAGGCCCCGGCCCCAAGCGCCAGCAGCGCGCCTTTGAGGTCAACGCTGCCCAGCGCATGGCCGAGCGGCAGCAGGAACGCCAGCCCCAGCACCGCCAGCACCACCCAGAGGAAATCCACCGCCCGCCGTGAGCCGAAAATGGCCAGCGCCAGCGGCCCGGTGAACTCCAGCGCCACCGCCACGCCCAGCGGCACCGTACGGATCGACAGATAGAACAGAAAGTTCATGGTGCCGAGCGCCAGCCCGTAACAGAGCAGCGGCAGGCGGTTACCGGCGTGCAGGCGCATCCGCCAGGGTTTGAAAATCACAAACAGGATAATTGTCGCCAGCCCAAGGCGCAGGGCGGTGATGCCCGGCGCACCCACCAGCGGGAACAACGATTTGGCCAGCGCTGCGCCGCCCTGGATGGAAATCATGGAGATCAGCAGCAACCCCACCGGCAGCAGCATGGAAGCCGGGCCGGCGGCAGGCGTAAGAGAGGCAGGGGATTTCATCGCATTCCTTTTCAGATCCACAAAAGGCCCGGTCAGTGGGCGGGTCGGGCCAGTGTAAGGGAGGGGGCAGGCGGCGTGAAGTGTAAAAACAGGTCAATTAAAGGGTAAACAGCCGTTTACAAAATGGGAAAAAACGCATGAATGCTGACCAAATTTTTAGGAATTATCTGTATTGGATAAAAAGTTCAATAAGATTGCCTTATAATTTGGATTGAAAAAAATCCTTCTAAATGAGAAGGATAGAGGGTATTGGAAATTTCCTGTTACACCATAACACGGCTTAGACACCTTATCTCGGGCAGAGTTTCCGCCAGATCTTTGTTATATTTTTGTCGTGAAGGTAATTAATTTTCTCATTTGAGGTGGTTATGAAAAAAATTGCATGTCTTTCCGCTCTGGCTTGTGTACTGGCTGTTGGTGCAACTAACGCATTCGCTGGCGACAGCACCGTGACTGCAGGTTACGCACAGGGCGACGCACAAGGCGTAGCGAACAAAGCTAACGGCTTCAACCTGAAATACCGTTACGATTTCGATAACACCAACCCGCTGGGCGTGATCGGCTCTTTCACCTACATCGAGCATGACGACACCGCGTCCGACGTGTACAGCAAAGGCCAATACTACGGCATCACCGCAGGTCCGGTTTACCGTCTGAACGACTGGGCAAGCATCTACGGTGTGATCGGTGTGGGCTACGGCAAATTCGACAACAACGTGGTTAACGCCGCGACCGCTGACAACCGTGACAAGCAATCCTCCAGCGATTACGGCTTCTCCTACGGTGCCGGTCTGCAGTTCAACCCGATTGAAAACGTGGCACTGGACGTTTCCTACGAGCAGAGCCGCATCCGTAACGTTGACGTCGGCACCTGGATCGCCGGTGTAGGTTACCGCTTCTAAGGCATTCTTGCCGGAGCACCTCAGCGCGTTATTCGCTGTGTCTGAAAAAAATCCGCCTCCGGGCGGATTTTTTGTTTCTGCGCGCTGCGGCCACCGCGTCAGATGCCGCTGAACCAATTGTAGCCCTGATCTTCCCAGTAGCCGCCCGGATAGTCATTGGTGACGCTGATGGCCACGATATGTTTGGCGTTCTTGAAGCCGAGCTTGGTCGGCATCCGTAACCGCAGCGGAAAACCGTAATCATCCGCCAGCGCCTCGCCGCCGAAATCGAGCGCCAGCAGCGTCTGCGGGTGCAGCGCGGTGGCCATGTCGATGCTGGTGTAGTAGCGGTCGGCACAGTGGAACCCGACATAGTTCGCCCGCGTATCGGCCCCGATACGTTGCAGGAAGGTACGCAGCGGCACGCCGCCCCACTGGCCTATGGCGCTCCACCCTTCAATGCAGATAAGCCGGGTTATCTGGCTCGCCTGCGGCAGTGCCTTCAGGCGATCCAGTGTCCAGGGGGTGTTATCCTGCACCCGCCCGCTGACCTCCAGTTTCCAGCTCGCCAGGTCCACCGCCGGCACGTTGTATTCCGGGTAGTAGGCGTTGAACGGGAACGGCCGGGTAATCTCTGCCGGGGTGTAAGTCTGCGCCAGTTTCTGGCCGTGGAACAGCCACGCCTGCACCCGGTCATTCCAGCGTGACATCGCCCACAGCACCTTGTCCACGCTGTCGCCGTCCTGCAGATTGCAGCCGGTCAGCATCGACACCGCGCCCAGCGTCAGGCCGCCGCGCAGCAGCATCCGGCGTTGCAGGTTCACCAGCTGTTTGCGCTGGTCCGGTTCCAGCACCAGCCTGCGTTCTTTTTTACTCATCACTCGGCTCCTTACCGCCGGTCATCATCGCGGGCAGGGTTTTCGGTACCAGCAGCACCATCAGGACATGGACCCCCACAAACAGCACGATGCCGCTCATGGCGTAAAAGTGGACGTAACGCGCCCAGCCGAAGCCGCCGAGCAGCGCCACCAGCCCGCTGAACTGCACCGGCTTCCAGATGGCGAGGCCGGAGAGCACCAGCAGCGCCCCGAGCAGCAGCACGCCGAGGTACATCGCTTTCTGCACCGCGTTGTACTGCCCCAGCCGGTGCGGCAGCCGGAGCGCCAGCGCCTGCCGGGTGTCCTGCCATACCGCCCGCGGTGACAGCGGGAAAAAGCGGCGGCGGAAGTGGCCGCGCGCCGCGCCCCACACCAGGTAAACCAGCGCATTGGCGACCAGCAGCCACATCACCGCCAGGTGCCAGGCGATAGCGCCGCCCAGCCAGCCGCCCAGCGTGGCAGCGGGCGGAAAGGTGAAACCAAACAGCGGCGAGGCGTTGTAGATGCCCCAGCCGCTCATCACCATGCAGACCATGGCAAAGACGTTGAGCCAGTGGCACAGGCGCACCGGCCAGGGGTGAACCGGTCGGGAAGCGGAAACGGCCATCATGTTCTCCTCAGCCGGATTACATCGGCGGTACGGTGCCGTCTTTCCCGGCGGAAATACCCCGCGCCACCAGGTTGCCCTGCGCATCTTTCATCGCGAACAGCACCACATGGGTGCCCGGTTTCAGCAGGCTGCGGTCGCCCGGCGCAATGGTCACCACCGGCACATCATCCGGCACCTGCACGGTTTTCTGCTCATTGTGGTAGGTCACGGTCAGGGTGCGGCCATTGGCCTGTACCAGCTTGCCCACGGTGCCGTTGGTCATGGTGTTGACTTTGCCGTCCGGTGATTCAAACGGGTTAAAGCCTTCCCCGGTGCCGCGCAGGCTGGGGGCGAACACATGCACTTCCAGCGCCTTCAGGCTGCCGTCCGGTTGCGGCACAGCGGCGGTGCCGATAAAGCTGTCCGGCTGGATGTCGCTGAGTTTGCCGGTAGTGACGCTGTTGACCCTGGTCTGGTCGGTCAGGCCGACGTTCAGGGTGCCGCCGCGGCGGTCAGTCAGGGTCAGGTCGTGGTCGCTGACCTGCGTCAGCGTGCCGCGCACCGGCTTGATGACGTCATTGCCCGGCGTGGTGGGGGCGGCGTGGGCGGCGCTGCCGAGCAGCAGCGAGGCGAGCAGGGCAGAGGCCAGACGGGTGGTGGTAAAGCGGGACAGGATGGACATAGTGACTTCTCCTTGGCAACCGCGGCAGCCGGGCGGCCGCCGTTCGGTAGTTCATCCTCCCCCCTTAACCGGCACCGGCAGATGACCGCTGCATGACAATATTGTCATCAAGTGCCGGGCAGCAAACTGATAGAATTGGCTGATGACACCGTGGGTAGACAGACAATGCGCATATTGGTTGTAGAAGATGACACCAGCACCGGTGACTATCTGAAAAAAGGGCTGACCGAGGCGGGCTACTGCGTGGATCTGGCGCGCAACGGCACCGACGGCCTGTTTCTGGCGCTGGAGCAGAGCTTTGACGCCATCGTCCTGGACGTGATGCTGCCGGGGCTGAACGGCTGGCAGGTCATGGAGGTGCTGCGTAAAAAACACGAGGTGCCGGTGCTGTTCCTGACGGCGCGTGACGCGGTGCAGGATCGCATTCATGGGCTGGAGCTGGGCGCGGATGACTACCTGGTCAAGCCGTTCTCCTTTACCGAGCTGCTGCTGCGGCTGCGCACCCTGCTGCGGCGCGGCACGGTGCGTGAGGCGGATTTCTACACGCTGGCCGACCTGGAAGTGGATGTGCTGCGCCGCCGGGTCACGCGGAAAGAGCAGCTTATCACCCTGACCAACAAAGAGTTTATGTTGCTGCACCTGCTGCTGCGCCGGGAAGGGGAGGTGCTGTCACGCACGCTTATCGCCTCGCAGGTCTGGGACATGAACTTTGACAGCGACACCAACGTGGTGGATGTGGCGGTGAAACGGCTGCGCGCCAAAATCGACCGCGACTGGGAGCCCAAGCTTATTCACACGGTGCGCGGCATCGGCTATGTGTGCGAGGTACGGCCATGAGGCCGGTATCCCTGACGCTGCGCAGTACGCTGCTGTTTGCGCTGGTGGCCTCGCTGGTGCTCAGCGCGGTGAGCCTGTGGCTCTATGGTGAGATGGCGCAGCAACTGGCGCGGCGCAGTGAGTACCAGGTGATTGGCCGGGTGCAGTATTTCCGCCACCTGCTGGCGGACAACTTCCCGCTGTCGCAACTCAGCCAGAACCCCGGCCTGTTTGAGAACATGATGGGCAATGAGCGCGATGTGATCCGCTTCCGGCTGCACCACGGTGCCACGCTGATTAACGTTAACCCGTCACGCCTGACGCTGCCGCCGGTGGCGGCGCTGGCGGCTGACCAGCCCCCGTCGCTGTCGGCGGTGCACGCCGTGGTGACGCCTGACGGCGTGCCGGTGCGCTACCTGGTGGCTGACGTGCAACTGGCGGATGGGCGGGTGCTGGAGATCACCGCCGCGCATCTGATGTTCAACGAACAGCACCTGCTGGCGGCCTTCCGCTGGCGGCTGGTGGGCGCGGTGCTGGGGGCGTTTACGCTGATTGCGCTGCTGGGTTACCTGGTGCTGCGGCGCGGGCTGCGGCCGTTGCGGCGCATGGCGCGTGAGATGGCGTCGATCCACCCGGCCAGCCTCAGCCACCGGCTGAGCGAGCAGGACGCGCCGCCGGAGCTGCGGCGGATGACCCGCGCCTTCAACGCGATGCTGGACCGGCTGGACGAGGGCTACCAGCGGCTGACGCAGTTCTCCGCCGATCTGGCGCATGAGATCCGCACGCCGGTCAACGCCCTGATGGGCCACTGCCAGGTGGCGCTCTACCAGCCGCGCAGTGCGGCGGAGTATGAGATGCTGCTGGAGAGTAATATGGAGGAGCTGGAGCGCATCTCACGCATGGTGGAGAACATCCTGTTCCTGGCGCGTGCCAGCCATGCGCAGTCGGTGGTGAAACCGGTGGCGCTGGCCCTGGCGCAGGAGGCGGGGCGCATCTGTGACTATTTCGAAGGGGTGGCGGCCGAACGCGGCATGACGCTGGGTTACCACGGCGACGCGCACATCACCGCCGATGCGCTGATGGTGCAGCGCGCCCTGAGCAACCTGGTGGCGAACGCCATCCGCTACGGCGAGCCGGAGAGCGACATCCGGCTGACCATTGCACCGCAGGCGGGCGGGGTGGCGCTGCACGTCGATAACCGCGGCGCGCCGATCCCCCAGGCGCAGCAGGCGAAGCTGTTCGACCGCTTCTACCGTGCCGACGCCGCCCGCAGTGACGGTGCCGCCAACGGGCTGGGGCTGGCGATCGTCCGCGCGATCATGGAGCTGCACCACGGCAGCGTCACGCCCGACTGCACACTGCCGGGCCGGGTACGGTTTACGTTGTGGTTTCCGGGTTAACCCTAAGAATGCACTGAATTTTCAGTTGGATGGGCCGGGAAGTTGGCAAAAGCGCGCGCCTTGTCATATATCTTAAACATTACTGCGCGCTCGTGCGGGGTACAGAACAACACTCACCCTCCGGTCACAGGTCACCATGCAACGTTTCAGACTTCTTTCCCAGCAGCAGGTCATGCTGTTTATCGCCTTTTATGTCGGGGTCATCCTTAACGCCCCGGTGTTCTGGCGGCGCTTTACCCAGGTGCCGCAGGATACGCCGCTGGCGCTGGCCGCCGAGATGCTGGCCGCCTTTTCGCTGGTCTATTTCCTCTGTTTGCTGTTCTCATTTACCGGCCGCTGGCTGTTCCGGCTGCTCACCACCATTGTTATCCTGGCGTCGGCCGCCGCCAGTTACTATATGGCGGTGTTTAATGTCGATATCGGTTACGGCATCCTGGCGGCGGTGATGACCACCGACCTCGACCTGTCGAAAGCCTCCATCGGTTACCATTTTATGCTGTGGATTGTGGTGGCCGGGCTGCCGCCGCTGGCGGCGCTCTGGCTCAGCCGCCTGCCGGACGGCGATCTGCGCCCGGTGAACCGCCGCCTGCTGCTGCGCAAAACCGGCGTGCTGCTGACGGCGGCACTGTTCTGCTGGCTGCCGCTGAAGCTGATGGGCGAGGTGCTGGAAGTGGACGGCAACCCCACGATGGCCGCCCAGTATGATGACACCGTGGCCGGCACCTACCTGCCGTCCAACTGGCTGTCGGCGCTCGGGCTGTTTGCCTACAGCGCCTACACCCAGCCGGAGGAGCTGAATAATCTGTTCGACCCGGCCAAACACTTTACCTACCTGCCGCCGAAAGATGCCGATGACATCGACGTGGTGTTCGTGATTGGCGAAAGCGCCCGCCGCGACCACTTCGGCCTTTACGGTTATGCGCGTGACACCACGCCGAACCTGTCGCGTGAGAAGAACCTGGTGGCCTTGCAGGGCACCTCGTGTGACACCTCCACCAAACTCTCGCTGCGCTGCATGTTTGTGCGCATCGGCGGCACCACCGATGACCCGTCTCGCACGCTGAAAGAGATGAACGTCTTCTCGGTGCTGAAACAGCAGGGCTTCAGCTCCGAGCTGTTCGCCATGCAGACGGAGGACTGGTTCTACAGCAAAACCCTGGCGGACCGCTATGTGCTGCGCGATGACATCGAAACCCAGGCGCGCAACGCCGGTAAACCGATTGGCGACATGCTGCTGGTGGGGCAGATGCAAGGCTCGCTGCAACGCCACCCGCACGGCCGCCACCTGATTATCCTGCACACCAAAGGCTCGCACTACCTCTACTCCGAGCGCTACCCGCGCAGCTTCGCCCGCTGGCAGCCGGAGTGCATGGGCATTGACGAAGCCTGCTCGACCCAGAGCATGATCAACGCCTATGACAACAGCGTGCTCTACACCGATGCCTTCCTGAAACAGGTGATTGACCAGGTGCGTGACCGCAAGGCGATTGTGTTTTACGCCTCTGACCACGGCGAGTCGATCTCCGACAACATCCACTTCCACAGCACCCCGCGGGATCGCGCGCCGCCGGAGCAGCGCACCATCCCGATCATGGTGTGGGCCTCGGATGCGTTCCTGGCCGAACCGGCCCACCGTGCCGCCTTTACGCAGTTGCAGCGCATGGCGGCGGAGAAGAAACCGGCGTTCCACGGCAAGCTGTTTGACAGCGTGCTGGGCTGCATCGGCTTTACCTCGCCGGATGGCGGCCTGCTGGACGGACGCAACTGGTGCCATACCCCGGCACCCTGATCAAAATTTCACGACAAAGCCCGGTGGAAATCGATAACATGGGTGAATAACCAGAATCGTCACTTTTTTAGCCGGGCGGCGTGCCCAGGCTGTTACAGCAAGGGAACAGAATTAAGTATGGATAAAATACGGATGCTGTTCAGCGGGCTGACGGTGGTCATGACCGTGCTGACGCTGTTGCCGTTTTGCCGTTGTCAGGCGTGGTGGGTGCGGGTATGGGACTTCCCGCGGTTGCAGATGGCCTCGATCGCGGTGCTGCTGCTGGTGGTGGAACTCTGCCTGCTGCCGGGCAGTGGCGGGCCGACGCTTGCCGGCATCCCCACCGGGGATCTGATTGTGTTGCTGTCGCTGTTGTGCGCGCTCTACCAGGCGCACTGGATCATTCCCTATACCCGGCTCTGGCCGGTGCAGGTCAAACGTTCGCGCCTGCACAACCGGCCGACCCTGAAAATTCTCACTGCCAATGTGCTGATGACCAACCGCAACGCCTGCGCCCTGAAAGCGCTGGTGCGGGAGCATCAGCCCGATGTGCTGGTGGCGCTGGAAACCGACCTCTGGTGGCAGGCCGAGCTTGATGTGCTGGAGCGCGGCGACAGCGGCGCGCCATACCCGTATCAGCTGAAATGCCCGCAGGACAACCTGTACGGGATGCACGTCTATTCACGGCTGCCGATCAAGGACGCGATGATCCAGTACCTGGTGGCAGAGGGGATCCCGTCGATGCACTTCCGCGTGGCGCTGGACTCGGGCGATGAGGTGGTGATGCACTGCCTGCACCCGATGCCGCCCAGCCCGACCGAGGATGATGAGTCCACCAACCGTGACGGTGAGCTGGTGGCGGTGGGCCATTGCGCCGCCCGCGCCCGTTACCCGACGGTAGTGACCGGTGACCTGAATGACGTGGCGTGGTCACGCACCACCCGGCTGTTTATGAAAGTCAGCGGGCTGCTCGACCCGCGCCGCGGCCGCGGCATGTTTAACACCTTCCATGCCGGGATCCCCTGTATGCGCTGGCCGCTCGACCACGTGTTCCACAGCCGCGATTTTACGCTGGTGCGGATGCAGCGCCTGCCGCATATCGGCTCTGACCATTTCCCGATCCTGGCCGAACTGGCGCTGAACCCGCGCGTCGGCCGCTTGCAGCAGCCGCTGGAGCTGGCGGCCGGTGACCGGCTGGAAGCGCGGGAGAAAATGGCCTCCGCCGGGATCGTCAGCCGCCAGGTGCACAGCGCGGAGAACTGATCTGCGCGTCAGGCCTGGTTGGCGGTGTGGATGATGTTCAGCACCCGGCTGAGGTCATCCGCCTCAATCTGGCCGGGCGCGGAGGCCTCGCCCACCATGCCGAAGGTCAGCGCCGATCCGGTGAGTTCGCCCGCCAGCCGCGACACCACGCCGGTGCCGCTCATCGCCATCGTGAGCAGCGGGCGCTCTGCGTAGCGGCTGTGCATCTCCCAGGTGGCGCTCATCAGCCGCAGCACATCGCCGGAATCCTGCGGCATGGCGGCGATTTTCAGCACGTCCGCCCCCAGCGCCTGCTGGCGGCGCAACCGGGTGATGATCTCCTCTGCCGACGGTGTTTTCCGGAAGTCATGGCTCGACATCACCACCGCCATGTTGGCCTGGTGCGCCAGCGCCACCAGCGCTTTCACCTGTGCCTCACCGCGGAACATCTCGATGTCCAGCAGGTCGGCCTTGCCGTGGGTGATAATCTCCCGGTAGAGCGCGGCATAGTCGTCATCACTGATGGCGCGGTTGCCGCCCTCTGCCTTGGTGCGGAAGGTTACCAGCAGCGCCTGATCAGGCAGCAACGCCCAGGCCTCGCGGGTGAGGGCGGCGATCGCCGCGTTGTCCGGCGTATCACGCAGGGTGTCGATGCGCAATTCCACGACCTGAATCGCCGGGTTGCCGGCATATTTTTTCACTGCCGCCAGCGCGTCACCGGGGGTGGTGGCGGTGGTGGGCACAATCAGTTTCGGTTTGCCCTCGCCAATCACTGTCCCTTTGATGGTCAGGGTCTTAATACGATCGGTGACAGGCGGCATCAGGGCGCTCCCTTTCTCCTCAACATGGCCGGCGGGGGCTGCCGCGGCAGAACGCATGACCAGCGTACCGGCCGCCAGCGCGGCCCCGGACAACATAAATTCACGGCGTTTCATCACATCTTCTCCTGTTTCCTTGTCAAAAAAATACCTGGGGACGTTTAAGTGTATAAGCAGAAAAGAAAAAGGGGGCGATATCGCCCCCTGATGACAGGTTTCGCCGTCAGGCCGTGAAACCGGGAATAAAGCGTGAGACGTCCACCTCTTTGAACCGGGAACGCTGGAACTGATCTTTCAGGTTGAACGGCACGGTGCAGTCAAAAATGGTTTTGCAGGAGATACCGGTATCCTGGATCAGCGGGTTGAACGCCGGGGACTGCGACGGGTCGAGCGGGTGGCAGCGCACGCCGGGAATGAAGACGGTGCTGACGTCGCCCTGGTAGCGGGTTTGCATCGCCCACAGCACGTCGTTGGTGTCGAAAATATCGACATCCTCATCCACCAGGATCACATGTTTCAGCTCACCAAAGGCGGCGAACGCCAGCAGGGCCGCCTGGCGCTGCCGCCCCTCGTCAGAAATCGACGCTTTTTTGAACTGCATCACCGCCAGGTATTTGCCGCCGCCGGACGAATGGGCGTAAACGTTGAGCAGGCGGCCCGGCATGGCGCGCTCCACCATCTCCAGGATGCTTGCCTCTGTCGGGATACCGGCCATGTTGACGTGCTCCTCGCTGGGGCCAATCACCGTTTGCAGGATCGGGTGCTTGCGGTGGGTGATCGCTTTCACCTTGATGACCGGCACCGCGGCTTTGGCCTCGCCGGTGTAGCCGGGGAACTCCGGCATCGCTTTGCCGGTATTGGTGTTCTGGTCTTCCCGCACCCGGTAGTCCGGCACCAGTTCGCCCTCAATCACAATCTCGGCATTGGCAATGGCGCGGGCATCCACCGAGAGGCATTTCACCAGCTCCACCGCCTGATTGCGCAAACTGCCGGCCACCGCCAGCTCGTCGTAGCCCAGCGGGGTGGTCGGCGGCTCAAAGCAGGCCCCGATTTCAATCGCCGGGTCCACGCCGATGCTGATGGAGATCGGCAGCGCTTTCCCGGCCGCCTCCGCTTTCTGGCGGAAGGTGTCCAGGTGGCGGCCCGGCACAAAATACATCGAAATTTCATCCGGCCCCTGGATGCAGAGGCGGTGGATGGTGACGTCTGATTCGCCGGTTTCCGGGTCAGAGGCGTAACACATGCCCATGGTGAAGTAAGGCCCGGCATCCTCTTCGGTGTTGGTCGGGGCGGGCAGCAGTTTACGCACATCAAAGCCCGGCTCCCCGGCGCGGTGCACCACTTCCTGGCACGGCGCGTTCTCATTGGCGATGACCACCGGCGGAACCGGGTTATTGACGGAATCCTTCAGCAGGAAGCCGAGTTTCTCCGGGTCAGCACCCAGCAGGCGCCCCACGCGCCGGCGCGAGGCCAGCAGGCCAATCAGCACCCGCACGTCATCAAAACCTTTAACCTTGTTAAACATCATCGCCGGGCCGATGCGGGTCGGCCGTTTTACCGTGCCGCCTGCGCCGACATAGCGGTAGACGCCGCTGATTTCGGCATTCGGGTCAGCTTCCACATCGGTGCTGATCAGTTCATCGGGGTAGCGCGCCAACAGGGCGAGGGCGGAGCGCAAGTCATAAACGGTGCCCGGTTCCAGTGTCGTTTTAATCATAATGTTCACCTTCTTTCAGGGGATGATTTCTTCAGCCCTAAGCATAGGCAGCAACAAAAAGCAGGGGGTAATACTGTTTTCATCCCCCGACCTATACCAGAAAGGTTGTAACCGGCGCGTATCCATGCTGATCTGCCTGCGGGTGATCCGCGTGGGGCGGGTAAGCATCAGGGAGGGAGTATGGATCTGAAAAGGTTGCGTTACTTTTGTGTGATTGTGGAGCAGGGGTCGATCAGCAAAGCGTCACGGATACTGAATATTTCCCAGCCGCCGCTGAGTAAACGCCTGCAAGAGCTTGAAGAGGAGATCGGCACCGCGCTGGTGACCCGTAACGGCCGCGGCATCAGCCCCACCGAGGCCGGGAAGGTGCTCTACCAGCGTGCCTGCGACATCCTGCGCAGTGTGGAAGAGGCACGCAGCGACGCACTTCAGGCCGCCGGGCATCAGGCGCAGGTGTTGCGCATCGGCATCTCTTACCTTTATCAGTGTTATTTCAGCCCGCTGGTGGCCCTGTTCTGCCAGAAGCTTGACGGCATCCGGGTCGAGACAGTGATTTCTGACTCCAGCACGCTGGAAACCATGCTGAACGAGCGGCGCATTGATGTGGCGCTGATCCAGCAGCCGCAGTCGCTGGCGGGGTATGCCTGTGTCAGCCTGCCGCCGATCAAGGCAGTGGCGGTGATGTCCCGCTCACTGCCGGCCCCTGCGCCGGGCGCGCCGGTGTCGCTGGCGGATCTGGGAAAACTGCCGCTGATCCTGTTGCGGCGCATCCACGGCGAAGGGACATTCGAGCTGATCTCTGCCCAGCTGCGCAAGCTGGGGGTGCAGCCGAACATTATTATCTCCGGCAATGAGCCGCGCATTGTGTTCGATATGCTCTCACAGGGGATTGAGGCCGCCTCGCTGATGCCGGCCTCCGAGGTGCCGGAACAGGTGAAAACCCTCTGCCACGTGGCAGACATCCGCCCCATGCCCAACGTTTTCTTCCCGGCATTGGTGACGCCGGCCGCCGCCCCGCAACAGCCGGAACTGATGGCGGTGCTGCTGGCATACCAGGGGGCGGCGGCATCTTCTTAAACTGTGTTCGCCAAGGGAAAAGCCACCTCCTTTCCGGTTCACCCCTGTTTTTTAAGGGAGGCGATAAATTCTGCTACCGGGGCCGTGTCTTCTTGTTCACTTTCTGCGGTCTTAAGGCGTCTTAATTGTTCCAGCAGATATTTCTTCTGCTCCGCCTGCGCAAAACGATTAAGTAAATCCCGTACCATCGGCTGGTAGCCAACACCATAGCGTTGAGCAATCTCTTTAAGCTCACGAATCAGCGTTTTAGGCAGGCGGATCGAGATGGCCTGCAGCCCCAGTTGGTCATCAATCCCGGAGGCCGCCTTCTCAGAGACAACCTGAACATGCTCTTCAGACGCGCCCAGTTCACGGTTATCCCATTTGTCACTGTCTGCTAAGAATGCATTGAAATCATCGCTCATGGCTTTTCCTCTTTTTTATAATGTCAGGTGATAGCAGGCTGCCGGAGCACCCCGCAGGCAATCTTTCACCAGCGTTCAATAGCCATGCTTTTGATAAATCTCATCTTCAAGCGGGTTTGGCTCGTACGCTGTTTTCAGCACAGGGCCACAGGGATTGCCCGGCCCCCGAGGGACAAAACAGATTTTTAATTTCCTGCCGCTGTTCGTTTCAGCGATAAACCACAGCGTAGGGGGGATGGTCTGATTCTTTTCTCGCGAATCTTTAAGGTAATGACCATCGCGGTTTAAAAAACACTCCTGGACTTCCTTTTCAGAAACACCATGTTTTTGAATCAGTTTTTCTAAAATAACCGGGAAAATTTTAATATGCATAAGTGGCTGACGCCTCCTTGTCCATGCCCTTATGGATGCCATTGTATATACAGGGTGGTAATTAAGCAATCAAGTCTATTGGCATAAAAATGAGGTAATTAAAGAATAATTCATCATGCATCTTCTTTTTGTATATACAGCTTATCAGCGAAGGTGGGACAGGCAGTGAGGCAGGCACAAAAAAACCGGCTTGCGCCGGTTTTGGAAGTCAGGTTGGGAAGGTGAGCACCGCGCCGGGGGCTTCACGGTGGAGGTGCAGGAAGTGCAGGTGACGCTCGTACTGGTCGAGGATGTCGTTGATAATCTGCTCTTTGCTGTAGTCCATCAGGTCATTGCCCTGGGTACCCTCCAGCAGGTAGGTCTCCAGCCGGTAATAGTGTGACTTGCCGGCGCGGGCGCGGTAAGTGAACGCCGGTACTGAATAGCGCTGCGGCCAGATCTGGTAGACGAAGTTCTGCTCCTCGCCGAGGCGCACCAGCAGCTCCAGGTGGCTCAGGCGCTCCTCGCCCTGCGGCGGCAGCTCGCTGAACTCCACTTTCGCGCCGCGCACCGCCAGTTCGCGTGCCACTTCTTCCATCGCCGGGCGGCAGACGTTGTCCAGCATCTTCTGGGTATAGGTTGCGCCGGGGTGGTTCATCACCCGCGCCAGGCGCTGTTTCCAGTTCAGCACGCCATCACGTGATACCGGGGCCGGGGCGTTCTGCATCGCACTCGCTTTCCGGTAATCCTCAACTTTCAGCGATTTATACAGCCCGGCCATCACAAAGAAAATCACGAAACTGAACGGCAGGCCCATGATCACCGTGGTGTTCTGCAACGCCGACACCCCGCCGGTCAGCAACATGCCGAGCGTCAGCAGGCCAATCGCCACTGACCAGAATACCCGCAGCCAGTTCGGTGCGTCGTTGTTGATGTCCGCCAGTTTTGAGGTGAAGTTGCCGAGCACCAGCGAGCCGGAGTCCGCTGAGGTCACGTAGAACAGCAGGCCGGTGATGGTCGCCACCGAGGCGCTGAGGTTGAACGCCGGGTACTGCGCCAGCAGGCTGTAGAAGCCGCGCTCCGGGTATTGCATCACTTCATGGGCGAAGGCCAGGTTGCCGTGCAGAATCTGGTAGAGCGCGCTGTTGCCGAAAATCGAGAGCCACAGCAGGGTAAACACAAACGGAATAATCAGCGTGCCGCACACAAACTGGCGGATGGTGCGCCCGCGCGAAATCCGCGCCAGGAACAGCCCGACAAACGGCGACCACGCCACCCACCAGGCCCAGAAGAACAGCGTCCAGCTGTTCATCCACTGCGTCGGGCGGTCAAAGGCGAAGCTGTTGAGCGTCATGCCCATAAAGCGGTTGATGTAATCGCCGACATTCAGCACCAGCGCATTCAGCAGGAACTCGGTGTCACCGGCAAACAGCAGGAACAGGATCAGCCCCAGCGCCAGCAGCACGTTCAGCTCTGACAGGAAGCGGATGCCCTTGTTCACGCCGGACGTCACGGAAACCGTGGCCATAATCACTGACAGCAGAATCAGCGCCGCCTGCACCCGCAAATCTTCCGGGATATGGAACAGCACTTTCAGCCCGTAGTTGAGCTGCACCACGCCAATCCCCAGCGTTGTGGCGATGCCGAAAATGGTGCCGACCACCGCCGCGATGTCCACCGTGTGGCCGATAGGCCCATTGATGCGCTTGCCGAAAATCGGGTAGAGCGCGGAGCGGATGGTCAGCGGCAGGTTATAGCGGTAGCTGAAGTAGGCCAGCGCGATGCCCATCAATGCATACATTGACCAGCCGGTCAGGCCGTAGTGGAACAGCGTCCAGACCATCGCCTGCCGCGCCGCTTCCAGCGTCTGCCCCTGGCCTTCCGGCGGCATCATGTACTGCGTCACCGGCTCCGCCACGGAGAAGAACATCAGGTCGATGCCGATCCCGGCGGCAAACAGCATCGCCGCCCAGCTCATCATGCTGAATTCCGGTTTGGACTGCTCCGGCCCGAGCTTGATGTCGCCGTAGCGCGAGCAGGCGATAAAGATCACAAACACGATATAGAGGGTGGCCGCCAGCAGGTAGTACCAGCCGAAGGTGGCCGACACCCAGTTCAGGGTGGCGGTTATCCAGCGGCCGGACTCCGCGGTAAAGAAAATGGTCATCAGCGAGAAGGCCAGGATCAGGCCGGCTGACGTGAAGAACACGACAGGGTTTAACCGGTCGGCCTGCGGTTTAACGTCTTCGGGTGTACTCATGCTTTCCCCATACTTGTCTCAAACGGGATCTGATGGGCAACAGAAGCGCGCTTAGCGCATATCAAAGGGCGAGTCGACTGCTTAAAAAAACGCCTGTTACAGGGCATCCGCTGAGACCGCTTGCCGTTGCAACCTGTCAGATCAAAAAGTTTGTTGTTTGCGCCAGATCAAAAAACGCGCCGCAAATCAACGATTTCTATCCTTAATTTACACAATTCCATAACGTTGCGGTAATAAAATATATGCATTTTTAATTGAACGTTCAATCAAAAAAAAGTTTAATAGGGGCCAACAACGCGCCGCAGCCGGAAGCATTGGCCGGTTCTGACGCGAGTCGTTCTGGCTTTTACCCGGAGAGGGCACCATGCCGAAGGTAGGAATGCAGCCGATCAGGCGGCAGCAATTGATTGAGGCGACGCTGGCCGCCGTGAATGAAGTGGGGATGCATGACGCCTCCATTTCGCAGATTGCCCGGCGCGCCGGGGTGTCAAACGGCATTATCAGCCACTACTTCCGTGACAAGAACGGGCTGCTGGAAGCGACCATGCGCTACCTGATAAGCCACCTGGGCGAGGCGGTGCGCCAGCGGTTGCGGCCGTTACAGGGCGGTGATGCCAGGCTGCGCCTGCGGGCGATTGCCGAAGGCAACTTTGACGAAAGCCAGACCAACAGCGCGGCGATGAAAACCTGGCTGGCCTTCTGGGTCAGCAGTATGCACAGCCCGCAATTGAAACGTTTACAACGGGTTAACAGCCGCCGGCTGTTTTCTAATTTATCTGCCGAGTTCCGCCGCGGCCTGCCGAAAGCGCAGGCGCGCCGTGCCGCCAACGGGCTGGCGGGCATGATCGATGGCCTCTGGTTACGCAGCGCCCTGAGCGGCGACAGCTTCGACCGCCGGGAGGCACTGGAGATCACGTTTGACTATATCGACCAGCTCTTGAGCGACGCGCGGCAAGATTAACCGGCACGATTAACCGGCACCACACAGAGCAACTGACAGGAGAAACCTATGTCCCGCTATGGCTTGCAAAAACTCTATATCAACGGCACCTACACCGATTGCGCCACCGGCGAGACGTTTGATGCCGTTAACCCGGCCAATGGCGAGGTGATCGCCCAGGTTCAGGCCGCCACCGCCGCCGATGTGGACCGCGCCGTCGCGGCTGCGGCGAAAGGGCAGAAAGTGTGGGCGGCGATGACCGCCATGCAGCGTTCGCGTATTTTGCGCCGCGCCGTGGATATCCTGCGTGAGCGCAATGATGAACTGGCGGAAATTGAAACCGCCGACACCGGCAAACCGCTGTCTGAAACCACGGCAGTGGACATCGTGACCGGCGCGGACGTGCTGGAGTACTACGCCGGGCTTATCCCGGCCATCGAAGGGCAGCAGATCCCGCTGCGCGACAGCGCCTTCGTTTACACCCGCCGCGAGCCGCTGGGCGTGGTGGCCGGCATCGGCGCCTGGAACTACCCGATCCAGATCGCGTTGTGGAAATCCGCCCCGGCGCTGGCCGCCGGTAACGCGATGATCTTCAAGCCGAGTGAGGTCACCTCGCTGACGGCGCTGAAGCTGGCCGAGATCTACACCGAGGCGGGCGTGCCGGACGGCGTGTTCAACGTGCTGCCGGGCAGCGGCAAGCAGGTCGGCCAGGCGCTGACTGAGCACCCCGGCATCGCCAAAGTCTCCTTTACCGGCGGCGTGGTGAGCGGCAAGAAAGTGATGGCGAATGCGGCCGGTTCCACCCTGAAAGAGGTGACGATGGAGCTGGGCGGCAAGTCCCCGCTGATCGTGTTTGACGACGCTGACCTCGACCGCGCGGCGGACATCGCCATGATGGCCAACTTCTACAGTTCCGGCCAGGTCTGCACCAACGGCACCCGCGTCTTTGTGCCGGAAAGCCTGAAAGCGGCGTTTGAGGAGAAAATCCTGGCGCGCGTGCAGCGCATCCGCATCGGCCAGCCGACCCAGCCGGACGTCAACTTCGGCCCGCTGGTGAGCTTCGCCCACATGGAAAACGTGCTGCGCTTTATCGAAAGCGGCAAAAAATCGGGCGCGCGCCTGCTGGCCGGCGGCGAACGCCTGACCGACGGCGTGCTGGCGCAGGGTGCCTGGGTCGCGCCGACGGTGTTCAGCGATTGCACCGACGACATGGAAATTGTGCAGGAAGAGATCTTCGGGCCGGTGATGAGCATCCTCACCTACCAGACCGAAGAGGAAGTCATTGCCCGCGCCAACAACACCACCTTCGGCCTGGCCGCGGGGCTGGTGACCCGCGACCTGAACCGCGCGCACCGCGTCATCCACCAGCTCGAAGCCGGCATCTGCTGGATCAACACCTGGGGCGAATCCCCGGCTGAGATGCCGGTCGGTGGCTACAAGCACTCCGGCGTCGGCCGTGAGAATGGCCTCGGCACGCTGGAACACTACACGCAGATCAAATCGGTTGAAGTGGAACTGGGCGAATTCAGCTCCGTGTTCTGACCGACCCAAGACATGTTGTCAGGGGCAGCAGGCCGGTAACGCCTGCCGCGGTTTATGCGGGGAGAGATTACCCCGCCTGCCGCCGCTTTCCGGCGGCCGATGCCCCGACCCACAGCAATCACATTGAGGAGACATTCAATGGAATACGATTACATCATCATCGGGGCCGGTTCCGCGGGTAACGTCCTCGCCACCCGCCTGACCGAAGACCCAGGTGTCACCGTACTGTTGCTGGAAGCCGGTGGCCCCGACCACCGCCTCGATTTCCGCACCCAGATGCCGGCTGCGCTGGCCTTCCCGTTACAGGGCAAACGCTATAACTGGGCCTATGAAACCGACCCGGAGCCGCATATGAACAACCGCCGCATGGAGTGCGGGCGCGGCAAAGGGCTGGGCGGTTCCTCGCTGATTAACGGCATGTGCTACATCCGCGGCAACGCGATGGATTTCGACAACTGGGCGAAAGCGCCGGGGCTGGAGCACTGGAGCTACCTCGACTGCCTGCCGTATTTCCGCAAAGCGGAAACCCGTGACATCGGCCCGAATGACTACCACGGCGGCGACGGCCCGGTGAGCGTGGCCACGCCGAAAGCCGGCAACAACCCGCTGTTCCACGCGATGGTGGAGGCGGGCGTGCAGGCCGGCTACCCGCGCACGGACGACCTGAACGGTTACCAGCAGGAAGGTTTCGGCCCGATGGACCGCACCGTGACGCCGAACGGCCGCCGCGCCAGCACCGCGCGCGGTTACCTCGACCAGGCGAAATCACGCAGCAACCTGACCATCCTGACCCACGCCACCACCGACCGCATCCTGTTCGACGGCAAGCGTGCGGTGGGCGTCAGCTATTTCCACCAGGATGAGTACAACGCAAAAACCGCCCGCGCCAGCCGCGAAGTGCTGCTGTGCAGCGGGGCGATCGCCTCACCGCAGATCCTGCAACGTTCCGGCGTCGGCCCGGCCGCGCTGCTGAACAGCCTCGACATCCCGGTAGTGCATGACCTGCCGGGCGTGGGCGAGAATTTGCAGGACCACCTGGAGATGTACCTGCAGTACAGCTGCACCCAGCCGGTGTCGCTCTACCCGGCATTGCAGATGCACAACCAGCCGAAAATCGGTGCGGAGTGGCTGTTCAAAGGCACCGGCGTCGGGGCCAGCAACCAGTTCGAGGCGGGCGGGTTTATCCGCAGCCGTGAAGAGTTTGCGTGGCCGAACATCCAGTACCATTTCCTGCCGGTGGCGATTAACTACAACGGCAGCAACGCGGTGAAAGAGCATGGTTTCCAGGCGCACGTCGGTTCGATGCGCTCGCCGAGCCGCGGCCGGGTGCAGGTGAAATCCAAAGATCCGCGCCAGCACCCGAGCATCCTGTTCAACTATATGTCCAGCGAGCAGGACTGGCAGGAGTTCCGCGACGCGATCCGTATTACCCGTGAGATCATGGCGCAACCGGCGCTCGACCCGTACCGGGGCCGCGAAATCAGCCCCGGCGAGCATGTGCAGAGCGATGAGGAGCTGGACGCCTTTATCCGGGAACATGCCGAAACCGCCTTCCACCCGTGCGGCTCCTGCAAAATGGGCACCGACGAGATGGCGGTGGTAGACGGCGAGGGCCGGGTGCACGGCATGAGCGGCCTGCGCGTCATTGATGCGTCCATCATGCCGCAGATCATCACCGGTAACCTGAACGCCACCACCATCATGATCGCCGAGAAGATGGCTGACGCCATCCGCGGCCGCCAGCCGCTGCCGCGCAGCACCGCCGACTACTATGTGGCCGGTGACGCGCCGGTACGCACGGTGCCGCTGAAGAAAAGCGCCTGATTCTGCTGCTGTTGCGTGACAAAAGCTGCCTCCGGGCAGCTTTTTTTATCGCCGTTTTTCATCCGGTTCATCTATACTTCGTGGCTATGTTCTATATATACTTTGTATATGTTTCATATCAGGGGGAACCCGATGGGCATCATTAAAATCTCTGACCTTATGCATGACGAACTGCGCGCCGCCAGCGACATCTATTGCCGCTCGATCAACGCGCAGGCGGAATACTGGCTGCGCATCGGCCGGCTGGCCGAACGCAACCCCGGCCTGACCTACAGCGACATCATCACCCTCTTGCATGCGCCTGAACAGGCCAACGGAACACTGACCACCAAGGAGCCTTCATGAACAACATTATGCTGCACTCTGCCGCCGACATCGAACAGGCCCGCACTGCCGGGCATCTGGCGGCGGAAGTGCTGGCGATGATCGGTGAGTATGTCAAACCGGGCGTCACCACCGATGAACTGGACGCGATCTGCTACCGCTATATCGTGGACAAACTGCACTGCACCCCGGCCAACATCGGCTATCACGGCTACCCGAAAACCATCTGCACCTCGGTCAACCATGTGGTGTGCCACGGTATCCCGACCGATAAAAAGGCGCTGAAAGAGGGGGATATCGTCAATATCGACGTGGCGCTGATTAAAGATGGCTGGTACGGCGACACCAGCCGCATGTATTTCGTCGGGGAACCGTCAATCCGCGCCAAATTGCTGGTGGAAACCACCTATAACGCCATGGTGGCGGGCATCCGCGTGGTCAGGCCGGGCGCGACGCTGGGCGACATCGGTTATGCCATCCAGAACGTGGCGCATGAGAAAGGCTTCTCCGTGGTGCGTGAATATTGCGGGCATGGGGTCGGCACCGAATACCACACCGATCCGCAGGTGTTGCACTACGGCCGGCCAGGTGAGGGGATGCCGCTGAAAGCTGGGATGATCTTTACCATTGAGCCGATGATCAACGCCGGGAAAGCGCCGACCAGCACCCTGGCCGATGGCTGGACGGTGGTCACGCGTGACCGTTCGCTCTCCGCGCAGTGGGAACACACCGTGGCGGTGACGGAAACCGGGTTTGACCTGCTGACCCCGTGGCCGGACGGCTACGGCGACTATGCCCCGATTTGATTACGCCCCGGTTTGATTACGGCCCCGATGTCATTGCGCCCTGCGTTAACTGCGCGCCGGGTTAACGCGTCGCCGGGGGGCTGAGCGGCCCGGCAAAAAAAAGGCCTGTCCGGAGACAGGCCTGAAGCGCGCGGCAAGGGGCCGGAAACTTATTTGGCGTAGGCTTCGGTAGAGATAGTGATCTGTACGTCGTCGCCCACTGCCGGGACATATTTGTCCAGCTTGAAGTCAGAACGTTTGAGGGTGGTGGTGGCGTCAAAACCGATCGCCTGTTTCTTCATCATCGGGTGCTCGCCCTGTTTGTTCAGCACGGCGTGCAGCACAACCGGCTTGGTGATGCCTTTCAGGGTCAGGTTACCTTCAACATCATACTTGTTGTCGCCGGTGGCGGTGACTTTGGTGCTGTGGAAGGTGGCGGTCGGGTATTTGGCGACGTCGAAGTACTCGGCGCCTTTGAATTCGCTGGTCAGGGCCGCAACGTGGGTATCAATGCTGCTCACCGGGATGCTGACATCCACTTTGGACTGCGCGAGGTTTTGCGCGTCAAAAGCGATGTTGCCGGTGACGTTGGACAGGTCAGCGGTCGGGTGTGAAAAGCCGAAGTGCGTCCAGGAGACCACCACGGAGGTATGGCCGGGGTCCATCGCGTAGTGTTGGGTCGCGGCGGCAGACACCTGAGAATACAAGCCGATGCTCATGATCACCGGAAGCCATACTTTTTTCATGACTGACATGGGTTACGTCCTTTTCGTTAAAGAATATGCATTTACGTCTTCCTGCAGTCTGCGTGACTCCCCCTGATCCCGCCAGCGAATATATTTGACCGGTATATTCAAAAAATTTTACCAATCCACCGCCCGCGGCCTGCTGTTTTCCCGGCATAAAAAAACCGCCCGCAGGCGGTTTTGGCAAAAAACAGCGATTACTTAAAGGTAATCCGGCTGCTGACTTGTTTAACCAACGCCTCATGGGCTTTTTTGTCGTCGGAAACCGTCATCAGCTGGACGTTAATCAGCTGCACGCCCTGCTGGGTCAACAGCGTGGTATTGAGGGCGCTCTTTTCCTGCTGTTTCAGCGCGGCATCAATATGCAGGAACGGGTGGTCAGCCAGGGTAATCACCTCTTTTTTGGCGACGTTCACCGTGGAGTACTGCTTTTTCAGGGCAGTCATCATGCTCGGGATCGCCTCTTCCAGTGACGCCTTCATCTTCTCGTCTGCCACCGGTTGCACACCCATCACGGTGGTGACAGTGATCATCTGGCGGGTTTCAGGGTTGACGAAAATGCGGGTGCGCGAGTTGGATTTCTCGTCCACCGCCGGGGATTTGTCCGCGAAGCCTTTCGGGATATTCATCGAGAACGACGGGGCTTCCGCTTGAACAGGCGCTTGCGGGGCGCTGGGTGCGGCCTTGGCTTCCTCTGCCGTTGCCTCCTGCGCCTTCACTGCCGGGGCAGGGGCCGCGTTGGCGTCAGCCGCCGGGGCGGTTTTGCTTTCTGCCGGTTTGGCGGCAGCGGTTTTGGTGCTGTCTGCCGCATTGTCACACGCGGTCAACCCGGTCAGCATCAGCGCCACCAGGGAGTATTTCATAAACGGGGTCATGGTATAAATTCCTAAGGTAATGTAGCTGGCGCAATATACACAGGTCATGGCAGGAGGCGAATACAATCTGATTTCACTCTGGCTACATTGTTAAGTTATTGTTTAATTGATTGAAAGATGAAAAAGTGGGGGCGGCGCATTACTGCCGCGGCCGCAGGGCAGGCGGCGTGCCCAGGTGAGATATAACCAGTGTGAATTATTAATTAGGGAATTATTATGGCGAATATAGTGTGGCAGGATCTGCACCACAGTGACCTCACCGCCGCCCAGCTCTACGCGGTGCTGGCATTGCGCTGCGAGGTGTTTGTGGTGGAACAGCAATGCGCCTATCTGGATGTGGATGGGCAAGACCTGAGCGGCGAAACACGCCACCTGATCGGCTGGCAGGCGGGGAAACCGGCGGCCTATGCGCGGCTGCTGAAACATGACGAGGCCGCCATTGGCCGGGTGATCGTCGCGCCTGCCGCGCGTGGGCAGCGGCTCGGCAGGGCGCTGATGGAACAGGCACTGGCGGCCTGCGCGCGCCACTGGCCGCAGGCCGGCGTGATGCTCTCTGCCCAGGCGCATCTCCAGCCGTTTTACCGCGCGCTGGGGTTCCAGCCCTGTTCAGCGGTGTATGACGAAGATGGCATCCCGCATATCGATATGCGGCTAACGCACGGCGATCAGCGATCCCAGTAGGGCGGGTCGCCCATTTTTTCCACCAGAAAATCCACCACCGCCCGCACATTGCGTGACGGCAACCGGCTGCGCGGGTAGAGCGCGGCCAGCGTGGACGGCTCCAGTGTAATCGACGCCTGATACGCCGGCAGCAGCCGCACCAGCCGCCCCTGGTGCAGCGCCTCGCCAATCAGCCAGCTCGGGAACAGCACCAGCCCGAGGCCGTCCAGCGCCGCCTGCGTCAGGGTTTCGGCGTTGTTGCCGGTCAGCGGCCCGCGCAGGCTGTAGGCCTGCCACGGCTGTTCACCCTCACGCGGGCGGAAAAACCAGCGCTGCGGCCCGGATGACCCCTTAAATACCAGGCAACGGTGCGCGTGCAGATCCTCCGGGGTGCGCGGCGTGCCGAACCGTGCCAGATAGGCCGGGCTGGCCGCCAGCCGGTAGCGCAGCCGTGCCAGCGGGCGGGCGTGCATACTGGAATCGTTCAGCACGCCGATGCGGATCAGCAGGTCAGCGGCGGTGTGCAGCGGGTCAACATAGTCGTCGGTCTGGGTCAGCTCCACATTGAGTTTCGGGTAACGCTCCGCCAGCGCCGCCAGCCACGGGGCAAGGTGCCGCTGGCCGAACACCACCGGCGCATTGATGCGCACCAGCCCGCCCGGCAACTGTTCCCGCTCCTGCAAGGTGCGCGCCGCCTCATCCGCCTGTTCCAGCATCCGCCGTGCGTAATGGCTGAACGCCAGCCCCGCTTCCGTGGGGGCCAGGGCGCGGGTGTTGCGGTACAGCAACTGGGTGTGCAGATGCTGCTCGAGCTGCTGGACAACCCGCGAAACAGAAGAGGGCGCGACCCCGGTGCGACGCGCTACCTCGGAAAAGCTCCCTTCATCCAGTACGGCCACAAACAGGCGCAAGGCCCGCAGGGAAACGGCATCGAAATCGTTCATCTGTGCATTATCCGCAAAACTCTTTTCGCTATTATCCGGTTTTTCGCAATAGCGCGCCACGTTATAGTCCGCCTCCGCCCGGTGGGCGGCCTGTTTTTGCATTCACGTGCTGACACCTTTCTTTTAACAACAAAAAGGCAACGTATGAATTTGTTACTGATCCCGCTGGTGATCCTCGGCGGCATGGGGCTGTCGGTCGAGGCCGGATTGCTCGGCCCGCTGGGCAGCGAAGTCGGCCATCTCTGGGCCACCCTGAGCATCTTTGGCGTCGGCAGCGCCCTGACGCTGCTGCTGGTGCTGTTTTTCGGCCCGCGCAACGCGCCTTCATTTACCGCGCAACCCGCCTGGCAACTGCTCGGCGGCATCCTGGGGCCGGTGTATGTAGTGGTGCTGACGCTGACCACGCCGGTTATCGGGCTGGCCATGACCATGATCGCCATTCTCTCCGGGCAGGTGGCCAAAAGTGTGCTGATCGACCATTACGGCTGGTTTGGTGGGGCGAAGAAGAAAATCGGCAGGGAACGCCTGCTGGCGCTGCTGTTCATTATTGCGGCACTGTGGCTGATTGCACGGGGATAAACGATGACAGAAATGATTATGGTGGTACTGGCGATCGTCGCCGGGGCCGCGCTGAGCGTACAGGCAGCGATTAACGGGCAACTCGGCGCACGCGTCGGGGTGTTGAAAAGTGCGTTCCTCACCTTCAGCCTCGGGGCGCTGGTGACGATGCTGCTGATCCTGTTCTTTGAGAGCGCGCATCCGCAAACGCTGATGACGGTGCCGAAGTGGCAACTGGCCGGTGCGCTGTTTGGCGTGCCGTATATCATCATCATGGTGACGGCGGTGCCGCGTGTCGGCACGGCGGTGGCGACGGTGGCGGTGATCCTCGGCCAACTGGCGATGAGCATCCTGATCGACAGCTTCGGCTGGCTGGATAACCCGGAGATCCCGCTCAATGGGAACCGCCTGGCGGCGCTGGTGTGTCTGGCGGTGGCGTTGGTGTTGATTTACCGGAGTAATAAGAAGGGGGAGTAGGGCTGGTGCCCTGCGTCATCCGTTTATCGGTTTTGGGGAATGTTTCGGTGAGGTGGCATGTTTCAGCGAGGTGGAATGTTTCGGTTGTTCAGCATCGCTGGCTGCCTGAGCCTCCGAGCCTCAACCGAGCAGGGCCTGCCGGCGCGCCGGCCCTGCACCCGCGGGCATAAGTGCCGCATGTTAATTTTAATGGGTAACGTGGCATGTTTCGGTTGTTCAGCATCGCTGGCTGCCTGAGCCTCCGAGCCTCAACCGAGCAGGGCCTGCCGGCGCGCCGGCCCTGCACCCGCGCGCTTTCGGTGCCCCGGCTGAATCATTGCCCGCGTAGCGGGTCCCTTCGTTTCACCTCCGGGCTTTTCGGGCCGGTGCAGACACGCTCCCGGCGTGACTGCACCTCTCGCACACGTCGTGTGTGCTCGCCCGGCCCTGCGGCTCACTCAGCAATGATTTTTACGCCCCCACCAGACTGCAAACCTTTTGGTATGTCAGGAAAGGGTAGGGGGAGTCTTATATGTTCTGTGTTTCTCTTCCTTCAGCCTGTCTCAATATCCCTTTAGTTGCCGGTGTTGATTAAAAAATCTTCCCTTGTTACCCCAAATTCAACTTTTTCTAAGTAACCGATTGCGCAACCGTTAAAAATCCGTATCTTTACGGCCATTAACGATATGTGAGCAAGATCACGAAACAAATGCATAACATTGCAACTCAAATTGACATTTGTTGACACAATCGCGTATTAAGTTACGAAATCATGACACTTAAGAATGTTCTGAAGTTCCGGCGGTAAACCGGTCGCGGAATGTTTGACAGCAATGATCGTTAATGACGCTGCCGCCGCGGGTTTTGTTGGTTGACACCTCCCCAACCCGGCAGGGAAACGCCCCCCTTCACGCACTGGTAACCACAATGAAAAATCGTCTTTTCGCCGCGGGCGCGTTGATCGCCCTCTCTTACAGCGCTACCGCTTTGGCTGAATCCAATGTCGGGTCCAGCGATCAGGGGGAATACCTCTCTGACTGGTGGAAACAGAGCGTCAATGTGGTGGGCAGCTATCACACCCGCTTCGGGCCGCGGCTGAATAACGATATCTACCTGGAATATGAAGCTTTCGCCCATAAAGACTGGTTCGACTTCTACGGCTACCTCGATGTGCCGAAAACGTTCGGCGCAGGCAACAGCAACGATACCGGCATCTGGGACAAAAACGGCTCACCGCTGTTTATGGAGATTGAACCGCGCTTCTCCATCGACAAACTCACCGGCACTGACCTGAGCTTTGGGCCGTTCAAAGAGTGGTACTTCGCCAACAACTATATCTTCGACCTCGGCCCGGACAGCGATAACCGCCAGAACACCTGGTATATGGGCCTCGGCACCGACATCGATACCCATACCCCGCTGAACCTCTCGCTGAACGTCTATGCCAAATACCAGTGGGAAAACTACAGCGCCGCCAACGAAAACAGCTGGGACGGCTACCGCTTCAAGGTCAAATACTTCCTGCCGCTGGGCGACCTGTGGGGCGGCCACTTCAGCTACATCGGCTTCACCAACTTCGACTGGGGTTCTGACCTCAACGAAAACGGCAACAAGTCCCGGACCAGCAACTCCATCGCTTCCAGCCATATCCTGGCGCTGAACTACGCCCACTGGCACTACTCTGTGGTGGCGCGTTACTTCCATAACGGCGGCCAATGGCAGGACGGCACCGAGCTGAACTTCGGCAACGGCAACTTTGACGTCAAGTCCACCGGCTGGGGCTACTACGCGGTGATCGGCTACAGCTTCTGATCCCCGTTCCCCTGCCCGCAAAACCCGGCTCCGGCCGGGTTTTCTGTTTGTTGCGCGAAAAACAACCAAAACGATGCGCGACCCCGCCCGCCGGTTATGGCATAATGCGCGCCTCATCACATTCCCAGACAAGAGCGAGCGTTGTGTTAAGTACTAACAACATCACCATGCAATTCGGCAGCAAGCCGCTGTTCGAAAATATTTCCGTCAAATTTGGCGGCGGCAACCGTTACGGCCTGATCGGCGCCAACGGCTGCGGCAAATCCACCTTTATGAAAATTCTCGGCGGGGATCTGGTGCCGAGCAGCGGCAACGTGTTCCTTGATCCGAACGAACGCCTGGGTAAATTGCGCCAGGACCAGTTCGCCTACGAGAATTTCTCCGTGCTGGACACCGTGATCATGGGCCACGACGAACTGTGGCAGGTGAAAGAAGAACGCGACCGCATCTACGCGATGGCCGAGATGAGCGAAGAGGACGGCTACAAAGTGGCTGACCTGGAAGTGGCCTACGGTGAAATGGATGGCTACACCGCCGAAGCCCGCGCCGGTGAATTGCTGCTGGGTGTCGGCATCCCGGTAGAACAGCATTACGGCCCGATGAGCGAAATCGCCCCCGGCTTCAAACTGCGGGTGCTGCTGGCGCAGGCGCTGTTCTCCAACCCGGAGATCCTGCTGCTCGACGAACCGACCAACAACCTGGACATCGACACCATCCGTTGGCTGGAGCAGGTGCTGAACGAACGTAACAGCACCATGATCATCATTTCGCACGACCGTCACTTCCTGAACATGGTCTGCACCCACATGGCTGACCTGGACTACGGCGAGCTGCGCGTGTATCCGGGCAACTATGACGAGTACATGACTGCCGCCACCCAGGCGCGTGAGCGCCTGCTCTCTGACAACGCCAAGAAAAAGGCACAGATTGCCGAACTGCAATCCTTTGTCAGCCGCTTCAGCGCCAACGCCTCCAAATCCAAGCAGGCCACCTCGCGCGCGCGCCAGATTGACAAAATCCAGCTCGATGAAGTCAAAGCCTCCAGCCGCCAGAACCCGTACATCCGCTTCGAGCAGGACAAAAAGCTGTTCCGTAACGCGCTGGAAGTGCAGGAACTCTCCAAAGGGTACGATGAGGGGCTGCTGTTCAAGAACCTCAACCTGATGGTGGAAGTGGGCGAGAAAGTCGCGGTACTGGGCGCGAACGGCATCGGTAAAACCACGTTGCTGAAAACGCTGGTGGGTGACATCGAGGCCAATGCCGGGACGGTGAAATGGTCTGAAAACGCCAACATCGGCTACTACGCGCAGGACCACGCGGAAGATTTCGACGTGGACATGACGGTCTTTGACTGGATGAGCCAGTGGAAGCAGGACAAAGATGACGAGCAGGCGGTGCGCGGCATCCTCGGCCGCCTGCTGTTCGGCCAGGACGACATCAAGAAAAAGGTCAAAGTGCTCTCCGGGGGTGAAAAGGGCCGTATGCTGTTCGGTAAGCTGATGATGCGCAAACCGAACGTGCTGATCATGGACGAACCCACCAACCACCTCGACATGGAGTCGATCGAGTCACTGAACATGGCGCTGGAGATGTACGAAGGCACCCTGATCTTCGTCTCCCATGACCGGGAGTTCGTCAGCTCGCTGGCGACCCGCGTGCTGGAGATCACCCCGAACAAGGTTATCGACTTCGGCGGCACCTACGAAGACTACCTGCGCAGCCAGGGCATCTACGCCTGATTTTACGCGCACAAAAAAGCCGGGCATCTTGCCCGGCTTTTTTTATGGCGGCGATTCAGGCCCGGCTTACAGGTGCCACACCCGGCTCTCCACGCCATCCACCCGCAGGCGGCGGGTTTCACCCGGCGGCAGGGTCAGGGCAATCTCTTGCCAGGCAGGCTGGTAACGGCCTTTGCGCTGGAAGGTGAGCTGGATCTCGGTGGCGGTGCAGGCCATTTCCCATGTCAGCCACAGCGCGTCACCTTGCTGGTAGCCCCAGGATTCGCCGTCATCCTCAAACAGGCTGCCGTGGGAGACGCCTTCTCCCCGCAGCGGGTAGAGTTTCAGCTCACGCACGCTGTCGGCCTGGGCGTCCACATGGGTGAGGCGGGCGCTGTGCGGCAGGGCGGCCCCGGCGCGCACCAGCAGCGGCAGCCGCTCCAGCGGGGCATCCAGCGTCACCTGCTGGCCGCCGCTGAACCACTGGCCGCTGTGGTAGTCATACCAGCCGCTGTGGTTGTCCGGCAGCCACAGGCTGCGTTGGCGTTGCCCCGGCTCCACCACGCTCGCCACCAGCAGATCGCGCCCCAGCATAAACTCATCGCATTCCGCAAAGGTCTGCGCGTCATGCTCATGGTCGAGGAAAGTCGGCCGCAGCATCGGCTCGTCATCCGCGTGGGCCTGCCACAACAGGGTGTAGAAATAGGGCAGCAGCCGGTAGCGCAGCTCAATCGCCTCGCGGATCGCCGGGGTCACCGCCGGGTACATCCACGGCTCGTTGACGGTGTGGTCATCATTCCAGGAGTGGATGGTAAAGCGCGGGTGCATCACGCCGTTCTGTACCCAGCGCACAAACAGTTCCGCCCCCGGTTTGTCGCCGGAGAAGCCGCCGACGTCGTGGCCGACGTTGTACAGCCCCGACAGGCTCATGCCGACGCCCATGCGGGTGTTGTAGCGCAGCGTCTCCCAGTTGGTGCGGTTGTCGCCGCTCCAGGTCTGCACGTAGCGCTGCATCCCGGCGCAGCCGGAACGGGAGATCAGGTAGGGGCGTTTGTGCGGCGTGAACGCCTGCTGCGCCTCCATTGACGCACGCATCATCAGCAGCGGCATCACCGGGCGGATATGCTTGATGGCGATCTCGCGGCCGAACCCGTGGCAGCGCGCCTCGCCGTCCCACACTTCATATTCGTTGTTGTCATTCCAGGTGGAATCGATGCCTTTTTCCAGCAGTTGTTTGGTCACGCCCTGCTGCCACCAGGCCACGGCATCCGGGTTGGTGAAATCAAGGTGTGAGCCTTCGTCATCCCAGAAACTGGAGCGCTCCGGGCAGGCCTGCTCTGAATCCCGGATGAACAGCCCGCGCTCCGCCACTTCCTGGTAACGCGGGTGATCCTGCAACAGGCACGGCTTGATGTTGGCCGCCAGTTTCAGCCCGGCGTCATGGAACGCCTGCGTCATTACTTCCGGCTGCGGCACTTTCTCATAGTTCCAGTTGAACACGTAGCGCTTGTTGTTGATCGAGGTATAGCCGGAGGAGAGCTGGAACGAGTCGCAGGGGATCGCCTGCTCGCGGCAGAGGCGGATAAAGTGCATCAGCTGCTGCTGGGCGTCCGGCGCGTCGGTGTAGTGCATGGTGGAACCGCTGTAGCCCAGGCTCCATTTTGGGCCGAACAGCGTTTTGCCGGTCAGGCGCACAAAGGCTTTGGTGACATCCAGCACCTGCGGGCCGAGGAACAGGTAGTAGTCGATATCACCCGCTTCCGCCTGCCAGCGGCGGAAAGGCAGGTGATAGTTATCCAGCTCGTTGCCCAGGTCGAGCCAGCAACTGCTGAGGTTGTCATAAAACAGCCCGAAACTGATGTCCGGCCGCCGGGTGATGGTAAACGGGATGTGTTTGTAGAGCGGGTCAGTGGAGGCGGCGTTGTAGCCCATCGCGTCCAGGTTGCGCATCTCATAACGTTTGCCGGTGCGCTGCAACGGCCCGGCTTTCTCACCCAGCCCGTAATAGGCTTCCTCTTTGAAGCGGCGCTGGTAGTGCGCCACGCCGTCACCGTGGGCGTTGAGCAGGTAAGCACTGGTTGGCCGGTCACTGGCCAGCAGCTGCCACGCCCCGGCCTCATCCCGGTAGTGCCACTCCAGCCACAGCGGCTGGTGCACCGTCACGCGCAGTCTCTCTGTGCTGAGGCACAACGTCCCGTCCTGCTCCTCCAGGGTGAAGCCCGGCAGGGCAAAGCCCGCCACGCTCTCCCGCGCGCGGCCTTCCCACGGCACATCGCCATCCGGGGCGATGCTCCAGGTGCGATCCAGGGCCAGCTGGTTGCGGCGTTTAATCAGCACGCGGAACAGGCCGGTATCCAGCACATAGAGGCAGAGGCGGTGGCTGCCGTCGACGGCTAACTCAACGTGGTGGTCATCGGCGGTCAGCAGTGACCAGTTTTTCAGCGTTTTCATCGTTACATTCCCTTTCAGGCACGCGCGGTGCGGCGTTCAGCAATAAAGGCGATCAGGAAGACCGCGCCAATCAGGTCAAAGAAACCCATGGCAATAAACAGGGGGTTGAAGCCAATCTGGTCAGCGGTGACGCCGATCAGCAAGGAGAACAGGAAACTGGCGATCCAGGCGGCCGAGCCGCGCATCCCGTTCACGGTGGCCATCTGCCCGCGGTCAAAGGAGTCCACCACCAGTGCGCTCAACATGCAGGAGATGATCTGGTGGCCGAAGCCGCCGACCGAGATCAGGGCGATAGCGACATACGGATCTTCCGTGGTGGCGACCAGCGCCAGGGAGAGCATCAGGAACGCGCCGGTCACTGAGCTGGCCACCACCGAGTTGGTGCGGGTGCAACCAAAGACGCGGACGTAGAGTTTGGTCAGGTAACCGCTGGCCACGCTGCCGAGGTCGGCGGCCAAAAACGGCAGCCAGGCGAACATGGCGATCTGTTTGAGGTCCATGCCGCGCTCATTGGCGAGGTAGAGCGGCACCCAGAAGCTCAGCACCGCCCACGCCGGTTCGGCCATGAACGCCGGGATGGCGATGCCGTAGAAGCGTTTGTTTTTTGCCACGGTTTTCAGCGCAGTGATAAACGGCAGCTTCACCGCCGGCGGCTCGTTATCCTGCTTGATGAACGTCAGCTCATCTTTGCTCAGGCGCGGGTGCTGCTCCGGGTTATGGTAGAACAGCCACCAGAGCACCACCCAGGCCAGCGCCAGCCCGCCGGTAAACATAAACGCACCCTGCCAGCCAAACGACACATGGGCGAAGTAGACGATCGGCGGGGCCAGCATCGCCCCGACAGAGAAGCCCACGCCCGCCCAGCCTGCCGCAATCGGCCGCTCTTTTTTCGGGAACCACTCGCCGATGGTTTTGGCGTTGGCCGGGGTGGCGGCGGCTTCCGCACCGCCCATAAAGAAGCGCAGGATCGCCAGGTGCAGCCAGCTGCCGGCCCCGGCGTGCAGTATACAAACCACCGCCCAGACGGTGGCGCAGATCAGGAAGCCGAGCTTCAGGCCGATCACGTCAATCAGCCAGCCGCAAATCGGCTGGAACAGGGTGTAGGCGAGCTGGAAGGCCCCGACGATCCAGGAGTATTGCTCCGTGGTGATACCGAGGCTGGTTTTCAGTTCCGGCGCGAGGATGCCGAGCGAGTTGCGGGTAATGTAGTTAATGGTGACGCCGAGCAGAAACAGCACCAGCACCCACCACCGCAGGTGACGGAAAGTGCGCTTCGCCGTAACGGCGGCCACATCCTGATTTATGCCATGACTCATTCTTGTTCTCCACGTAGGTGCGGTAGCATTCGGAATTGGTATAACAGCATTTAGCAAGGGGGTATTTATTTAATGCTTTGAATATTCTGTGTTTTATAGGAATTTTTAGAGTAAGCAGAACAAAAGGTGTTCGACAGATTGAGCCTAATCGAGTTATAAACTGACCAACAGCGGATTTTCTGCAAATTTTTTCACCACGCCGGAAAACAGCCGCCAACCATCGCGGCAAAGCAGATAAACACGGGCATAAAGGTGGGTGAAAATTTTTTCATCGGCAAATCAGGCACAGATCACAAAATGGATAAAAAGCTAAAAATCACTGAGATCGCGGCGCAAACCGGCCTGTCGATCAGTACGGTCTCGCGGGTGCTGGCCGGGAAAGCCAACACCAGCGACACGGCGCGGCAGAAAGTGCTGGCCTGTGCGCAGGCGCAGGGGGTATTGCAGGGCATGGCGGCCGGGCGGCTGCTGATCAACAGCCTGGTGGTGTTTGCGCCGCAACGGGCGTTTGATGAGCGGTCAGATGTGTTTTATTACCGGGTGATGCAGGGCATCAGCCAGGCGCTGGCCGCGCATGAGGTGCGGCTGCGCTACTGCCCGCTGGAGGAGCTGGGCAGTGACGCCAACCTGTTCCTGAGCAAAATGCATGACGCCGCGACGGAAGCCGCGATCCTGATCGGTATTGATGACCCGCACATCCACGATCTGGCGGCGGACATCGGCAAGCCCTGCGTGCTGATCAACTGCCGTGACCGGAAAATGCGCCTGCCGGGTGTGGCACCGGATCACCAGCTGATCGGCGAATACGCGGCGGCTTACCTGTTTGAGCAGGGGCATAAGGCGGTGGTCAATCTGCTCTGTTTACGGCGCTACACGATGGAACTGCGGCTGGCGGGCATCCGCGACGCCTGGGAGGCGCATAATCTGCCGTTTGATGAGGCGCAGCACCTGATCAGCGCCCAGAGTTTCAGTGCCAGGGAGAGTGAGCAGCTTATCAGCGATTTTCTGGCGGAGACACCGCGCGCCCGGTGGCCGAGTGCGTGGCTGGTCGGCGGGGATTTTATGGCCGCGGGTGCGGTAAGTGCGTTGCAGAAAGCCGGGCTGCGGGTGCCGCAGGACATCTCCGTGATGAGCATCGACGGCTTTAACCTGGCGGCGATCCACGATGTGCCGCTCACGTCACTGCACGTCCCGCGGGATGAACTGGGCAGCGAGGCGGTGCATCTGCTGCAACAACGGCTGATCCGCCCGCAGGCCCCGGTCGGGAACCTGCTGCTGAACGGCACGCTGGTGGTGCGGGACTCGGTGCGCCGCATCCGCCCGCATAAAGCCCACACCGCCGTGCAAAACGAAGGGCTGTACGATGAGTGAGCGGGGTCAGGGCGCGTTACCGTGGAGAAGCCTTCGGACAATCCACTGACCGGACAGCCCTGTCAGCCACACGGCAGCTACCAGCATCACGCCCAGTTCCGCGATATGGTAACGCGGGATATTGTGTGTCAGCGCCAGATGAAACAGATGGGCGGTCGCGGCCGGCAGGCTAAAGGCCCGGTAACGGGTGAAACAGAGCGCAAACAGGGACAACGTCAGGGCAATGCTCAGGAGCGGATACCCGCTGAATCCCATGCCGCGCCAGGCAAATAACGGCAGTGTGATCAGATAACGGCTGATCAGGTGCCCATTAAGCGGGGTGATATCAGCAAACCGTAACCGCCCGGCTTCCATCTCTTCGCCGGCGGCAAAACCCCGATAGAAATATTGGACGCGTTGTTGCCAGGGCGCCGGCGGCAGATCCCCGGCAAAAGGCGTACAGGGAACCCGCTCTGTGCCCATATCAAAACAGATTTCCCGGTTAAGGCGTTCACAACGGCCATGGCGCAAAAAATCTTGTGCGGAAATGCCGGTAATCTTTCCCGCCGCCGGACGCAGGCCGGGGTGGGAAAACGCATAGGCCATGCAGCGATATTCGCTGCCGCTGGGGGCCACCGTTAACATCAGCCGCACCGCCGCCACCGTTTTACCGCGCTCGGCAATGGTGTAGTGATCAAACAACAGGGCATTGCGCACCATCCAGGGCGTGACAACCAACAAAAAGACCCCGGCCGCCACAGCAGCGTGACGCCGGTATCGCCATGCCAGTATCAGTAACGGTACCAGAGGGATGTAGAGGAATTGCGCTTTGGTTAACGCCAGTAACCCCAGCGCCAGGCCGGCCGCCACTGCCGTGCCTGTCCTGGGCTGTTGCTGTAACCGGAACAAAAACAGGGAGGCGATAAACAACAATAATGCCGCCGGTGCCTCGTTGTTATAGTAATTAAACAGCCGTGGCGTCGTGTAAAAAACCAGCAGCGAAAGCGCCAGCCCCAGTATGGCGTAAGGCAGGCTGCGTAACTGGTGGGAGATCAGGCTACAGATGGCCGTGATGAGCAGGGCATAAAACACCAGGTTAATCTGTTTAAACAACAGGGCATGTTGGCCGGCGAGCACCTCTGCCGGTGTGGAGGCATGGCCCGTCAGCCACAGCAGCCCTGCCGTCAGGGCAGGCCATGCCGGTTCGCGAACCATGTCCGGCAGGGACGTAGGGGCACTGGAAAAAACCCCGTGCTGCACGATATTAACGGCGATACTCAGATTCTGATAACCGTCTGCCACGATGGGGGTGGCGGTCAGGCGTGGGTGCAACACCAGCAGGCTGATAACAAAACAGGCAAGGGGCCAGAGCCGGCGGGCCAGCGTACGCGTTTTATTGTTCACGGTAATTTACCTGGTAAATGGCATAGCCATCACTTTCCGCCAGGCGGGTCAGGCTGAACCCGGCCGCCTTCCCTGCCGGGGACAATAACGCCGCAGGTTGCAGGGCCGCATTGACGATCACCACCTGAACATGGAAACGCCGCATCTCTGTTTCCAGGGCTGCCAGGTGGGGCTGTGGGGCGTTAATGGCATTAAACAGGCGCATCCGTGCAGCAAACTCTTCAGGCGGCAGGATGGTTTGCAGCATCACCGGGTAGGTGTGGCCCGGCATCACCAGGCCAAAGTCAGGTTTTAACAGCGGCACGAAGGCTGCAATGGCACTGTCAGTCAACAGGTTACCCTGCAGGTGCAGCCTGTCGAGCTGCGCCATCAGGTGCACCGCCGTCTGATATTGGGGCGGCAGCTTGGCAGAGGGCCAATGAAGTTGTGTGCCGTTCCCGGCTGCCAGGGTCCAGCGCCCGCCCAACAGGAAAGCCACGCATACCGCACAGCCCAGCAATGCACCGGCCAGAAAACGCCCCCCGCCGGTGATGGCCGCCGCCAGGGCGGTACTGACAAGCAGCGGCACAGGCGCGGCCCAGGCCAGCCGCCAGCTCATATTACGGGCGGAAACCTGGGCCAGCAGGTCTGCAAACCAGGGGTTTAAAATCATCAGCAACGTCGTCACGGTAAACAGCAGGTAGCTCAGCGTACCGCGCCGCCAGGCCAGGACACTGCAGCCGAGCAGCAGGGCCAGCAGTGACAGCGCATCACGGCGCGCCAGCCCCAACGAGGCATTGATGGGCAGGTAAGTGCCGACGTCTGCCAGTGAGATGCCGGAGGGAGTGATGAACTTCAGCCAGAACACAAAGATGGCCGGATAAATCAGCGCGATACCCAGGAAGAACCAGAAACGGACCGCCTGCTTTAGCGGTTTATCCAGGGCGCAGGCCGCCACCAGCACACTGGTAAAGACGGTCAGTACCAGCCCCGATGAAGAGACGCCCAGCGTCATAATATGCACCGCGGCCAGCGGCAAGGTGCGCCATAGCGCAGGCCGCTTCAGCAACAGCAGGCCGGTAATCGCCGTTAAGGGCGTGGTCAGGGCGATCAGCAGCGCTTTGCCCTGAAACAACCGGACAAATACCCGGTTGCCGTACGCAATATGGGATTCTCCCCAGGCAAACAGCAACAGCACACACAGCGCGGTGGCCAGTACCGCCCCGTTACGCGGCAGGAATAACCGGCTGAACAAAAAGGCGACCCCCACCGTCAGCGCCGCGCTGATGCCCGGTACCAGCAGGTAGTAAACGGTGAACAGCGGCAGGTGGCTCCAGGTGGCGAGCCAGGCGATAAACGTTTCATACGACGCAATACGGTAGGGCGCAAAACGGAAATGGGGAGAAACCGACCCCAGTGTGGTATCAAACGTGAGCGGCACCAGGGCAGGATGGCGTAACGTCTGGTCGGCGAGTTGGATGAAATGGGAATCATCGTAGTCAGAGCGGTACGCGATGAGCGTCAGAATAACCGCGATCAGCATCATGCCGAGCAGCGCACCATTCTGCCAGGCACGGGCCGGCAGCAGTGGGTCGGGTGTCAGCGCCGCCGCAGGCTGGCGACGTTTGGTCAGCGCGATCAACAGCAGGCCGATAACGACGGTGCAAAAGCGCCAGCGATAGTCAGGCACCCAGAACAGCACCAGCGCCGTGATCAGAATAATCATGACCCCGGCCAGTCCGGGTGCCTGCCATGCCGGCAGCGCCGGGCGCGCATGCAGGTAAACGGTGCTGAAGGCGCAGGCACCCCAGGCAGCCAGCGCCAGCGTCAGCGGCAATGCATAGAGGAAACCGCGGCTCAGTGACTGCCAGGGCAGCCCGCCAAAGGTGGCGGCATGCAGGGCAACCGTCCAGAGGATAAAAGGCAACGTAATAAAGGCGACACCAAAGGCCACCCAGCGTTCGGGCAGCAGCGCCGTGCGCAATGAGACAGCGTGTATCATGCAGGTCGTATCCTTCGAGGTGAGCAAAAGAGACCGGTAACCACAAAAAACAATACATCCCCGGCGACAGTAATCAGGCGCCCGGCCAGGACCGCCATCACCACATCCGGATCAGCCACCACACCTTTTAACAGGAAAATCAGTACCATTTCGCGGATGCCCACCCCGGCCGGGGCGCCGGGCGTTACCAGGCCTGCCAGCCAGGCCAGCACATACGCCCCGCATAATGAGGGTAACAACGGCAGTAACGGTGCAGGCGCGGGCACAATGGTGCCGGCCAGTACGGCGCAAAACAGCAACCCGGCAATCAGCAAAAACAGGCTGTAGTACAGCAGGGCGGTGCACAGTAAGGGAGCGCGCTCAGGGGGGCTGATACGCCGCAACAGGACAGAGGCCATGAACCAGGCAGCCAGGGCCAGCAGGGCCGCTGCCGCCGGGGGCAACCACGGCAGCAGCAAGGGCAGTGCCAGCAATCCGCACAGCACCCCCCCGGCGCAAAGCAGGGCCAGCTCCCATAACGTTGATTTGGCCAATGCGCCGCCGGGCAGGCCGGCGGCCATGCCCAGGGCCTGCCGTCCGGCAAAATGGAAGATGTTGCCCGGCAGGTACTTGGCGAGTTGCGTCACGCCATAGATCCCCACCACCCAGCGTGGGCGGCAGCGCTGATGAAAACAGGCCAACAGTTGTGCCCAGCCGAAGGCCAGCAGCAGGTTGGCGGCACCGTAGGCCAGGGCGGCCGCGGCCATGCCAAGCCAGGCTGCCGGGCCAAACCGCGCCGGGTCCAATTGGCTGCCGTAGTGCCACAAGCGCTGGCCGACAAACAGCGTGCCGAGCAGGGCCAGCCCACTGCCTGCCCAGTTCAGGGTGCGTTTTAAGGCAGGGTTCATCGGCGTGGCGTACAGAGCAACATGGTCCAGGGCAGCGGACGCTTGACGTCTTCGACCTCAAAATAACGTGAGACTAACTGGATGAACCCCCGCTGTGACCAGTTTTGCAAATGGCCCGGCGTATTACCAAACTGCCCAAGGTATTTGCCGCGGGCCATATTCAGGACACGCCATAAAGGTTCACGCGGCACACTGATAATCAGGTGGCCGCTCACAATACGCTGCAACGCCTGCAATCCGGCTTCGGGGTCTTCCAGGTGTTCCAGGACTTCACAACAGACAATCAAATCCGCGCTGTCCTGCGGGGCCTGCACATCATAAATACTGCGGGCCGTGAACAGTGAACCCGCGTAGCCCTGTTCAGCCGCATTCTGTTGCGCCAGATCAATCACCTGGGTGGAGAAATCGCACCCCCGGGCATCAATGCCCTGCTGCTGCCAGCGCAATACCCAATAGCCTTCACCACACCCGATTTCATGAATAGAGCGCGGCGCAGCACGGGTTACCAGGTCAGTAAGCGCACCCTCAAACCCGGCCATCATCCACTTCACCACCGGGTTGGAAGAGCCGTATTTATCAAAGGTATTGCCGATAACAATGCCGTTTTCCTGACTGCCGCCGGCGATTTTAATGCCCATAGTGGTTCCTGTTCTCATGACGTGTTTCTGGGGTAACCGGAAGGGGGGGCTCCCGTGTGTCACCCTGCATATTTCCCGATTGCACCGGGCGCGTCTCTTCCTGGATATGTAACTGGGTTTTGTAGCGGATGTCCTCCAGCAGCTTGCGGTTCGCCGCCAGCAAGTCCGCGACGAACGCGATCAACAGCGTCTGGAAGCCCATGCCGAGCAGGGTAGCGGCCAGAATCAGGGATTGGACATAACCCTGGCCCTCCCCCTGGACGAAGTGCCACAAAAAACGCAGGCCGATTAAAAAACCAATGCCAAACAACGCCATGCCGATGACGCTGAAAAACCGGAAGGGACGATAAATAATGAAAATGCGGACAATGGTGATGATGCTGCGCTTAATGTAGGAGGCCATGCTTTTGACCAGCCGGGAAGGGCGCAAATCCTCATTGACCCGGATCGGCACCGACATAATGGCCATGTTCTTCTGCCCGGCCTGGATAATGGTTTCCAGCGTGTAGGTGTAATCATTGAACACAATCAGCCGTTGCGCCGCCGTACGGCTGATGGCGCGGAAACCGCTGGGGGCATCCGGGATATCGGTTTTGCTGGCGAGCCGGACGACCCAGCTGCCGAGTTTTTGCAGCCATTTTTTACAGGGTGAGAAGTGTTCAATGGTGGCAATGGGGCGCGCGCCGATCACCATCTCAGCCTGATGCGCCAGTACCGGTGCCGTCAGTACGGGAATGTCCCGCGCGTCATACTGATTATCAGCATCCGTATTAACAATCACATCCGCCCCCAGCGCCAGGCAGGCATCCAGGCCCGTCATAAAGGCGCGGGCCAGCCCCTGGTTACCGGTATGGCGGATAATATGGTCGACCCCATTTTCCTGAGCCACGCGGCAGGTCTCATCCTGACTGCCGTCATCAATAATCAGCCACTCCACGTGGTCAAAACCCGGCACCTGACGGGGCAGGTAGGAAAGGGCTAAGGCAAGCGTTCCCGCCTCGTTGTAGCAGGGTATCTGGATAATCAGTTTCAACGGAATTCCTCTGGCCTGTATGAAGTGCACGGGAAATCGAACGTTTTACTCAGTTATGCCTCGATATATTCACCGCACTGAGGTTTAGGCTGTGACATATTCATCGCGCTCAAGCATAGAGGAGCCAGAATGAAAAATGAACTGATCAGGCTGATTTTTGTGCTTTTTTAGCGGGAAACGATCTCAGTTTTTGCTGCTGCACACCTCGCATTGTGGGTTTTTGGGCAGTTTCAGGGTACGGAACTGGGTGGTCATCGCGTCAAACAGCACTACCCGGTGGGTGGGTGGGGTGCCGTACCCGGTGAGCAGTTTGATCGCTTCCATCGCCTGTAAACTGCCGATCGTCCCGACCAGCGGTGCCATGACGCCCGCCTCTACGCAGGTCAGGGCGTTTTCACCGAATAACCGGCTCAGGCAGCGGTAGCAAGGCTCATCCGGCTGGTAGGTAAAGACGCTCAGTTGCCCCTCCATGCGGATCGCCGCGCCGGAAACCAGCGGGGTACGCGCCTGGAAACAGGCGCGGTTGAGCTGGTCGCGGGTGGCAACGTTGTCGCTGCAATCCAGCACCACATCGGCCTGCGCCACCTGCGCGGCCAGCGCGGCATCATCCGGCTGCCGGTTAAGCGCATGCAGCCGGACGTGCGGGTTGATTGCCGTGAGCGCCTGCGCCGCCGAATCCACTTTCGCCATGCCGATGCGCGCGTCATTGTGCAGCGTCTGGCGTTGCAGGTTGGAGAGCGCCACGGTGTCGAAATCCACCAGCGTCAGGGTGCCGACACCGGCCGCCGCCAGATATTGCGCGGCCGCACAGCCCAGCCCGCCGAGGCCAATCACCAGCGCATGGCCGGCTTTCAGTTTTTCCTGGCCGTCAAAATCGAAGCCGCGCAGCACAATCTGGCGGTTATAACGCAGCGCTTCCTCATCACTCAGTTCCGGCAGCATCTTCAGCCCCCCAGCAGGCGGTTGAACGGCTGAACCGTGACGAACTCACCTTCCGCCACCGACCCGCGATCACGCTCCAGCACAATAAAGCAGTTGGCCTGGGCAAAGGAGCTGAAGACATGCGACCCCTGATGGCCGGTGGTGCGCACCGCCAGTTCGCCGTGCTCATCGGTAAAGGCCATGCCGCGCTGGAAATCGAGCCGCCCCGGCTGTTTTTTCAGCGGGGTGACGGCGCGCGCCCTGAGGCTGGGCGGCAGGTGCCAGGCAGTGTGGCCGGTGAGACGGGCGATCAGCGGCTGCACCAGCTGGTAGAAGGTCAGCGCGGCGGAGACCGGGTTGCCCGGCAGGCCACAGAACCAGGCATGGCTGAGGCGGCCAAAAGCGAAGGGTTTGCCCGGCTTGATCGCCAGTTTCCAGAAGCCGATTTCGCCCAGCTCCTCCAGCATGGTTTTGGTGTAATCCGCTTCGCCGACTGAGACGCCGCCGCTGCTGATCACCAGATCGGCCGCCGCATCCGCCTGCTGGAACGCCTTGCGCAGTGCCTGCGGGTCATCCGGGATGATGCCTAAATCCACCACGGTGCAGCCGAGCTGCTCCAGCATCAGGCGCACACCGAACCGGTTGGTGTCGTAGATCTGGCCCGGTTGCAGCGGCGTGCCCACTGGTTGCAGCTCATCACCGGTGGAGAAAACCGCCACCGTCAGCGGTTCATACACTGCCACATCCGTCACGCCAAGCGACGCCAGCAGCGGCAGTTCCGCTGCGCCCAGCCGCACCCCGGCGCGCAGCACCACGGCACCCTGTTCAATATCTTCACCCGCCCGGCGGATGTTCTGCCCGGCTTTCACCGGCGCGGTAAAGCGCACGCCCTGTTCAGTGACCTCTGCCTGTTCCTGCATCACCACCGCCTCAGTACCCGGCGGCACCGGGGCGCCGGTCATGATGCGCAGGCAGGTGTTGGCCGGCCATTCCCCCTCAAACGGGTTACCGGCAAATGCCTTACCGGCGACCGGCAGCACCCCGGCGTCCAGGTCAGCCAGGCGCACGGCGTAGCCGTCCATCGCCGAGTTATCAAATGGCGGCACCTGCACCGGCGAGGTGACATCCGCCGCGGTGATGCGTCCGGCGGCGGTGGTCAGCGGCACGCGGGTGGCGATGCACTGGGTCGCCACCTGGGAGAGCATCTTTTCCAGGGCATCATCCAGCGAAAGCAGGCCGGAAACAGGGGGGTGTTGCGGGTGTTCTGAGGACATGAATGACTCCGTTGTACGGCAGCGCGGCCCGCCATCGGCAGGCCGGGGCAAAAATCGGGGATGTGCCCATTATGGCAGAGAACGCCGGGCTGACCAATCGGGCCGCCGTTCCCGTTTTGCCGCCGCTGCCGGGAAAGCGGGCAGGGCAGCGGGGAAACAGGCCAGGGAAAATCCGCGATTTACTGTGATTCAGGTCACATCGTGATGGGTAAAAGGGGCATTTCACGGCGTGAAGATAGTGCGCCCCGGCTTTCTGCTTAGCATGGGTTAACTGCCGTGCGGTGCGCGGCCCCTGTCACACAGCAAAGAGAGTAGAGCGATGAGTCAATCTGATTGGTCAATTTCCCCGCCGTTACCGACACTGGAATTCCATTGGGAAGAGGGCAAAGACCCGCAGACCCCGCAAGAGGTGAATCAGTTTTTCTACAGCGATGCGCTTCAGGTCATCAAGCAGCGGATCGTCGCCATCGGCCAGCGGATGTGGCAGAAGGACTACGTGGACGGCAACGGCGGCAATGTCTCGGTGCGCGTGGGCGACAATCTGGTGCTCTGCACCCCGACGCTTATCAGCAAAGGGTTTATGACGCCGGATGATATGTGCCTGGTGGACATGCAGGGCCGCCAGAAAGCGGGCAAGCGCCCGTCGACCAGCGAGATCAAAACGCACCTCGGCATTATGAGCCGCGTACCGGCGGCGAAATCCTGCGTTCACGCCCACCCGGTGCACGCCAATGCGTTTGTCATCACCGGCACGGTGCCGCCGACCGGGATTATGCCGGAGCCGGACATTTTCTTCGGTGAAGTGGTGCAGGCGAAATACGCGACGCCCGGCACGCCGGAGAATGCGGAGAACGTCGGGTCGGTCTCCCCGGATCACCAGTGTATTTTCATGGAAAACCACGGGGTGATCGTCTGGGGCAACCATGTGGAGGATGCCTACTGGAAGCTGGAGAACGTCGATTCTTACTGCCGCATCCTGCTGCTGGCGACCCAGCTTAACATCCCGATCCAGCAGGTGAACGCCGCCTCCATGCATGATTTTATCGCCTTGCGTAAGAAGCTCGGGATGCCGGATAACCGTGACCAGCGCAGCGCGGAGACGCTGTTTAATTTGCGGGAGTTTGCGGGGAGGGCGCTGAAAGCGCATCCAGAGGAGTGAGTCATCTGAGGGCGGCAGATAAGCCGCCCTCATTGGTGACGTGGCATGTTTCGGTTGTTGATGTGCGGTGGCGTTTCTTTTGTAGGTTAGTGGCATGTTTCGGTTGTTGATGTGCGGTGGATTAATTCTTTGGATTGAGGTTTGTTGCGTTGGCATACGCCTGCATTCTTTCTGCGGCTCCGCTGCCGCCACCGCGCAAGGGGCGCGTAGGCGCGCGCCCCTTGCATCCCCGCGCCTTGGGTGATCCGGCAGAATTATTGGCCGCTCCCGCGGCTTCCCTCCAGCGTTCTCCGGGCTTTTCGGGCCGGTACAGACACGCTCCCGGCGTGGCTGTACCTCTCGCACACATCCCTGTGTGCTCGCCCGGCCCTGCGTCCTCGTCGGCAATAATTTTAATGCCCCCACCTAACTGCAAATTCTTCGCTATGTAAGGAAAGAGTAGGTAGGTTCCTTTTAGGTTTTAAAGCAGTCATGAAAATCGCTGCCACATAAAAATGCAGCATGAAAAGAGCGCACCACGCGCCTAAAAAATCCCCCACCTACTATTTCCTCACATACTTATTGATTTGCAGAAGCGGTGGGGGCGTAAAAATCATTGCCGAGTGGAGCCGCAGGGCCGGGTGAGCGGGCATGGATGCCCGCGAGAGCCGCCCATGACAGGGACTGTCATTAGCGGCGGCCCGGAAACCCGGAGGCGAAATGAGGGGACACGCGAGAGCGTGCAATGATTCAGCCAAACCACCAAAAGCGCGCGGGTGCAGGGCCGGCGCGCCGGCAGGCCCTGCTCGGTTGAGGCTTGGTGGCTCAAGTAGATAAATACACATCAGCAACCGAAACATGCCACTTTACGACCAATGACGGCAGCGGAGCTGCAGAAAGACAGCGGGCGTATGCCAACGCAACAAACCTCGATCAAGAAACTAACCCACCACGCATGAACACCCGAAACATGCCACCCTACCGCCGCCGATCTAAGAAAGCGCCCCCACATGCCAATGTGATCCCCCACCCCTGAAAAATTTAAAAACAAAAAACCGTGATACCGTTTGCAATAAATAGCGGCCGATCCCAAAAGTGTCATCCCCCGCACGGTATGCTGGCACCGTTGATGCGCAGAGGGAGCGTGACCGGAGAATGAAAAATAGCCGCCATGAAGCGTTGCTGAAACTTGTTGCCGAGCAGGATGTGGTGAGCGTGAACCAGTTGTCCCTGCAATTAAATGTCTGCCGGGAGACGATCCGCCGTGACCTGAGCGAGTTGCAGGAGCAGGGGCTTATCCTGCGGCGTCACGGCAAAGCCAAACGGATTATCCAGCAGGATGACATCGGTGAACCCTTTATCCACCGGGCAAAAAGCCATTTCAGCGATAAAGATGACATCACCCGCCAGGCGCTGGCCTATATCGAACCGGGGATGCTCCTGGCGCTGGATGCCAGCTCCACCTGCTGGTATCTGGCGCGTAAACTGCCGGACGTGCCGCTCACCGTGCTGACCAACAGCGCGCGTATCGTGCGGGAACTGGAGCGGCGGCAGCACATCCGCGTGATCTGTACCGGCGGGGAGCTGCTGCGCAAAGAAGAGGTCTACCGCAACCCGGCCTTCTTCGCGCTGATCAAACATTATGATATCGATCTGTTTATGTTTTCCTGCGAAGGGCTGGATAAACAGGGGCTGCTGTGGGACTCCAACGACCATAACGCCGAATACAAAGCGATCCTGGTGAAGCGCGCGGCCCAGTCCCTGTTGCTGATGGACAAAAGCAAGCTGTGGCGGCAAGGCGTGGCGCGAATCTGCCTGTTACAGGAGGTCGATATCATCATCAGCAACCGCGAACTGAACCTGCCGCAAGCCGCCGGGTGCGTCTGACGCGCCCCACAACAGTGTTTCACCGGCCTGCTTATTTGCGTTTGGTGATTATTTTACCCTGATGTTATTCCCGCGCGGCGGTACGGTAAACCGGGCCCGCCCGGCCGCCGCGGCCCCCGCCTTTTTTCGCCTGCCTCTGCACCGCTTACTGATATTACTTTGAATATGCTAAGTAAATTACCGTCTAAGCCGGACGCAGTTTCCGCTTTACTTACGCCGTGCGGCTAAATATAGTCAAAAAAAAGCGCGTCCGGCCATTCAGTGCCACACTAAAAAACGTTGGCTTATTCATCTGCTCAATACTTCGTGACATAAGCCAGAAAAACAGTGACGCCAGAACGCGCCGGGATGCGCGCGTTTTTACGGACAGTTGACCAACAGGGTGCAGTGCCATCATGAGTAAACCAGAGATGACCGTTCACGGCGGTGCGCAAGCAGCGTCCGGCCTTGCCGTGGCCGTTACCGCCTTTCCCGCGAACCGGCTGACCGCGCCGCGCCGCCTAACCGGGCGCGCGCATTGAGCGGGGCCGGGCCGGTGCGTGCGCTTTCCTTTTCTGTCTCGCCTGCGGCGGCGGCCGGCCTCTTGCCGGACGACCAGGTGCTGGCCGTCAGCAATCTCAGCGTCGGGTTCACTTCGCAAAAACAGCACATCCAGGCGGTAAAGCAGCTCAGCTTTGAGGTGCGGCGCGGCGAAACCCTGGCGATTGTCGGGGAGTCCGGTTCCGGCAAATCCGTGACCTCGCTGGCGCTGATGCGGCTGGTGGAGCAGGGCGGCGGCGTGATTGAACAGGGGCAGATGCTGTTCCGCCGCCGGCGCGGCGCCGTGCTTGACCTGGCGCGGGCGACGCAATCCACCCTGCGCACCCTGCGCGGTGCCGATATGGCGATGATCTTCCAGGAGCCGATGACCTCCCTCAACCCGGTGTTCCCGGTCGGCGAGCAGATCGCCGAGTCCATCCGCCTGCATCAGGGCATGGACCGCCGCAGCGCGCGGCAGGAGGCGTTGCGGATGCTTGATCTGGTGCGCATCCCGGAAGCGCGCAATATCCTGGACCGCTACCCGCACCAGCTCTCCGGCGGGATGCGCCAGCGGGTGATGATTGCGATGGCACTCTCCTGCAAACCGGCGCTGCTGATTGCCGACGAACCCACCACCGCGCTGGATGTCACCATCCAGGCGCAAATCCTGCAACTGATCCGCGTGCTGCAACAAGAGATGCACATGGGGGTGATCTTTATCACCCATGACATGGGCGTGGTGGCCGAAGTGGCTGACCGGGTGCTGGTGATGTACCGCGGCGAAAGCGTGGAAACCGGCGACGTGAAACAGGTGTTTGCCGCCCCTGAACACCCCTACACCCGCGCCTTGCTGGCGGCGGTGCCGAAACTGGGCGCGATGCGCGGGAAACCTTTCCCGGCACGGTTTGACCTGATCCACGCCGGGGAGCAGGGCCGGGAGGCATTCCCGCCGCAGGACACCGTCCCGCCCGGCGCCGCGCCGGTGCTGCAGGTGCGCGATCTGGTGACGCGTTTTGACCTCCGCAGCGGGGTGTTCAACCGCGTCACCCGCCAGGTGCATGCGGTAGAAAAGGTCAGCTTTGATCTCTACCCCGGCGAGACGCTGGCGCTGGTTGGGGAGTCCGGCTGCGGCAAATCCACCACCGGGCGGTCGCTGCTGCGGCTGGTGGAGAGCCAGGGCGGCAGCCTCACCTTTAACGGCCAGTCGATCACCCATCTTTCCGGCGCGGCGCTGCAACACCTGCGGCGCGACATCCAGTTTATCTTCCAGGACCCTTACGCCTCGCTCGACCCGCGCCTCACGGTGGGTTACGCGATCATGGAGCCGCTGCTGGTGCACGGTGTGGCGCGCGGCAAAGAGGCTGAAGCGCGCGTCGCCTGGCTGCTGGAGCGGGTCGGGCTGCAACCGGAGCACGCCGCCCGTTACCCGCATGAGTTCTCCGGCGGCCAGCGCCAGCGCATCTGCATTGCGCGCGCGCTGGCGCTGAACCCGAAAGTGGTGATTGCCGACGAATCCGTCTCGGCGCTGGATGTGTCGGTACAGGCGCAGATTGTGAACCTGCTGATGGATCTCCAGCGCGAGTTCGGCATCGCGTTCCTGTTTATCTCGCATGACATGGCGGTCGTCGAGCGCATCAGCCACCGGGTGGCGGTGATGTTCCTGGGCCAGATTGTGGAGATCGGCCCGCGCCGCGCCGTATTTGAAAACCCGCAACACCCCTATACACGCAAATTGATGGCAGCCGTACCCGTGGCCGACCCGGCGCACCGCCGGCCGGAGCAGGCCCTTTTGGTGGATGAGATCCCAAGCCCGATCCGGGCAGCAGGTGACGAGCCTATCGTTGCGCCGCTGGTGCAGGTAGGGGACGGGCATTTCGTGGCCCGGCATCCGATTGCAGGTGCTTACTGACAGGGAATAACCCCAGGAGAATATAAAATGACTCAGCAGACTCTGCCCCGCCGCGCCCTGGTGGCCGGTGCCGTCCTGGCCATGCTGGCCGCCGCGCCCGCCTGGGCCGCGAAAGACGCCACCATCGCCGTCGGGTCGAATTTCACCTCGCTCGACCCGTATGACGCCAACGATTCGCTGTCGCAGGCGGTGGCAAAATCCTTCTATCAGGGGCTGTTCGGCTTCGATAAGGACATGAAACTGGTCAACGTGCTGGCGGACAGCTACCAGGTCAGCAGTGACGGCCTGGCCTATACCATCAAGCTGCACCCTGGGGTGAAATTCCAGGACGGCACCGACTTCAATGCGGAGGCGGTGAAGGTCAACCTCGACCGCGCCAGCAACCCGGACAGCCGCCTCAAGCGCTACAACCTGTTCAAGATGATCGCCTCGACCGAGGTGGTGGACCCGGCGACGGTGAAAATCACCCTGAAAGCGCCGTTCTCGGCCTTTATCAATAACCTGGCGCACCCGTCGGCGGTGATGATCTCCCCGGCGGCACTGGCGAAATATGGCAAAGAGATCGGCTTCCACCCGGTCGGCACCGGGCCGTACCAGTTTGTCGCCTGGAACCAGACCGACTACGTCAAAGTGAAGAAATTTGACGGTTACTGGAAGCCGGGCCTGCCGAAACTCGACAGCATCACCTGGCGCCCGGTGGTGGACAACAACACCCGCGCGGCGATGCTCCAGACCGGCGAGGCGGATTTCGCCTACCCGATCCCTTACGAGCAGGCCGCCATCCTGAAGAAAAACGCGAAACTGGATCTGGTCACCACGCCGTCGATCCTGCAGCGTTACATCAGCTTTAACGTCACGCAGAAACCGTTCGACAACCTGAAAGTGCGCCAGGCGATCAACTACGCCATCAATAAAGAGGCACTGATCAAAGTGGCCTTCTCCGGCTATGCCGTGCCGGCTGAAGGGCCGGTGCCGCCGGGCATCGATTACGCCGCGCAGTACAAGCCGTGGCCGTATGACCCGGCCAAAGCGCGTGAATTGCTGAAAGAGGCGGGGTACCCGAACGGCTTTACCACCACGCTCTGGTCGTCGCATAACCACAGCACCGCGCAGAAAGTGTTGCAGTTTACCCAGCAACAACTGGCGCAGGTCGGGATCAAGGCCACGGTGACAGCGATGGATGCCGGCCAGCGTGCCGCACAGGTAGAAGCGGTCGGCCAGAAAGAGGCCGGGGTACGCATGTTCTACACCGGCTGGTCCGCCTCTACCGGGGAAGCCGACTGGGCGCTGACGCCGCTGTTTGCCAGCCAGTCTGCGCCGCCGAAACAGTTCAACACAGCGTTCTACAGCAACCCGCAGGTGGATAAAGATTTAAGCGACGCGCTGGCCACCACCGATCGCGCGGCGAAAGCCAAGCTCTATAAAGATGCGCAGGATAAGATCTGGGCTGACGCGCCGTGGGCTTTCCTGGCCACGGAACGCCTGGTCTCCGCGCATAACAAACGCCTGACAGGGTTCTATATGATGCCGGATACCCTGTTCAGCTTTGATGACGCCGACATCAAATAAGGCGGCGGCGGGCAGCCATCACGGGTGCCCGCCGGTCACCGGCAGCCAGGGGCTTTTGGACCGATGCTGAACTATTTTCTGAAACGTGTTTTAGGGTTAATCCCGACACTGCTGATTGTGGCGGTGCTGGTGTTTTTGTTTGTCCATCTGCTGCCGGGCGACCCGGCGCGGCTGGTCGCCGGGCAGGATGCGGATGAGAGCGTGGTGGCGCTGGTGCGCCAGGATCTCGGCCTCGATAAACCGCTGCCGGTGCAGTTCTTCCACTTCTTTACCAATGTGGTGCAGGGCAATTTCGGCACGTCAATGGTGTCAAAACGGCCGGTGGCGGAGGAGATCGCCCAGCGCTTTATGCCGACGCTGTGGCTGACCCTCGCCAGCATGGCCTGGGCGGTGCTGTTCGGTATGGTGATTGGCGTGGTGTCTGCCGTCTGGCGCAACCGCTGGCCGGATCGCCTCGGCATGACGCTGGCCGTCTCCGGGATTTCCTTCCCGGCCTTCGCACTGGGGATGCTGCTGATGCAGGTCTTCTCCGTGAACCTCGGCTGGTTGCCCACCGTCGGTGCTGACAGCTGGCAGCACTACATTCTGCCCTCCATCACCCTGGGCGCGGCGGTGGCGGCGGTGATGGCCCGCTTCACCCGCGCCTCCTTTGTGGAGGTGATGCAGGAGGATTACATGCGCACCGCGCGCGCCAAAGGGGTGCGCGAAAGCGTGGTGGTGGTTAAGCATGGCCTGCGCAACGCGATGATCCCGGTGGTGACGATGATGGGCCTGCAATTCGGGTTTCTGCTCGGCGGCTCGATTGTGGTGGAGAAAGTCTTTAACTGGCCGGGGCTGGGGCGGCTGCTGGTGGATTCGGTGGAGATGCGCGACTACCCGGTGATCCAGGCCGAAGTGCTGCTGTTTTCGCTGGAGTTCATCCTGATTAACCTGGTGGTGGATATCCTGTACGCCGCCATCAACCCTACCATCCGCTATAAGTGAGGCCGCATGAAATTCTGGAGACGTGATGCCACACTGGCGGGGATGCCGGTAATCCGGGTGGCGGGGCTGGGCGCAACGCGCACGCCGTGGCGCGCCTTCTGGCAACGCTTCACCCATCAGCCGGTGGCGCTGGTGGCGGGGGTGTTTGTGCTGCTGCTGATTGCCGTGGCGCTGCTGGCACCCTGGCTGGTGCCGTATGACGCCGAAAATTACTTCGACTATGACCGCCTGAACGAGGGGCCGTCCGCAATGCACTGGCTGGGCGTGGACTCCCTCGGGCGGGATATTTTCAGCCGCATCCTGATGGGCACGCGTATTTCGCTGGCGGCCGGGGTTGGCTCAGTGGTAATCGGTGCGGCCATCGGCACGTTTTTCGGCCTGCTGGCCGGCTACTACGAAGGCTGGTGGGACCGCATCACCATGCGCATCTGTGATGTGCTGTTTGCCTTTCCCGGCATTCTGCTGGCGATAGGCGTGGTGGCGATCATGGGCAGCGGCATGGCCAACGTGATTGTGGCGGTGGCGATTTTCAGTATCCCGGCGTTTGCCCGGCTGGTGCGCGGCAATACGCTGGTGCTGAAACACCAGACGTTTATTGAGTCCGCGCGCAGCATCGGCGCGTCTGATGCCACCATCCTGCTGCGCCATGTGCTGCCGGGCACGCTCTCCTCGATTGTGGTCTACTTCACCATGCGCATCGGCACCTCGATAATCACCGCCGCCAGCCTCTCTTTCCTTGGGCTGGGCGCGCAACCGCCGACGCCGGAATGGGGCGCGATGCTCAACGAGGCGCGGGCGGATATGGTGATGGCACCGCATGTGGCGATTTTCCCGAGCCTGGCGATTTTCCTCACGGTGCTGGCGTTCAACCTGCTGGGTGACGGACTGCGGGATGCCCTGGACCCAAAACTGAAAACCTGAGCCTCCTGCCCACCTTTTATGCTGCCGCTTTTTTTGCCTTTTATCCTGAACGCCGCCGGTGTTCAGGCTATTTCAGGTAAAGGTGGAATGCGTATCGCAAAATAAGCGCGCTATTCTCTGCCGCTCGCCTGTAGAGATATTCGGGGCAGGTGGCGGTGAATTACCCCTTTCGGGGTAAAATTATTTCTCACGGCAGAAAATAGTAACCCTTTAGGGTTAGTTTATTCGCCTGTTTGCCGTTGCCATTATTTGGCTTCGAAAGTCAGCTGGCCTGAAAATAAACCACGTACGCGGTGCCTGCTACTCCGGATGAGGTAGAGGCGTGTAAGCGTTCACTATTTCTGCGGGTTAAGAACTCTCTTAGTCCCTGAATAAACCATTAATAATCAATGAGTAATGTCTTTGGTTTTGTGTGCTTGCCTGTCAGGAAATAGGTGTTTTTCACTTTGCTTCTGCCGGCCCGGCCCGCCGTAATAATGCGCGACAGCGCGAATTTTTATTAGCCACCGGCGCTTAATCGGCGTTTCTTTGATATTTCTCAGTAACCGTATTCTGCGCCTCAATAAAATTACCGCCTGATGCCTGGTCAGGCGGATTGATTTTAAAGGGGCGCATGTCGTGGAAAACAACCAAGTCATAGGCAATAACCAAAAAACCAAACGAACTCCAAACCCGGAAAATAAGCCGGATACCGGCCACCTTATTTCCGGCTGGGAACCTGAAAACCCCGTCTTCTGGGAGAACACCGGTAAATTCATTGCACGCCGCAACCTGGTCATCTCGGTGGCGGCGCTGCTGCTGGCGTTTTGCGTCTGGATGCTGTTCAGCACGGTGGCGGTCTACCTTAACCGTGTGGGCTTTGCCTTCACCACCGACCAGCTGTTCTGGCTCACGGCGCTGCCGTCGCTTTCCGGTGCGCTGCTGCGGGTGCCTTACTCCTTTGCCGTGCCGATCCTCGGCGGGCGCTTATGGACGGTTATCAGCACCGCCATCATGATCGTACCTTGTGTGTGGCTGGGCTATGCCATCCAGAACCCGCAGACGCCGTTCTGGGTGTTTGTGATCATCGCGCTGCTGTGCGGTTTCGCCGGGGCAAACTTTGCTTCCAGCATGGGCAACATCAGCCTGTTCTACCCGAAAAAACAGCAGGGCAGCGCGCTGGGGATTAACGGCGGGCTGGGCAATATGGGCGTCAGCGTGATGCAACTGCTCTCGCCGTTTATTGTGGCGCTGCCGCTCTTTACCTTTATCGGCGTGCAGGGCGTGGCACAGCCCGCCGGCGGCACGTTGTGGCTGGCGAACGCCGCGTGGGTCTGGGTGCCGCTGCTGGTGGTCACCACGCTGGCAGCCTGGTTCGGCATGAACGATCTCGCCGGCCTGAAAGCCTCGTTCCGGCAGCAACTGCCGGTGCTGAAAAGCGGCCATCTCTGGCTGCTCGGGATGCTCTACCTGGCGACCTTCGGCTCCTTTATCGGCTTTTCCGCCGGGTTCGCCATGCTGGCGAAAACGCAGTTCCCCGACATCGACATCATCAGGCTGGCCTTCTTCGGGCCGCTGCTGGGCGCGCTCGCCCGCTCGGGCGGGGGCATCCTCTCTGACAAATTCGGCGGCATCCGCGTCACCATCATCAACTACCTGCTGATGACCCTGTTCACCCTGGCGCTGTTCTTCACGCTGCCGGACAGCCACAGCAGCGGCAGCTTTGCCGCCTTCTACCTGATTTTCATGGGGCTGTTCCTGACCGCCGGGCTGGGCAGCGGCTCGACCTTCCAGATGATCGCCGTGATTTTCCGCCAGCTGGCGATGACGGCGGTGCTGAAAAAAGGCGGCACCCAGGAACAGGCGCAACATGTCGCCGTGACCGACACCGCTGCCGCGCTGGGCTTTATCTCCGCCATCGGCGCCATTGGCGGCTTCTTTATCCCGAAAGCCTTCGGCACCTCGCTGAGCCTCACCGGCTCGCCGGTCGGGGCGATGAAAATCTTCCTGATTTTCTACGCGGTCTGTTTCCTGGTGACCTGGCTGGTGTATGGCCGCCACCGCACGACGCCGTCGGCATAACGCTTGCCGGAACGCGGTGGTTCCGGCCTTTACCCCGCCCCCAGGGCATAGAGCAATGATTAAAAAAACGTCAGGGCATCTGACCCCGGCAGGAGAACAATCATGAGCAAGTTGTTGGATCGTTTTCGTTATTTTAAACAAAAGGGTGACAGTTTCGCCGCCGGGCATGGTCAGACCTATCACACCAACCGCGACTGGGAAGACAGTTACCGCCAGCGCTGGCAATACGACAAAGTGGTGCGTTCCACCCACGGCGTAAACTGCACCGGGGCCTGTAGCTGGAAGATCTACGTGAAAAACGGGCTGGTAACCTGGGAAACCCAGCAGACTGACTACCCGCGCACCCGCCCGGATTTGCCGAACCACGAACCGCGCGGCTGCCCGCGCGGGGCCAGCTACTCCTGGTACCTTTACAGTGCTAACCGCCTGAAATACCCGCTGGTACGCAAACGGCTGATTGAACTCTGGCGCGAGGCGCTGGCCCAGCATCCTGACCCGGTTGATGCCTGGGACGCCATCGTCACTGATCCTGAAAAAGCGCAGAGCTATAAACAGGCGCGCGGCCACGGCGGCTTTGTGCGCTCCACCTGGCAGGAACTGAATGCGCTTATCGCCGCCGCCAACATCTGGACAGTCAAACACTGCGGGCCGGACCGCATTGCCGGCTTCTCGCCGATCCCGGCGATGTCGATGGTGTCATACGCGGCCGGTACCCGTTACCTCTCCCTGATTGGCGGCACCTGCCTCAGTTTCTACGACTGGTACTGTGATTTGCCGCCCGCCTCGCCGATGACCTGGGGCGAGCAGACTGACGTGCCGGAATCTGCAGACTGGTACAACGCCGGGTATATCATCGCCTGGGGGTCGAACGTGCCGCAGACCCGCACGCCGGACGCCCACTTCTTCACCGAAGTGCGCTACAAAGGCACCAAAACCGTGGCGATCACGCCCGACTATTCCGAAGTCGCCAAATTAAGCGACCAGTGGCTGGCCCCGAAACAGGGCACTGACAGCGCACTGGCGCTGGCGATGGGGCATGTGATCCTGAAAGAGTTCCACCTGGCGCGCCCCAGCGACTATTTCCTGAACTACGCCCGCCGTTATACCGACATGCCGATGCTGGTGCTGCTGGAGCCGCGTGATGACGGCACCTTCGCGCCCGGCCGGATGCTGCGCGCGGCCGACCTGGTGGACAACCTGGGCGAAGCCAATAACCCGGACTGGAAAACCGTGGCGCTGAACGACGCCGGTGAACTGGTGGTGCCGAACGGGGCCATCGGTTTCCGCTGGGGCGAGAAGGGCAAATGGAACCTGGAGCCGGTGGCCGCAGGTACGCCGCAAACGCTCAGCCTCAGCCTGCTGGACGCGCATGACGAGGTGGCGGACGTCGGCTTCCCATATTTCGGCGGTATCGAAAATGCGCATTTCCGCCATGTGAAACAAGACCCGATCCTGCTGCACCGACTGCCGGTGAAACGCCTGACGCTGGCGGATGGGCGCGAGGCGCGCGTGGTCACGGTGTATGACCTGACGCTCGCCAACTACGGCATTGAGCGTGGGCTGAACGATAACGCCTGCCCGGCGGATTATGATGACATCCGCGCCTACTCCCCGGCCTGGGCGGAGCAGATCTGCGGGGTGCCGCGCGCTTCCATCATCAACATTGCGCGTGAATTTGCCGATACCGCCCACAAAACCCACGGCCGGTCGATGATCATCGTGGGCGCCGGGATGAACCACTGGTACCACATGGACATGAACTACCGTGGGCTGATTAACATGCTGATCTTCTGCGGCTGCGTGGGGCAGAGCGGCGGCGGCTGGGCACACTATGTCGGGCAGGAGAAACTGCGCCCGCAAACCGGCTGGACGCCGCTGGCGTTTGCGCTGGACTGGAACCGCCCGCCGCGCCAGATGAACAGCACCTCGTTCTTCTACAACCACTCCAGCCAGTGGCGTTACGAGAAACTCAGCATCGCCTCGCTGCTGTCACCGCTGGCATCACCGGAGGATTTCTCCGGCCAGCTGATCGATTTCAACGTGCGTGCCGAGCGCATGGGCTGGTTGCCCTCTTCGCCGCAGCTCAACACCAACCCATTGCAGATTGCCGCCGATGCACAGAAATCGGGCCTGTCGCCGCAGGCGTACACCGTGCAGGCGCTGAAATCCGGTACGCTGCGCTTTGCCAGCGAGCAGCCTGATGACGGCAACAACCACCCGCGCAATATGTTTATCTGGCGCTCCAACCTGCTGGGCTCCTCGGGCAAAGGCCACGAGTACATGCTGCGTTACCTGCTGGGGACCGACAGCGGCATCCAGGGCGAGGCGCTGAGTGATGAGCGCGTGATGCCGGAAGAGGTGGAATGGCGCAACCAGGCGATCGAGGGCAAGCTCGACCTGGTGGTGACGCTCGACTTCCGCATGTCCAGCACCTGCCTGTTCTCTGACATCGTGCTGCCGACTGCCACCTGGTACGAAAAAGATGACATGAACACCTCGGACATGCACCCGTTCATCCACCCGCTGTCGGCAGCGGTTGACCCGGCGTGGGAATCGAAAAGCGACTGGGAGATCTACAAAGGCATCGCGAAAACCTTCTCTGAACTCTGCCCCGGCCATCTCGGCGAGGAGACGGATGTGGTGCTGCAACCGATCCAGCATGACTCCCCGGCGGAACTGGCGCAGCCGTATGAGATTCAGGACTGGAAAAAGGGCGAATGTGACCTGATCCCCGGCAAGACTGCGCCGCATATCGTCACCGTCACGCGGGATTACCCGGCCACCTACGAACGCTTTACCTCGGTTGGCCCGCTGCTGGAAAAACTGGGCAACGGCGGCAAAGGCATCAGCTGGAACACCGACAGCGAGGTCGATCTGCTGCGCCGGCTCAACTACACCAAAGCCGGCGGCCCGGCACAAGGGCAGCCGCAGATCAACAGCGCCATTGACGCCGCCGAGGTGATCCTGACCCTCGCCCCGGAAACCAACGGGCAGGTGGCCGTCAAAGCGTGGGAGGCGTTGAGCACCATCACCGGCCGCGACCATACCCACCTGGCGCGCACCAAAGAAGAGGAGAAAATCCGCTTCCGCGATATTCAGGCGCAGCCGCGCAAAATCATCTCCAGCCCGACCTGGTCAGGCCTGGAAGATGAACACGTCTCCTATAACGCCAACTACACCAACGTCCATGAGCTGATCCCGTGGCGCACCCTGACCGGCCGCCAGCAGCTTTATCAGGATCACCCGTGGATGCGCGCTTTTGGCGAAAGCCTGGTGGTGTATCGCCCGCCGGTGGATACCCGCAGCCTGGAGGCGCTGTCGCATATTCCTTCCAACGGCTTCCCGGAAAAGGCGCTGAACTTCCTGACGCCGCACCAGAAATGGGGCATCCATTCCACCTACAGCGACAACCTGCTGATGCTGACGCTGTCACGCGGCGGCCCGATTGTGTGGATGAGTGAGGCGGATGCCGCTGAGCTGGGCATTGAGGACAACGACTGGATCGAGGTGTTCAATGCCCACGGCACGCTGACCGCCCGCGCGGTGGTCAGCCAGCGTGTCCCGGCCGGGATGACCATGATGTACCACGCGCAGGAGCGGTTGCTGAACATTCCGGGGTCAGAAATCACCGGGATGCGCGGCGGCATCCATAACTCCGTGACCCGCGTCAGCCCGAAACCGACCCATATGATAGGCGGTTACGCCCAGCTGGCGTATGGCTTCAACTACTACGGCACGGTGGGCTCCAACCGCGATGAGTTCATCATGGTGCGCAAAATGAAACACATTAACTGGCTGGATGATGAGGGCCGCGATCAGGTTCAGGAGGCGTCAAAATGAAAATCCGTTCTCAGGTCGGCATGGTGCTGAACCTCGATAAATGCATCGGCTGCCATACCTGCTCCGTCACCTGCAAAAACGTCTGGACCGGGCGCGAAGGCATGGAGTACGCCTGGTTCAATAACGTGGAAACCAAGCCGGGCGTGGGCTACCCGCAGGCGTGGGAAGACCAGAGCAAATGGCGCGGCGGCTGGATCCGTAAAATCAACGGGAAACTTGAGCCGCGCCTCGGCAGCCGCGCCGGGGTGCTGTCAAAAATCTTCGCCAACCCGGTGATCCCCGGCATCGACGACTATTACGAGCCGTTCACTTATGACTACCAGCATCTGCATACCGCAGAGCAGGGCAAAAGCCAGCCCACGGCGCGGCCTCGCTCACTGATCAGCGGCCAACGGATGGACAAAATCGAGGGCGGCCCCAACTGGGAAGAGCTGCTGGGCGGCGAATTCGGCAAACGGTCGGCGGACACCAATTTCAACGCCATTCAGAAAGCGATCTACGGACAGTTTGAACATACGTTCATGATGTACCTGCCGCGCCTGTGTGAACACTGCCTGAACCCGAGCTGTGTGGCGACCTGCCCGAGCGGTGCCATCTACAAGCGCGAAGAGGACGGCATTGTGCTGATCGATCAGGATAAATGCCGCGGCTGGCGGCTCTGCATCAGCGGCTGCCCCTATAAAAAAATCTACTTCAACTGGAAAAGCGGGAAATCGGAGAAGTGCATTTTCTGTTACCCGCGCATTGAGTCCGGGATGCCCACCGTCTGCTCAGAAACCTGCGTCGGGCGCATCCGCTACCTCGGCGTGCTGCTTTACGATGCCGACCGCATCAGTGATGCCGCCAGTGCCGAAAACCCGCACGACCTGTATGAACGCCAGTGTGACATCTTCCTCGACCCTAACGATCCGGCGGTGATTGCGGAGGCGTTGAAACAGGGCATCGCCCAGAGCGTGATCGATGCTGCGCAGGCCTCGCCGGTGTGGAAACTGGCGATGGACTGGAAGCTGGCGCTGCCGCTGCACCCGGAATACCGCACGCTGCCGATGGTCTGGTATGTGCCGCCGCTGTCGCCGATTCAATCGGTGGTGGAAGCGGGCGCCCTGGCGCAACCGGGAAGCGTGTTACCGGCGGTGGAGCAGTTGCGCATTCCGGTGCAATACCTGGCGAACCTGCTGAGTGCCGGGGACACCGCGCCGGTATTGCGGGCGCTGAAACGCATGATGGCGATGCGTCACTATAAACGCGCGCAGAGCGTGGAGGGCGTCAGGGACACCCGCGCGATTGATGAGATGGGGCTGAGCGAGGCGCAGGTAGAGGAGATGTACCGCTACCTCGCTATCGCCAACTATGAAGACCGCTTTGTGATCCCGAGCAGCCACCGTGAGCTGGCGCGTGACGCCTTCCCGGAACGCAATGGCTGTGGGTTCAGCTTTGGCGACGGCTGCCACGGCAGCGACAGCAAATTCAACCTGTTCAACAGCCGCCGCATTGATGCCATCAACATCGGCGACCAGGCCGGGGGTGAATGATGCCGTTGCTGAAAATCATCTCGCTGCTGCTGGAATACCCGGACGCTGACCTGTGGCAGCACCGCGAAGAACTGCTGGCGGAGACGGCACAGGCGCAGCCCGATCTGCTGCCGTTTGTGCAGCACTATCTGGCCACACCGGTGCTGGATAAGCAGGCGGAATGGTGCGCCCTGTTTGAGCGCGGGCGCGCCACCTCGCTGCTGTTGTTTGAGCATGTGCATGCCGAATCCCGCGAGCGCGGCCAGGCGATGGTGGATCTGCTGAACCAGTATGAGGCGGCGGGGTTGCAGCTCAGCTGCCGTGAACTGCCGGACTATCTGCCGCTCTATCTGGAATACCTGAGTATGCAGGACGCCGCCGCCGCCCGGCAGGGGTTGCAGGATATCGCCCCGATCCTGGCGCTCCTGGGCAGCCGCCTGAACGCGCGCGACAGCGGGTTTGGCGTGCTGTTTGACGCCCTGCTGGCCGCGGCGCAAAGCCCGCTGCGCAGTGATGCGCTGGCCGGGCAGGTGGCCGGTGAAGCACGCGACGACTCCCCGGCGGCGATGGACGCCGTCTGGGAAGAGGAGCAGGTGAAATTTATGAGCAGCCACGCTGTCCTGGACACCCCCTGCGGTGACGGCCCGGCGCAACATGCGCGCCGGGCCGGCCAGAACGTGCTGCCGCAGTATCTGGATCTCTCTGCCGGAGGAGCGAAATAATGCATTACCTCAATATCCTGTTTTTTGACATCTATCCCTATATTTGCGGCACCGTGTTTTTAATCGGCAGCTGGCTGCGTTATGACTACGGCCAGTACACCTGGCGGGCGGCCTCCAGCCAGATGCTGGATAAAAAGGGCATGCGCCTCGGCTCTAACCTGTTCCACATCGGCATTATCGGCATCTTATTTGGCCACCTGTTCGGGATGCTGACGCCGCACTGGGTCTATGAGCCGTTTCTCGCCATCGCCACCAAACAGAAACTGGCGATGGTGGCCGGTGGGGTGTTTGGCCTGATGACGCTGGTGGGCGGGCTGCTGTTGTTGAGACGCCGCTTATTCAATCCGCGGATACGCGCCACCTCAACCCGTGCTGACATCGTGATCCTGGGGATTTTGATCGTGCAGGTGACGCTGGGGCTGACCTCCATCTGGTTCTCACTGCAACACCTGGACGGCCTGGGGATGATGAAACTGGTGGGCTGGGCGCAGGCGATCGTGACGTTCCAGGGCAACGCGTCACAGTGGCTGGACGGCGTGGAGTGGATCTACCGCGTGCACCTGATTCTGGGCATGACGATCTTCCTGGTGTTCCCGTTTACCCGGCTGGTGCATGTCTGGAGCGCACCGGTGGAATACCTGACGCGCCGTTACCAGGTGGTGCGGGCCAGACGCTAAGCAGCGCGGCCGCAGGCCGGGCGGGCAACTAAGGGGACTCCTAATTCGATGAAGGGTGAGGAATTTTTAGCTATACCTATAGGTTCCTCCTCTTAATCCAACGTACAAGGAGTCAGCAATGAAATACCGCCAACTCGGCCACTCCGGCCTGTTTGTCTCGGAATTGACACTGGGGACCCTCACGTTTGCCGGCTCCGACGGTTTCGAAAAAACCGGCAATGTGGATGCCAAAACCGCCCGCCGGTTTATGGACATCGCCTTTGAACAGGGCGTGAATACTGTGGATACCGCTGACCTTTACTCAAAAGGCGGCGCAGAACACGTGGTGGGCGAGGCGCTGGGCCGCGACCGCCAGCGCATCATCCTCGCCACCAAAGCGCGCAGCCCGATGAGCGATGACCCGAACGACAGCGGGGCCACGCGTTACCACCTGATCAAATCCTGTGAAAACAGCCTGCGCCGCCTGAAAACCGACCACATCGACCTCTACCAGATCCACAACTGGGACGGCGTCACCCCGGTGGAAGAGACGCTGTATGCGCTGGAGTCGCTGGTGCAGAGCGGCAAAATCCGCTATTTCGGCACCTCCAACTACACCGGCTGGCAAATGATGAAAACCCTGGGCAAAGCGGAACTGCTCGGGGTGCATAAGCCCATCAGCCAGCAAATCAACTACACGCCGGAATCACGCGAAGCGGAGTTTGAGTTACTGCCGCTGGCACTGGACCAGAACATCGGCACGCTGATCTGGGGGCCGATGGGCGAAGGGCTGCTGACCGGCACCGTGCGGCGCGGCCAGAAAACGCCGGAAAGCTCACGTCAGGGTAACGGCTGGCCGGAACCCTATGTGCACGATATGGAACATGCCTACGATGTGATCGACGTGCTGGCGGCGGTGGGGGAAAAACATGATGCCTCCCCGGCGCGCGTCTGCCTGGCCTGGCTCAACAGCCGCCCCGGCATCAGCAGCCTGATTGTGGGCGCACGTAATGAAGCGCAATTGCGCGACAGCCTGGCCTCAGCCGACCTGCACTTGTCCGAAGAGGAATTACAGCAGATTGAGCGGGCGACCCGCCCGGCACCGCGTTACCCGTACTGGCACCGCTTTACCTCCGGGATGGACCGCATCGATCCGGCGGAGCAGCCGTTCCTGGACGAATACCGCGAAACCGTGGAGCACCGCAAAGACCGCTGAGGTTTCAGCGCCTCAGCCAACAACAAAAGCCGGGCATGTGCCCGGCTTTTTTATCGTTAAGGTACTGTTGTAAAAGAACGCTGCGGACGCCCGGCTTACGCCGTGTGGTTCCCGCCGGTCACACCAAACACTTCGGCAGTGACATAGCTGGATTCCTGCGAGGCGAGGAACACGTAAATTGGTGCCAGCTCGGCCGGCTGGCCCGCACGTTTCAGCGGGGTGGCCGCGCCGAAGTCCGGGATGTTCTCCTGCAACTGGCCGCCGCTGACCTGCAACGGTGTCCAGATCGGGCCGGGTGCCACGATGTTCACGCGGATGCCTTTGCTCGCCACCTGTTTTGCCAGCGCGCGGCTGTAAGCCACAATCGCGCTCTTGGTCGAGGCGTAATCCAGCAGGAATTCGCTGGGCTGGTAAGCCTGGATTGACGACGTGGTGATGATCGAACTCCCTTCCGGCAGGTGCGGCAGCGCTGCTTTGGTTATCCAGAACAGCGAGAAGACGTTGGTTTCAAACGTTTTGCGGAACTGATCGGTCGTCAGGTCACTGATGTTCTGAATCGCCACCTGCTTACCGGCCACCAGCGCCAGGATATCCAGCCCGCCAAGTTTGGCATGGGCATCGGCCACCAGTTTCTGGCAGAACGCTTCGTCACTGATATCGCCCGGCAGCAGCACCACTTCGCGCCCGGCCTCACGGATAAGCTCCGCCACTTCTTCAGCGTCACGCTGTTCTGAAGGCAGGTAGGAGAGGGCGACGTCCGCCCCTTCGCGGGCATAGGCAATCGCCGCGGCACGGCCGATGCCGGAGTCACCGCCGGTGACCAGCGCTTTACGCCCTTTCAGGCGCTCGCTGCCACGGTAGCTCTCTTCACCGTGATCCGGAGCAGGCTGCATGTTCATCGCCAGTCCCGGCGCGGGCTGAGTCTGCTTTGGATAACGGTCATGCTTGTACTGGGTGAGTGGATTCTGACGGGTGTATTGGTCTGGTTTCGACATTGTTTTTTCTCCATTCACATGAAACAACAGGAGGCGCGTAAAGCTGACGCTTTGCGCACGTAAAAATCTGTACGAACCATAAAGTGTAGTTGAAAATGCTGAGTCTGCCAGTCAGCGGGGTAGGAAACGGCGGCCCGCAGGCGGGCCACCGGGGGTAAAACAACGTCTCAGGCAAACAGGTGCGCCGCGTGGAACCGCAGGTGGTCCTCAATAAAGCTGGCGATAAAGAAGTAGCTGTGGTCATAACCCGGTTGGGTGCGCAGGGTCAGTGACCAGCCGAACTGCTCAGCCAGCTCAGCCAGTTTGGCCGGCTGCAACTGGTCCGGCAGGAACTGGTCACTGTCGCCCTGATCCACCAGCATCGGCAGCGCCGTGGCCGGGGTGCGGGTCAACAGGTGGCAGCTGTCATACGCCAGCCACTGGTTCTCATCACTGCCGAGGTAGGCGGTAAACGCCTTACGGCCCCACGGCACCTGGCTCGGGTTGACGATCGGCGCAAACGCCGACACCGAGCAGTAGCGCTGCGGGTTGCGCAGGGCCAGCATCAGTGCGCCGTGGCCGCCCATCGAATGCCCGCAGATTGACTGCCGGTCACTGACGCTGACCTGCTGGCGCACCAGCGCGGGCAACTCATCATTGAGGTAGTCATACATGCGGTAATGCGCTGACCACGGTGCCTGCGTGGCGTTGAGGTAGAAACCGGCACCCTGGCCGAGATCATAGCCCGGATCGTCTGCCACCCCGTCACCGCGCGGGCTGGTGTCCGGCATCACCAGCACCAGCCCCAGCTCCGCCGCCACGCGTTGTGCACCGGCCTTCTGCGTGAAGTTTTCATCGTTGCAGGTCAGGCCTGACAGCCAGTACAGCACCGGCGGCGGTGTGTCATCCCGCGGCGGCGGGAGGTAGAGGCTGAACGTCATGGTGCAGTTCAGGCTGCTGCTGTGGTGGCGGTAACGCTGTTGCCAGCCGCCAAACAGCCGGTGTTCTTCAAGAAGTTCAATGCTCATCGCAGCGCGGTGCCTTGTTTATTTATTGAAATGGATAACGGAGCGGATCGACTTGCCTTCGTGCATCAGGTCAAACGCCTCATTGATGTCATCCAGACCCATGGTGTGGGTGATGAAATCGTTGAGCTGGAATTTCCCGTCAAGGTACTCCTGCACGATGCCCGGCAACTGGCTGCGGCCTTTGACGCCGCCAAATGCGGAACCGCGCCAGACGCGGCCGGTCACCAGCTGGAACGGACGGGTAGAGATCTCTTCCCCGGCCCCGGCAACGCCGATGATCACGGATTCGCCCCAGCCCTTGTGGCAGCACTCCAGCGCGGAACGCATCACGTTCACGTTGCCGATGCACTCAAAGGAGAAGTCGACGCCGCCGTCGGTCATTTCAACGATCACGTCCTGAATCGGCTTGTCGTAATCTTTCGGGTTGACCAGGTCAGTCGCGCCCAGCTTGCGTGCCAGGTCGAACTTGCTGGTGTTGATGTCGATGCCGATGATGCGGCCCGCGCCGGCCATCTGTGCGCCGATGATGGCAGAAAGGCCGATGCCGCCGAGGCCGAAGATCGCCACGGTGTCGCCTTTTTGCACTTTGGCGGTGTTCATCACCGCGCCCATACCGGTGGTGACGCCACAGCCCAGCAGGCAGACCTCTTCCAGCGGCGCGTCTTTATTGATTTTTGCCAGCGCAATTTCCGGCACCACGGTGTACTCCGAGAAGGTGGAGGTGCCCATGTAGTGGAAGATCGGCTTGCCGTCTTTAAAGAAGCGGGTGGTGCCGTCCGGCATCAGCCCTTTGCCCTGGGTGCTGCGGATCGCCTGGCAGAGGTTGGTTTTGCCGGAACGGCAGAATTTGCACTCGCCGCACTCCGGGGTATAGAGCGGGATCACATGGTCGCCGACGGCCACGCTGGTGACGCCTTCACCAACCGCTTCCACCACGCCGCCGCCCTCATGGCCGAGGATCGCCGGGAACACGCCCTCCGGGTCTTTGCCGGACAGGGTATAGGCATCGGTGTGGCAAACGCCGGTGGCGACGATGCGCACCAGCACTTCGCCTTTCTGCGGCGGCATCAGGTCCACTTCTTCAATTTTCAGTGGCTGGCCTGGCCCCCAGGCAACGGCGGCGCGGGTTTTGATCATCTCCATGGTAGTGCTCCTTTACGGGTTAATGCGGGATGGGTGGTTAATAATTAATCGTTGGTTAAGTGTATCTCACTCACCGGCGATCGGGTGTTTCAGTACGGGAATGACGCCGTGATTGTGCTCGATAATGATCTCTTTCAGCGCACGGACGTTGGCGCTGAACGCCTCGCGCCGCCAGATAAGCCAGGTGGCGGTGTCGGCCACCTCGTCCGGCAGGGTATTGACCGTGACGCCCTCATGCCCCGGCAGTTGTGCCAGCACTGATTCCGGCAGAATGGCGATGCCCGCGCCGCTGGCAACACAGGCCAGCATCGCGTGATAGGAGTGGATCTCCAGCGACGCGCCTACCGCCCAGCCGGCCTGTTTCAGCCAGGCGTAAAATTTGCGGCGGTAGGAGCAGGACGGGCCGAACACGAACAGCGTAAGCGACGCGCCTGCGCCGTGTGCCGCCAGCGGGCGGTTGGCAGGGGAGATCACCACCAGCCGCTCACGGAAGGCGATGCAGGCGTTCAAATCATCATGGTCTATCGGGCCGTCCACCAGGGCGGCGGCCAGGGTGCCGGCGCGTACGCTGTCGATGATGTCACCGGAGGTGCCGGTCACCAGGGACAGCGCCACTTTCGGGTGCTGCTGGTGGTAAGCGGCCAGCAGCGCGGGCAGGCGGGTGGCGGCGGTGCTCTCCATTGACCCGAGGGCAAACTGCCCGGCGGGTTCACCGGCGTGGGTCAGGCTCATCGCCTCGTCACTCAGCGCCAGAATACGCTCCGCATAGCCGAGAAAGTTATGGCCCATCGCCGAGAGCCGCAGGCGCTGTTTTTCACGGATAAACAGATCGGTGCCCAGCTCCTGTTCCAGCTGGCGCAGGCGGGTGGTGAGGTTGGAGGGCACGCGGTGCAATTGCTCGGCCGCTTTGGCCAGCGAACCGGTCTCGGCCACACAACAAAACATCCGGAGCTGGGTGAGGTCCATAACTGTTCTCTTATTGTGAATAACGTGATCTGAATTATTCAGTTTCCGTGAGTCTAACGGTCAGGCAGAGTGGTGGCAACTGCTAATTAACCTGTACGGCAATTGGCGGCTACAAACAGGTAACGCTTGGGCAAAGGTTAACCTTTTGATAACGTCTTGATTCGCCTGAACCGGGCGACCGGAGGGAGCATGTCGATGGCACTACGCATTGCAGTGAGTGGATTTCTGGCGCTGGTGGTGGCAATGGGGATTGGGCGCTTTGCGTTTACCCCGCAGGTGCCGCTGATGATTGCCGAACACCAGTTCAGCCTGACCGGCGCGGGGCTGGTGGCGGCGTTTAACTACCTGGGCTACCTCGCCGGGGCGTTTGATGCGATGCGCGCCACCCGCCATGTGGAGCGGCGGCTGTGGCTCGGCGTCTGGGGCGCGGTAGTGCTGACGCTGCTGTCAGCCGCGGTGGGCGGCGAAGTGCTGCACTGCGCGGTACGTTTCCTGATCGGGATAGCGAGCGGCTGGGCGCTGGTGCTGGTGGCCGCCTGGTGCAATGAGCAACTGGCGCACTACGGCCGCCCCGGCCTCAGCGCCGCGGTGTTTGCCGGGCCGGGCATGGGCATTCTGTTAAGCGGGCTGCTGGCGCTGGTGATCAATGCGTATCACCTCTCCTCGGCGCAGGGCTGGCTGCTGTATGGCGGGCTGGCGCTGCTGCTGGTGGCCGCCATCAGCATGAACCTGCCGCGCAAAGGCGAACTGCACCGCCCGGCCACCGCCCCGGCCCCACTGCCGCTGACCCCGGCGCTGCGGCGGCTGGTGTGGAGCTACAGCCTGGCCGGGTTCGGTTACATCCTGCCTGCCACGTTCTTTTCGCAGATGGCACATAGCCGCTTTCCCGACAGCCTGATGGCCCAGTTCCTCTGGCCGGTGTTTGGCGGCGCGGCGGTGGCAGGGATTGTGCTCGGCATCCTGACACGCGGCTGGCTGGCGACCCGCACCCGGCTGGCGATCGTGTTGTGGGTGCAGGCGCTGGGCGTGCTCGGGGCGTCATGTCTGCCGGGCATCGCCGGGCTGGCGGTGGGCGCGCTGCTGACCGGCGGCGGTTTCCTCTGCGTGGTGCAGCTGTCGCTGCAATATGGCCGGGAGCTGGCACCGCACCATGCGCGTTATCTGGCCGGGCTGCTGACCACCGGGTACGCGGTCGGGCAACTGGTGGGGCCGGTGCTTTCGGCGCTCTCCACGGCGCTGACCCACCGGCTGGAACCGGCGCTCTATGTGGCGATGCTGGCGCTGTTCGTCGCCGGTGGGCTGGTGCTGCCGGGCCGCACCCAGCCTGATGCGGTGCGTTCCTGAGCGGGGCGGGGCATACTTATTGCTCCGCTCAATAACTTGCAGCTATTTCATCAATCATGAAGCGTAATCACTGGATCATCAGGGCGCACTCCACTAAAGTGAGGCACCCAATTTTGGCGTGAATCGGCGTCAGAATCGTAATACCCGCAGGAGAAGAGAAATGGCAACGCTGAGTAAAGAAGCCGCATTGGTTCATGAAGCGCTGATGGCGCGCGGCCTGGAAACCCCTTTGAGACCAGAACCTATGCTCGACAGGGAGACGCGCACCCGTCACATCCAGGAGCACATGACCAGCATCATGCAGTTGCTGAACCTTGACCTCACTGACGACAGCCTGGCGGAAACGCCGCTGCGCATCGCCAAGATGTATGTCGAGGAGATCTTCTCCGGGCTGGATTACAACAATTTCCCCAAAATCACCATCATCGAGAACAAGATGAAGGTGGATGAAATGGTGACGGTCCGTGACATCACCCTGACCAGCACCTGTGAGCACCACTTTGTGACCATCGACGGCAAAGCGACCGTGGCGTATATCCCAAAAGACGGGGTGATCGGCCTGTCGAAAATCAACCGCATTGTGCAGTTCTTTGCCCAGCGGCCGCAGGTGCAGGAGCGTCTGACCCAGCAAATCCTGGTGGCGCTGCAAACCCTGCTCGGCACCAATAACGTTGCGGTATCTATTGATGCAGTACATTATTGCGTGAAAGCACGCGGCATCCGTGATGCGACCAGCGCCACCACCACCACCTCGCTGGGCGGTCTGTTCAAGTCCAGCCAGAACACCCGCCAGGAGTTCCTGCGCGCCGTCCGCCACGTCTGATCCGCTCCCGTTATTGGCAGCACCGCCCGGTGCTGCCCGACTCGCAGGATGTTGTGACCTATGCGCCAACGCATTGCTACGCTGGATTGCGCCCGCGGGATAGCCATCCTCGGCATTTTACTGCTCAATATCAACGCCTTCGGCCTGCCGAAAGCCGCCTACCTTAACCCGGCGTACCACGGGCTGCCCACCACGGCTGACGCCTGGACCTGGGCCGTCATGGATGTGCTGGCGCAGGCTAAATTCCTGACCATGTTCGCGCTGCTGTTTGGTGCCGGGTTACAGCTGTTGCTGCCGCGCGGCAAGCGCTGGATCCAGGCGCGGCTCTCCTGGCTGCTGCTGTTCGGGCTGCTGCACGCGATTTTCCTCTGGGACGGCGACATCCTGCTCTCGTATGGGCTGATCGGGCTGGTCTGCTGGCGGCTGATCCGCGAGGCGACCGGCAGCCGCACGCTGCTGATGACCGGTGCGCTGCTGTTTGCCCTCGGGGTGGGGATTCTGGTGATGTTTGCCTTTATGACCAACCCCAACCCCGGTGATTTCTGGCAGCCCGGCCCGGCCTCGTTGCAGTATGAGGCGTTCTGGAAGTTGCAGGGCGGGGAAGAAGCGTGGCGCAACCGGCTGGATATGCTCTCCTCCACGCTGCTGTCCGTGGGCGCGCAATATGGCTGGGAGCTGGCAGGGGCCATGCTGTTTGGTGCCGGGCTGATGCGCAGCGGCTGGTTGCGCGGCGAATTCAGCCTCCGCCACTACCGGCGGCTGGCGCTGTGGCTGATAACGCTTTCATGGCTCATCCAGATCCCGTCGGTGATGGTACAGTGGCACCTGGGCTGGGATTACCGCTGGAGCGGCTTTCTGTTGCAGGCACCGCGGGAAGCGGGCGCGGCGCTGCAATCCATCGGCTATCTGTCGCTGCTTTACGGCTTCTGGCCGACGTTGTCAGGTTGGCGCGTCACCGGCTGGCTGGCGCAGATCGGCCGCATGGCGCTGAGTAACTACCTGCTGCAAACCCTGATCTGCAATACGCTGTTCTATACCTTTGGCCTGTATGACCAGTTCAGCCGCCTGCAACTGCTGGCGATCGTGCCGCTGGTGTGGCTGGTCAACCTGCTGTTTTCGCTGCTCTGGCTGCGCGTCTTTACGCAGGGGCCGATGGAGTGGCTGTGGCGCAGGCTGACTGCGCTGGCAGCCGGACGCCCGGTGGAGCCTGCCAAACCCTGACCCCGAGCGGGGCACGCCTGGCTGCCGTGCCCCTTTCCTCATGCCGCTTCTCTCCCTGTTTCCCCCGCAAAACGTTGCAATGTTGTGAAGAAATATTGATTTCGTGTGAAAACGTTTTCTTTCCTGTGACGTATTTCACGCAGGCCCTGAGGCAAACCCGTTAGGATAGCGGCGTGCAGTGAATGCCGCTTAATAACCCTGATAACAGGACTTCACATGGTTGCTCCTTTTGCCTTTTTACCTCTGATGTTGACCAGACCAGGACGAGCCTGTGCCTGCCGCGCCCCTTTGCCCGGAGCCGCCTATGATCACCATCCGTGATGTGGCCAAGCGCGCCGGGGTGTCGGTGGCGACGGTATCCCGCGTGCTGAACAACTCCGCCATTGCCAGCAAAGAGACGCGTGAACTGGTGCTGCAAGCGGTGTCAGAGCTGGGGTACCGGCCCAATGCCAACGCGCAGGCGCTCGCCACCCAGACCAGTGACACCATCGGCGTGGTGGTGATGGATGTGTCCGACCCCTTTTTCGGCGCACTGGTGAAAGCGGTGGACACGGTAGCGCAGCAAAACCACAAATATGTGCTGATCGGCAACAGTTACCACCAGGCGGAAAAAGAGCGCCATGCGATTGAGGTGCTGATCCGCCAGCGCTGTAACGCGCTGATTGTGCATGCCAAAGCGCTGAGCGATGCCGAGCTGATTGATTTTCTTAACCAGATCCCCGGCATGGTACTGATTAACCGCATCATCGCCGGGTTTGAGCACCGCTGCGTGGGGCTGGACAACGTCAGCGGGGCGCACATGGCGACCCGCCTGCTGCTGAGCAACGGCCACCAGCGCATCGGTTATGTGGGTTCCAGCCACCCAATCGAGGATGAAGTGCAGCGGCGGAAAGGCTACCGCCAGGCGATGGCCGAGGCCGGGCTGGCCGTGCCGGATGCCTGGTACGCCGCCGCCTCACCGGACTTGCAGGGCGGGGAAGCGGCCATGGTAGAATTACTGGGGCGCAATCAGCACCTTACGGCGATTTTTGCCTATAACGACGCGATGGCGGCCGGGGCGCTGGCGGTGCTGAAAGAAAACGGTATCACCGTGCCGCAGCACTGTTCGCTGGTGGGTTTTGATGATATTCCGATCGCCCGTTACACCAGCCCCAAGTTGACCACCGTGCGCTACCCGATTATTTCGATGGCGACGCTGGCCACCGAGCTGGCGCTGAAAGGGGCAGCAAACACGCTGGAGAGCGGCGTAAGCCACTGTTTTATGCCGACGCTGGTGCGCCGCCACTCTGTGGCGGCGGGCTGAAATGCGCGGGTGCTCACGGACTGTGATGTTTCAGTTGTGTAACCGTTTTCAAAGTGTGAAGGCATTCACAGTTTATTAACAATGCAGCGATTATGATGCGAGCGTTTTCTGTCAGGATGTGTCAAGGCGTGATCCTTTTTCGGGACTCCTGACAGGTTTCCTGCCGCGTCTGCCGGACGCAGAGACACCACAGCAAACGCAGGAGAAAGCAGGGTCAAGGAGGACGGTTAATCCCCGCCGCACACCGGCAGGACGGCACTACCTGGTCGTACCCTACATAAAACCGGAGAGAAAAAATGAATAAGAAGGTGTTTACCCTGGCCACGCTGGCAGCCGCCATGTTGTTCGGAACTGCGGCACACGCAGACACCCGCATCGGCGTCACCATTTACAAATACGATGACAACTTTATGTCCGTGGTGCGTAAGGCGATCGAGAAAGAAGCCAAATCCTCCTCGGATATCGAACTGCTGATGAATGACTCGCAGAACGACCAATCCAAACAGAATGACCAGATCGACGTGCTGTTGGCCAAAGGCGTGAAAGCCCTGGCGATCAACCTGGTTGACCCGGCGGCAGCCCCGGTGGTTATCGACAAAGCACGCGGCAATGACGTGCCGGTGGTGTTCTACAACAAAGAGCCGAGCCGCAAAGCACTCGACAGCTATGACAAGGTTTACTATGTCGGGACTGACTCCAAAGAGTCCGGCATTATCCAGGGCGAGCTGATTGCCAAGCACTGGAAAGCTCACCCGGAATGGGATCTGAACAAAGACGGCACCATCCAGTTTGTGCTGCTGAAAGGTGAGCCGGGCCACCCGGACGCCGAAGCGCGCACCAAATATGTGGTGGACACCCTGAACGGCAAAGACGGCATGAAGACCCAGCAATTGCAGCTCGACACCGCAATGTGGGACACCGCCCAGGCGAAAGACAAGATGGACGCCTGGCTCTCCGGCCCGAATGCCGACAAGATCGAAGTGGTGATCGCCAACAACGATGCGATGGCGATGGGTGCCGTAGAAGCGCTGAAGGCGCATAACAAATCCAAGCTCCCGGTATTCGGCGTTGACGCCCTGCCGGAAGCGCTGGCGATGGTGAAATCCGGTGCCATGGCCGGGACAGTGTTGAACGATGCCAACAACCAGGCGAAAGCAACCTTCCAGCTTGCGAAGAATCTGGCCGAGGGTAAAAAGGCAGAAGAGGGCACCAACTGGAAAATCGATAATAAAGTCGTACGTATCCCTTACGTCGGCGTAGACCAGGACAACCTGGCACAATTTATCGGTAAGTAATACGCATGACCCGTTTAGTTTAACGGTAACCAACAGGTATACCCGCTGCCGGTCAGGATGGCCGGCAGCGTCCGCCTTATCAGGATGCTGCGCACCAGGTGACCGGTTTTTCCGGTGGCCGGGCGTCCGGCACCCCGAATGCAGATCCCTTATTCTAGCCAGGTGTAATTATGGCCGATAACACGACGGGACAACCGCGCGAGTGGTTGTTGGAAATGACCAATATCTCGAAGTCATTTCCAGGCGTAAAAGCATTGGATAACGTGAATTTAAAAGTCCGCCCCCACTCCATTCACGCATTAATGGGCGAGAATGGCGCAGGCAAATCAACGTTATTGAAGTGCCTGTTTGGCATTTACAGCAAAGATGCCGGAAGTATTCTTTTCCAGGGGCAAGAAATCGATTTTAAAAGCTCCAAAGAGGCGCTGGAAAAAGGCGTGTCGATGGTGCATCAGGAATTAAACCTGGTTCTGCAGCGTACGGTAATGGATAACATGTGGCTTGGCCGTTATCCGACGAAGGGGCTGTTTGTCGACCAGGAGAAAATGTATAACGATACCAAAGCCATTTTTGACGAACTGGATATTAATATCGACCCGCGCGATAAAGTCGCCCGGCTTTCTGTGTCCCAGATGCAGATGATCGAAATTGCCAAGGCATTCTCTTACGATGCCAAGATCGTCATTATGGATGAGCCAACCTCGTCACTGACGGAAAAAGAGGTGAACCACCTGTTCACCATTATCCGTAAGCTGAAAGAGCGTGGCTGCGGTATCGTCTATATCTCCCACAAGATGGAAGAGATTTTCCAGCTGTGTGACGAAATCACCATCCTGCGTGACGGCCAGTGGATTGCGACCCAGCCGCTGGAAGGCATGACGATGGACCAGATTATCTCGATGATGGTGGGGCGCTCCCTGAGCCAGCGTTTCCCTGACCGCATGAATACGCCGGGAGAGGTGATTCTTGAGGTTAAAAACCTGACGTCACTGCGCCAGCCGTCGATCCGGGATGTCTCGTTCAACCTGCACAAGGGTGAAATCCTCGGCATTGCCGGGCTGGTGGGCGCCAAGCGCACTGACATCGTGGAGACGCTGTTCGGCATCCGCGAAAAGGTGAGCGGCACCATCAAACTGCACGGCAAACCGATCAACAACAACAGCGCCAACGAGGCGATTAACCACGGTTTCGCGCTGGTGACCGAGGAGCGGCGCTCCACCGGGATTTACGCCTACCTGGATATCGGCTTTAACTCGCTTATCTCCAATATCCGCAATTATAAAAACAAATTCGGCCTGCTGGATAACAGCCGGATGAAGAGTGATACCCAATGGGTGATTGATTCGATGCGGGTAAAAACCCCCGGCCATCACACCAATATTGGCTCGCTTTCCGGCGGTAACCAGCAAAAAGTGATTATCGGCCGCTGGTTGCTGACCCAGCCGGAAATATTAATGCTGGATGAGCCGACGCGCGGTATTGATGTCGGGGCCAAATTTGAAATTTACCAGCTGATTACCGAACTGGCGAAAAAAGAGAAGGGCATCATTATTATCTCTTCTGAAATGCCGGAATTGCTGGGGATTACTGACCGGATTCTGGTCATGAGCAATGGCCAGGTGGCAGGCATTGTGAATACCAAAGAAACCTCGCAGAACGAAATATTACGTCTTGCCTCCTTGCACCTCTAATCTTGTTGAAGGTTCTTATTATGACTGCGTTAAATAAGAAAAGTATGCTCACTTATCTCAAAGAGGGCGGGATTTATGTGGTATTGCTGGTGCTGCTGGCAATTATTATTTTCCAGGACCCGACCTTTTTAAGTTTGATGAACCTGAGTAACATCCTGACCCAATCGTCAGTGCGTATTATTATCGCGCTGGGGGTGGCGGGGCTGATTGTGACCCAGGGCACTGACCTCTCTGCCGGCCGTCAGGTCGGGCTGGCGGCGGTGGTCGCGGCCACCATGCTGCAGGCGATGGACAACGTCAACAAGGTGTTCCCGGACATCGACACCATCCCCATCCCGCTGGTGATCCTCACGGTGTGTGTGGTGGGCGCGCTGATTGGCCTGCTTAACGGCATCATCATCGCCTACCTGAACGTGACGCCGTTTATCACCACCCTCGGCACCATGATCATCGTGTACGGCATCAACTCACTCTATTACGATTTCGTGGGTGCCTCACCGATTGCCGGGTTTGACGCCGGGTTCTCGGCCTTTGCCCAGGGCTTTATCCGCCTCGGTGACTTCAAGCTCTCCTACATCACCTTCTACGCACTGATCGCCATCGTGTTTGTCTGGGTGCTGTGGAACAAAACCCGCTTCGGCAAAAACATCTTTGCCATCGGCGGTAACCCGGAAGCGGCCAAAGTCTCCGGTGTGAACGTGCCGCTGAACCTGATCATGATCTATGCGCTCTCCGGTGTGTTCTACGCCTTCGGCGGGTTGCTGGAAGCGGGCCGTATCGGCAGCGCCACCAACAACCTCGGCTTTATGTATGAGCTGGATGCGATTGCGGCCTGCGTGGTGGGCGGCGTGTCGTTCGCGGGTGGCGTCGGTACCGTGGCGGGCGTGGTGACCGGGGTGATCATCTTCACCGTGATCAACTACGGGCTGACCTACATCGGCGTGAACCCGTACTGGCAGTACATCATCAAGGGCGGCATCATTATCTTCGCCGTGGCGCTCGACTCGCTGAAATACGCGAAGAAGAAGTAACCGGCAGCAGACAGCACTCAACAAAAAGGGCGACTCCGGTCGCCCTTTTTTGCGTCTGTGGATCAGGGAAGCGGGGCGGGTGGGGTGTCCGGCGGCGGCAACAGGTGGCCGGGGTGTGGCTGCGCGGCGGCCTCCTGGGCGGCTTTCTCTTGCGCTGCTTTCTCCTGGGCGGCGTGTTCCTCCGCCTGCTTCTGCGCCGCCTCACGCTGCTGTTTCGCCTGCGCCTCGCGCTGCTGTTTCTCCTGCTCCTGTTGGCGCTCCTGCGCCAGCCGCTGTTGCAGCGCCAGCAGTTGCTCCGGCGTCACGGCCGGGTAGCCCTGCGCGTCGTCCGGGATGGCATGCACCGCCGGGATCGGGATCAACGGGCCAAGGAAACGCGGCTCGCGCTTGAGCAGGTAGAGATCGCTGAGCGCGCCGAGGCGGGCGAAAATTTCCCGCACCCGCACCGTCAGCATGTTTTTCGGCGACGGCACCGCATAGCACTGCGCCTGGATCCCCATATGCAGCGCGATAAACAGCGCACGCTCGCAGTGGAAACGCTGGGTAATCACAATAAAGTCGTTGGTGTCGAACACTTTGCGGGTGCGGACAATCGAGTCCAGCGTGCGGAAGCCGGCGTAGTCGAGCACGATGTCGCCGGCCGGGATGCCGGCGGCCATCAGGTCACGGCGCATGGTCATCGGCTCGTTGTAACTCTGTTGGGCATTGTCGCCGCTCAGCAGCAGGTATTTCACTTTGCCGCTGTTGTAGGCGTTGATCGCGCCCTGGATACGGTAGAGGTAGTACTGGTTAATCACGCCGGTGCGGTAGTACTTGGCGGTACCCAACACCACGCCGACCTGCCGGTGCGGCAGCACCTGCACATCTTCATAGATGTAGTTGGCGGTTTTCCAGCTCACCCAGCGATCCAGCGCAATAGCCGCCACGCCCATCGCCGTCACGATGAGTAAAAAGCTGGCTATCAGGCGTTTCCACATGGTTTTTGCCTTTAAAGGATGAGGAAAGGTAGGGGTTCCAAGGCTACTTTACCTGTTTGCCTGACGCAAGGCATGTCCCGTTTCCGCGCATGTTTCGCTGGGTTTTTCATCAGCTTGGGCAGGTAACGGGCATAAAAAAGGCAAGGGGAGCCCCCTTGCCGGTGTGGAATGCCGCGCCTCAGAACGAGGTGCGTTTGTAGCTGCGGTACTGCGGTTGCCAGAAGTTGTGCTCAATCGCCTTCGACAGCGCATCTTCGGAGGTGACCATCGCCACGCCGTGCAGTTGCGCCGCTTTGCCCACTTCCATCGCGATCACTTTGGACACGCCCTGAATGTCGTTGACGTCCGGCAGCAGCGAGCCTTCTCCTTCGGTCGCCAGCGGCGAGCAGTCAGCCAGCGCCCGGCTGGCGGCCATCAGCATACTGTCGGTGACGCGGGTGGCGCCGGAGGCGAGCACGCCCAGCCCGATGCCGGGGAAGATGTAGGAGTTGTTGCACTGGGCGATCGGGTAGACCTGATCTTTGTAATGCACCGGGGCAAACGGGCTGCCGGTCGCCACCAGCGCCGCACCGTCCGTCCATTTCAGGATATCTTCCGGGCGCGCTTCCACGCGGGAGGTCGGGTTGGAGAGCGGCATCACAATCGGGCGCGGGCAGTGGCGGTGCATTTCACGGATGATCTCTTCCGTGAACAGCCCCGGCTGGCCGGAGACCCCAATCAGGATGGTCGGCTTGGCGTTGCGCACCACGTCCATCAGCGAAATGGCATCGCTGTTGACGTCCCATTCCAGCAGGTTTTCACTTTTCTGGATCAGTTTGGCCTGGAATTCCAGCAGGTTCGGCAGTTTGTCGGTCAGCAGGCCGAAACGGTCGATCATAAAGACTTTGGCGCGCGCCTCATCTTCGCTCAGCCCTTCCGATTTCATCTGGGCGATGATCTGCTCGGCGATGCCGCACCCGGCCGAACCGGCACCCAGGAAGGCCACGGTCTGGTCGCGCAGGCGGCAACCGGCGGCACGGCTGGCGGCGATCAGGCTGCCGAGGGTCACGGCGGCGGTGCCCTGGATGTCATCGTTGAAGCAGCAGATCTCGTCGCGGTAGCGGTTCAGCAGCGGCGTGGCGTTGGCCTGGGCAAAGTCCTCAAACTGCAATAGCACGTTCGGCCAGCGGCGTTTCACCGCCTGGATGAACATGTCCACAAACTCGCTGTACTCCTCGCCGGTGATGCGCGGGTGGCGCCAGCCCATGTAGAGCGGGTCATTCAGGCGCTGCGGGTTGTTGGTGCCGACATCCAGCACTACCGGCAGGGTGTAGGCCGGGCTGATGCCGCCGCAGGCGGTGTAGAGTGACAGCTTGCCGATCGGGATGCCCATGCCGCCGATGCCCTGATCGCCCAGCCCCAGGATACGCTCGCCATCGGTCACCACGATCACTTTCACATTCTGCTTGGTAGCGTTTTGCAGCATGTCGTCGATGTGGTCACGGTTCGGGTAGGAGAGGAAAATACCGCGCGCGCGGCGGTAGATGTCAGAGAAGTGCTCACAGGCCTGGCCGACCGTCGGGGTGTAGATGATCGGCATCATCTCGCTCAGGTGGGCATCCAGCAGGCGGTAGAACAGGGTTTCGTTGGTGTCCTGGATATTGCGCAGGTAGATGTGCTTATCAATATCGGTTTTGAAATCCTGGAACTGGCGCCAGGCACGCTCGGCCTGCTCTTCAATGGTTTCTACCGCTTCCGGCAACAGACCGTGCAGGTTGAAATGGGTGCGCTCGTCCTCGGTAAAGGCGCTGCCTTTATTCAGCAGCGGGAATTCAAGCAGAATCGGGCCGGCATAAGGGATGTAAAGGGGGCGTTTGCTCTCGTATTCAAGTTCCATTGATCTACTCTTCACGGTCTGAGGTAAGGAATTTCTGCGCTGATCCTAAAAGATAATGCTGATATGTACAGCAATTGTTATCAGGCTTTGACAAAAAATCCGCGAACCGTGCATTAACTTACAGCAGGTTGTCCTTTTTAACAGAAAACGCACAGCAGACCGGGAAGGAACGCCGGGGGCAGGGGAAAGCAAAAGGCGAAGAAGCCCGGCCAGGGCACGGCCGGGCAGAAGGTCAGACGTGTACCACAGTGAGATCGGTGCAGCCGAGCGCGGCCAGGGTGGCGCGGGTAGCGTCCGCCTGGGTCAGCAGCGCATCGCGGCGTTCAATCAGCACCGCACGGGTGATGGCATTGCAGTCACCCCCGGCCAGGTTCATCAGGTTCAGAGCGGCCTGCAACGGCGGCAGGCTGGGGTTAAAGGCGGCGTTCTCTGCGTAGCGGCCGGGGAAGATGCGCCCGTCAGCGCCTTCCAGCGCGATGCCGCTGTGCGACTGGCTGTACGGCGCGTGGCTCTGGTTGATGGCCGTCAGCGCATACTTCACCAGCGCATCGCCTTCGGCGCTGTAACCGTGATCGACCTGATCCATCAGCAGGGTGAAGATCGCCAGATCGCGCGGGCCAAAGGCATCCGGCAAATAGTGGCCCAGGCGGGCAGCCGCGCGGCCCGGCAGATGGATGATTAAATCGGTGCCGCTGTTCAGCTCGTTCATAAACTGGCGGCAGTGGCCGCAGGGGGTGTAGTTCACCGTGATGGCGGTCAGCTCGCGCTCACCGCGCAGCCAGGCGTGAGTCACGGCCGACTGCTCTGCGTGCACGGTTTGTTGCAACGGCGTACCGGCAAACTCCATATTGGCACCGAAATACCAGTTACCACTGATGCCGCGGGCAATCGCCCCGACCAGAAAATGTGACACCGGCGTCAGGGCGCAGGCCGCGGCCAGCGGCAGCAATGCAAAGGCCAGCGCGTCTTCGTCCATGCCGCTCTCTTGCGCCAGTTTGTCTACCTCGGCCGCCGTCAGGAACGCCGGAAAATCATCATGGCGCAGCAGCGGCTCCAGGGCCGTGGCAAGCTCTATGGAGAGCGCGGAAAAGGCGGTATGAAATCGTGCATGCATAGTCAGTCCATCTCATGACAAAGTTCGGCTGACCAATATAGGGAGCCGCAAAGGATTGCAATGTGATGCCTGTCACACTATTGATGAAATCAGTGTAATCAAAGGCTGAAAATGAGAGATATCGCGCATCTTCAGGGGCAACGGCCAGCGCAGGGAAAGGGGAAAAAAATCCCCCACCAGGGTGGGGGAGAGGCGGTTACTGCGGGAACCACTTGTCGTTGATGGCTTTGTAGGTGCCGTCCGCTTTGATGGCGGTCAGCGCGCCGTTCAGCTTCTCCAGTAACGCGGTGTTATCCGGCCGCACCGCAATGCCGAGGCCAATGCCGAAGTATTGCGGGTCGGTGACGTGCTCACCCACGGCGGCCAGGTTCGGGTTATTTTTCAGCCATTCGTTCACCACCGCCGTATCACCGAATACCCCATCCAGACGGCCATTTTTCAGGTCAAGGATCGCATTCTGGTAGCTGTCATAGGCCACGGTCGTGATTTCCGGGTGCTTCTCCTGCAGGTATTTCTGGTGCGTGGTGCCGTTTTCCATGCCGATGCGCTTGCCTTTCAGATCCGCCAGCGTCTTGTATTTGCCTTTCGGCGCAATCACCACTGCCGAGTTGGCGTAATAAGGTGCCGTGAAGGCCACCTGCTTCTGGCGCTCCGGGGTGATGTCCATGCCGGAGATCACGGCATCGAAACGCTTGAATTTCAGCGCCGGGATCAGGCTGTCAAATGCCTGGTTGGTGAAGGTGCAGTTGGCCTGCAACTGTTTGCACAGTGCGTTGGCCAGATCGATATCAAACCCGACAATCTGGTTATTGGCATCCATGGATTCAAACGGCGGATAGGTTGCAGACGACGCAAAACGGATAGTATCAGCCGCGCCGGCAGTAAAGGCCACACCGGAGAGCAGGGCGGCAAGCAGCAATTTTTTCATGGTGGCACTCCTTTATTGTTATCTGTTGGGTTCCCACGGAGCAGGGCGCAAGCGGGCGGAACGTGCCGGGCCACCCCTGCCGGGATACCCCTTACGCTGACATCAAATGAATTATTATGCAATAAATTCGCTTAAAAAATTAAATAAGTGCGTGAATTTTGCACAAGGGGAGAGTCTGTAGGCGGGAAAACAGGGTTTGCGGGCCGAAAAAAAGGGGCGAACCGGTCGCCCCTGGGGGGTTAATTGCGCTGTTCGAACCGCAGCGCCCGGCGTTCCACCAGCCGCATCAGCAGCGTCAGCAGGCCGTTGACGCAGAGATAAACGATGCCCGCTGCGCCAAACACCATCACATCATAGGTGCGGCCATACAGCAGCTGGCTGTGGCCCATCACTTCCATTAGCGTAATGGTGTAGGCCAGCGACGTGCTTTTAAACACCAGCACCACTTCGTTGGAGTATGAGGAGAGGGCGCGCTTGAAGGCAAACGGCAGCAGAATGCGCAGCGATTGCATCTTCGACATGCCCAGCGCCTCGCAGGATTGCCACTGCCCGGCCGGGATGGCCCGCACCGCGCCGTAAAACAGCTGGGTGGTGTAGGCGGCACTGTTCAGCGACAGCGCCAGCACCGCGCAGAGCCACGGCTGGGAGAGCAGGCTCCAGAGCCACGGATAGTGCTGGATGGACGGGAACTGCCCCGGCCCGTAGTAGATCAGGAAAATCTGCACCAGCAGCGGCGTGCCGGTAAACAGCGTGATGTAGACCCGCACCAGTGGGCTTAACACCGCCGTTTTCAAAGACAGCACCAGGGTAAACAGCAGGGAGAGCACCAGCGCGGCAATCAGCGACGCCACCGTGAGCGTCAGGCTGGTGTGCAACCCCTTGAGGATCTCAGGTAAATACTCAAGCATCAGTGCGGCCTCTGCTCAAAACGGGTGGTGCGTTGTTCAATGCGCCGCAGGATAAACTGGCTGAACAGGGTCACAACCAAATAGATCGCCGCGGCAATCAGGTACCAGTTAAACGGCTCCTGCGTGCGGGTGGCGATGCTTTTGGTCTGCAACATCAGGTCATTGACGCTGATCAGTGACACCAGCGCGGTGTCTTTGAGCAGCACCAGCCACTGGTTGCCGAGGCCGGGCAGCGCATGCCGCCACATCTGCGGCATCACCAGCCGGAAGAAGATCGCAGACTTGCTCATGCCGAGCGCCTGGCCCGACTCCCGCTGGCCGTGCGGCACCGCTTTCAGCGCGCCGCGCAGCGTCTGCGAGGCGTAGGCGGCATACAACAGCGCCAGCGCCACCACCCCGCACAGGAACGGGCTGACCTCAAAGTTCTCAATCGGCAATTGCACCGGCACCTGGAACAGGAAGAGGTTGAGCGTGAAGCCGTCTGACAGCATCAGCAGCAGCTGCGAGGAGCCGAAGTAGATGAACAGCACCACCAGGATTTCCGGCAGCCCGCGCAGCAGCGTCACCAGCCCGGTGCCGAGCCAGCTGACCGCACGCCAGCGTGCCGATTCCCAGACGGCAAACAGCATCGCCAGCGCCAGCCCGAGCAGCAGTGCGCAAAGTGCCAGGCCGACGGTCATCCCGGCGGCACTGAGTAACGGTTGGAATTCAGTCATCGCGGCAGATTACTGCGTGAACCATTTCTGGTAGAGGGTCTGGTAGGTGCCGTCCTGTTTCACTTTCGCCAGTGCGGCGTCCAGTTTGGTCAGCAGCTCGGTATTTTGCTGGCGTACGGCGATGCCGAGGCCGGTGCCGAAGTAGGCGGCGTCGGTGACTTTATCCCCCACTGCGCCCAGGTTCGGGTTCTGTTTCAGCCACTCGTTCACCACCGCCGTGTCACCGAATACCGCGTCCAGGCGGCCGTTTTTCAGGTCCAGCACCGCGTTCTGGTAGCTGTCATACGGCACCGGGGTAATTTCCGGGTGTTTCTCGGTCAGGAATTTCTGGTGGGTCGAGCCGTTCTGCATACCTACGCGCTTGCCTTTCAGCGCTGCAAGGTCCGCGAACTTGCCTTTCTGGGCGATGAATAATGCAGAGTTGTCATAATAAGGTTTGGTGAACGCCACCTGCTTCAGCCGCTCCGGCGTGATGTCCATACCGGAGATCACCGCGTCAAACCGGCGGAATTTCAGGCTTGGGATCAGGCTGTCAAACGCCTGGTTGGTGAAGGTGCAGTTAGCCTGCATCTCCTGGCAGAGCGCTTTGGCCAGATCGATATCAAAGCCCTGCATGGTGTTGTTGGCATCCATGAATTCAAACGGCGGGTAGGAGGCTTCGGTGGCGAAGCGGATGTTGTCCGCCGCAGTGGCAGAGAGGCTGAGGCCCGCGAGCACCGCGGCGAATAAGACGTTTTTCATGGCAAACTCCGGACAATCCTAGTGGGAAAGATAACTGGCAAACGCGCTGGTTTGCGGCTGTGTAAAGCGGCCGGCATCACCCTGTTCCACGATGCGGCCATTCTCCATGTACACCACGCGGCTGGCGGTCTTGCGTGCCACTTCCACCTCGTGGGTCACGATCACCTGCGTGATGCCGGTTCCGGCCAGCTCACGGATGATATTCACGACTTGTGCGGTAATCGCCGGGTCAAGGGCGGCGGTCGGTTCGTCAAACAGCAGCACCTGCGGCTCCATCATCAGCGCACGGGCGATCGCCACCCGCTGTTGCTGGCCGCCGGAAAGGTGCAGCGGGAAGCGGTCGGCGTAGTCATTCAGCCGCAGCCGGTCGAGCAGTTTCTGCGCCCGCGCCATCGCGTCCGCTTTGCTCAGCCCCAGCACCCGGCAGGGCGCTTCAATCAGGTTTTGTACCACCGTCAGGTGCGGCCAGAGATTGTATTGCTGGAACACCATGCCGACGTTCTGGCGCAGTTCACGGATCGCCTTTTCGCCCGGCGCACGGGCAAAATCAAACTGGTTGCCGGCAATCTGGAGCTGGCCGGCGCGCGGCATCTCCAGCAGGTTGAGCACCCGCAGCAGCGAACTCTTACCGGCACCGCTCGGCCCGAGCAGCACCAGCGTCTCTCCGGCCGGGCACGAGAGCGTGATGTCGAACAGCGCCTGATGCGCGCCGTAAAAGCAGTTAATGCCGTTAAGTTGAATACTCATGCGCTGAATCTGAATAGCAATTGATGCCGCAAATGTTAACTTCCACAGAATAGTTATGCAATCATTGTGCGTTAAAATTTATTTATCACCCTGGAGGGCGGGGAGGCGCAGCACAAGATGCGGTATTGCCGGACGGCTGGGGGCATTTGTCGCCCTGCTGCCATTTAGGGTAGCGAATTTGCTTGTTTTGCGCGAAATGTGAACGGAAACCGGACATGCCGCGCAAAATCAATTCATTAGCGACCCAAACAGTGCAGGGCGTCTGGATCAGCGGTTCTCCAGCACCTGCCGCAGTGTGCCGCTGGAGGCGAATTCCCACGGCCCCAGGTAGCGGATGTCATCCACTGTCCAGCACTGCCCTTCACGGATCATCAGGATTTCATCCTGCCATTGGGTGGCGGTGTCACTGCCGGGCTTCTGGTTGACCAGGTTGACGCGCAGCGGGATGTTGCGGGCGTCGCGGTTCGGGATGGTGGACGCGGTGGCGACGGCGGCATCGGTCGGGCCGTCAAACAGGCTGGAGAAGAGGTCGCCATCGCTGAAGCCGGTGTTTTCATTCGGCGTGGCGGCCACATCCACCCGTTTGCCCTGGCCCGCCTCGCGCAGCGCGGTATAGAGCGCATTGCTCAGGTAAGGGCGGTAGGCGTCCAGCGCGGTGGCGGAGGGAATGCCGTTACTGCGCTGGCGAATGCGTAAATCATAGAATTTCTGGGCGACCTCGTCCGGCCCGCCCTCCACACAGGCGGCCGCGTGGCTGCCGTTCTCCTGGGGCTGGAAAGCCGGTTCAACGGGCGTGGTACAGGCGCTCAGTAACAGGGCCAGCGGCAACACAGCGGCGATCATGTTATTTTTCATTTCATTACCTTATTGAACGTTTCTGCCATGAACTCTTTAGCTTAGTATAAATGTGATTTTCACTGCTGCATGGTTTCTGGCTGCGGAGCCGGGTGCCTGCCGCTTTCCTTGCTTAAGGAGTGCATGATGCAATTTTCAACCACCCCCTCACTGGAAGGCTTTACCATCACGGAATACAGCGGCGTCGTGACCGGCGAGGCGATTCTGGGTGCCAATATTTTCCGCGATTTCTTTGCCGGTGTGCGGGACATCGTCGGCGGCCGCTCGGGCGCGTACGAAAAAGAGTTGCGCAAAGCGCGCCAGATCGCCTTCCGCGAGCTGGAGCAGCAGGCCAAAGAGCTGGGTGCCAACGCGGTGGTCGGTATCGACATCGATTATGAAACGGTGGGCAAAGACAGCAGTATGCTGATGGTCAGCGTGACCGGCACGGCGGTGAAGGTGGCGCGCGGCGCGTGATAATGCGCCTGCTGCTGCTGTTGCCGGTGCTGCTGCTCAGCGCCTGCCGGCAACCGGTGCCGCCCGGCATGGCTGCCAGCGGCAACCTGTTGCTGGAGCGCTCCGCCCCGGCGCGCGGTGTGGACCAGCGCATCCGCTTTCTGGTTATCCACTACACCGCCGGGGATTTTCCCACCGCACTGGCGACCCTCACCGAGGAGCACGTCAGCGCCCATTACCTGATCCCGGCCGCGCCGCCGCAGCGGGGCGGTAAGCCGGTGGTGTGGCAACTGGTGCCGGAGCAGGCGCGCGCCTGGCACGCCGGGGCCAGCGGCTGGCGCGATCGCACCAACCTTAATGACACCTCGGTGGGCATTGAACTGGAAAACCCCGGCTTCCGGCGCACACTGCTGGGCCGCCGCTGGTACCCGTTCCCGCCTGCGCAAATCGCGGCCCTGACGGAGCTGGCCGGGCAGATTGTAAAGCGCTACCAGATTGCCCCGCAGAATGTGGTCGGCCATGCGGACATCGCACCGCAGCGCAAGCAGGATCCCGGCCCCTGCTTCCCGTGGCAGGCGCTGGCGGCGGCGGGCATCGGCGCGTGGCCCGACCCGGCGCGGGTCAGTGGCTATTTACAGGGGCGGCCGCCGGGGGAACCGGTGGCGCAGGCGCGGTTGCTGGCCTTGCTGGCGGCATACGGTTACCCGGTGACGGAAGGCATGGATGATGCGGCGCAGCGGCAGGTGATCGCTGCGTTTCAGATGCATTTCCGCCCGGCAGACTACCGTGGCCTGCCGGATGCGGAGAGTGAGGCGATTGCCAGGGCCTTGCTGGCGCAATACCCGCCCGGCCGCTGACCCGGCCGGGCGGCACTATTTGCCGGAGGCCGGCAGGCCGCGCAGTTTGCCGTGTTCGCGCAGCCAGTTGGCGGTGCGCAAAATACCCTCGTCCAGTGACACCCGCGGCCGGTAGCCCAGCTCCTCCTGCGCGCGGCGGGTGTCCAGCGTCAGGTCAAAGTTGAGTTTGGCGACGCTGTAGTGGGTCAGCGCCGGTTCTTTATGGTTACCGGCGCTCAGCCGCTCCATGCCGCGCGCCATCACATCCAGCAGGGTGTAGGGCACTGAGCGGATTTTGCACGGCATATCCAGGCACGCCATCAGGTGCTGCACAATGGTGCGCAGCGGGCGCGGTTGCTGGTTGGTGATGTTATACGCCCGGCCGGACGGGGTGTTGCTGTTCTCCGTCGCCAGCCACATCGCCTGCACCACGTTCTCCACATACGTCATGTCCACCAGCGCATCGCCGCCGCGCGGCAACAGCAATGAACCGTGGCGGATCATCTGCAACAGGCGCGGCAGCAGCACGTTGTCATGCGCGCCGAACATGCCCTGCGGCCGCAGGATGGTGAAATGGGTCTGGGGGTTGGCCTGCGCCAGATGCTGAATCACCTCCTCGGCGGCCGCTTTGCTGCGGGCAAACGCATTGGCAAAGCGCTGCGGGCGAAAATCTTCCCGGATGTCGCGGTGGTGATGGAAATCGAAATAGATCGCCGGTGACGAGATATGAACGAAGTTGCGTACGCCATACGCCGCCGCCCACTCGCCGAGACGGCGGGTGGCCCGCACGTTGGCCAGCTCAAACGCCTCCTCCGCACCCCACGGGGCGGAAAAGCCGGAACAGTGCCATAAGGTGTCTACTTCGGTCAGCATTGCCCGCGCCTGGGATGACACCAGGTTGTTCATGTCTGCCGGAATAAACTGCGCACCGCGTTTTGCCAGCAGTGCGCCAATCGCCGCATGGCTGCCGGCCGCCCGCACCGGGATCCTCTGTTGCAGGAGGAAATCCACGGCATTTCTGCCCAAACCGCTGGTTGCCCCGGTTACCAAAAACGTCATAAATACTTATCCCACCAAACCCGTGATGCGCAGGAGGCCTGTCCCCATAGCAAAGAGGGTGCCATTCTTTCTGGAAAATGTGCGGCAGGCAATCCCAATAGCGGAACGCCGTGATGAAAGGCGCGCAACCGGCTGAAAAATAAGCCGCGCTGCCCGGTTTATAGGGAGGAATTGCGCGTCCTGGGGAAAACCGCGTGCCGCCCGCCACACGGGGAGTCCCTGCCTGTCAGGGGGGTGAGTATAGCAAAGGGCAGAAAAGCCGCCGCAGGGCGGCGGCTCAGGGTCAGGCGTGTTCCGCCAGGAAGGCTTTCCACAGGTTGACCACCTGCCCAAGCTGGTCGCGCGTGACATCCAGATGGGTGATCAGCCGCGTTACCGGCCCGGCATTGAGCAGCACGCCGCGCTCACGCATCCACGGGCCGAGGGCGGCGGCGCGGGTGTCGCTGAGGCGCACGAACAGGATGTTGGTCTGCGCGCCGGGTGCCACAATCTCCACGTCGAGCGCGCGCAGTTGCTGCTCGAGCCAGCGGGCGTTGTCGTGGTCTTCCTGCAACCGCGCCACATGGTGTTCCATCGCGTAACTGCCTGCCGCCGCCATGATGCCGATCTGGCGCATCCCGCCGCCGGTCATTTTGCGCCAGCGGCGGGCGCGGGCGATATACTCCGCCGGGCCGCACAACAGGGAGCCCATCGGCGTGCCCAGCCCTTTCGACAGGCAGAGGGTGAAGCTGTCGCAGTAGCGGGTGATCGCCTCCAGCTCCACACCGAGCGCCACGGCGGCGTTCATGATGCGCGCGCCGTCAATGTGCAGCGCCAGCCCGCGCTCCCGCGTCAGTTGCCAGGCCTGTTGCAGGTACGCCAGCGGCAGCACCTTGCCGTTATGGGTGTTTTCCAGGCTCAGCAGCCGGGTCGGCGCAAAGTGAATGTCATCCGGCTTGATCGCGGCGATCACCTTGTCGAGCGGCAGGGTGCCGTCCTCAGCGGCGTCGAGAGGCTGTGGCTGGATGCTGCCGAGCACCGCTGCGCCGCCCGCCTCATACAGGTAGTTGTGCGCCTTCTGGCCCACAATGTACTCCTCACCGCGCTGGCAGTGGCTGAGCAGCGCCACCAGGTTGGCCTGGGTGCCGGTCGGTAGGAACAGCGCCGCCGCTTTACCGGCGCGTTCAGCCACCTGCGCTTCCAGCGCGTTCACGGAGGGATCATCGCCATAAACGTCATCACCGACGTCAGCCTGGGCCATCACCTGCCGCATGGCGGCAGTCGGGCGGGTTACGGTATCGCTGCGCAGATCAATCACACTCACTTTCCTTCTTCGGGGCGGTAAACGGACGCGCCCGGCTGCGTCGGCAACGGGCGTGGGGAAACCCCATCATAACCAGAATGGCGCGGCAGGCCAGATGAAAATCAGCGGGAAAAGGACAGGGCAGTGCGCCCTGTCCGGCAGGATCAGCGGATCAGGTTCTCTTTGGCCAGTTCCATCACCTCGTCGCCGCGGCCGTTGATGATGGCGCGCAACATGTAGAGGCTGAAGCCTTTGGCCTGTTCAAATTTGATGGACGGCGGCATCGCCAGTTCCTGCGTGGCGGTGACCACATCCAGCAGCACCGGGCCGGGGTGGGCCAGCGCCGCTTCAATCGCTGTGTCGAGCTGGGCAGCCTCAGTGACGCGGATGCCCTTGACGCCGCACGCCTGCGCAATGCCGGCGAAGTCCGGGTTCTCCAGCTCAGTGCCGTCGGTGAGGTAGCCGCCGGCCTTCATCTCCATCGCCACGAAGCCCAGTGAGCTGTTGTTGAACACCACCACTTTCACCGGCAATTTTTTCTGCGCCAGCGTCAGGAAATCCCCCATCAGCATGGCGAACCCGCCGTCGCCGCACAGGGCGATCACCTGTTTGTCCGGGGCGGTGGCCTGCGCGCCGATCGCCTGCGGCATCGCGTTCGCCATCGAGCCGTGGTTGAAGGAGCCGAGCAGGCGGCGTTTGCCGTTCATTTCCAGGTAACGCGCTGCCCATACCGTCGGTGTGCCGACGTCACAGGTAAAGATGGCGTCTTCGGTGGCGTGGCGGCTGAGCTGCTGGGTCAGGTATTGCGGGTGAATCGGCTTGCCCGGCGTGGGCACTGCCAGTGCATCCAGATCCTTACGGGCGGTGCGGTAGTGCGCCAGCGCCTTGTCCAGGAAGCGGCGATCCTGTTTCACCGTGAGTTTCGGCAACAGCGCGGTGAGGGTGGTGTGGATGTCACCCATCAGCGCCAGATCGACACTGCAATGCGCGCCGATGCTGCCGGGGTTGATATCAACCTGAATGATGGTCGCGTCGGTCGGGTAGAAGGCGCGGTAGGGGAACTGGGTGCCGAGCAGCACCACGGTGTCGGCGTTCATTAACGCCTGATAGCCGGACGAGAAGCCGATAAGCCCGGTCATGCCGACGTCATAGGGGTTGTCCCACTCCAGGTGCTCTTTGCCGCGCATCGCGTGCACAATCGGCGCTTTCAGCGTCTCTGCCAGTTGCACCACTTCATCATGCGCCCCGGCACAGCCGCTGCCGCACATCAGGGTGATGTTTTTCGAGCGGTTCAGCACTTCCGCCAGCGTATCCAGCTCAGTGATGTTCGGCAGCATCAGCGGCACCTGCGGGGCGTTCCAGGCGATACGGGCCTCTTCCGGGGCCGGTTTCAGCGCCACGTCGCCCGGCAACACAATGACCGATACGCCGCGGTTGAGGATCGCCTTGCGCATCGCAATCTCCAGCACCTGCGGCAACTGTTCCGGGTTGGTCACCAGCTCACAATAGTGGCTGCATTCGCGGAACAGCTCCGTCGGGTGGGTTTCCTGAAAATAGCCGCTGCCGATTTCGCTGGAAGGAATATGCGCGGCAATCGCCAGCACCGGCGCGTGGCTGCGGTGGCAGTCGTACAACCCGTTGATCAGGTGCAGGTTGCCCGGCCCGCATGACCCGGCGCACACCGCCAGTTCGCCGGTGAGCTGTGCTTCTGCCCCGGCCGCGAAAGCCGCGACCTCTTCATGGCGGGTGCCCATCCACTCGATGGTGTCCATGCGGTTCAGGCTGTCGTTCAGCCCGTTCAGGGAGTCGCCGGTGACGCCCCAGATACGTTTCACGCCCGCTTTTTCCAGTGTCTTTGCCAGTAAACCGGCCACAGTCTGTTTCATCGCTTTCCCCCAATGTCCAAGTTGCTGATGGCGTGGATCTGCCAAATGAGATCCCTTTCACATTTTTTCTGCACAGCTAAGCATAGACGATGGGCGTGCGGCAGGCGGGTGCCTGCTGCAAAAGCGGAAAAAGGCGGAGCACCAGAACAATTAACACGCCTGGGCAGATAAACGGCCAGGATTAACGCAAGGCTGCAACACGCGGCCCACTGTTCACGGGTGGGTAAAATGACCGCCTTTGCTGCATCTCTTGCGCTATCCGCTTGACCCTGCGCTGCTTTTTTGGTCATGCTCAGGCACAGGAAAAACGCGGGAGGCGTACCCATGATTCTGGAGCAGATTGAGATTACCGGGTTTCGCGGCATTAACCGGCTGTCGTTACCGTTATCAGGCGGCACACTGCCGGGCAGCACGCTGCTGATTGGTGAAAATGCCTGGGGCAAGTCGAGCCTGCTGGATGCGCTGACGCTGTTGCTGTCACCGGAGCCGCAGCTCTACCACTTTACCGCCGGGGATTTCCATTTTCCTGCCGGGGAACAGGAGGCGCGCGAACGCCGGTTGCAGGTGCTGTTGCGCTTTGCGGAAACGGCACCGGGCCAGCTGCGGCAGCCGCGTTACCGGGCGCTGGCCGCCGCGGCGGTGCCGGGTGCCGGCGGCTGCCGCCGCCTTTATTACCAGCTGGAAGGCGAGCTGGCAGATGACGGCACCGTGCTGACCTGGCGGCGTTTTCTGGATCCGCAGGGTGAGCCGCTGTCGCTGCCGGACATCGACACGCTGGCCCTGACGCTGGCACATTTGCACCCGGTGTTGCGTCTGCGCGATGCGCGCTTTCTCGGCCGGTTACGCGGCAAAGCCCTGCTGCCGGGGCCGGACAGCCCGCAGACAGAGACGCAACAGCAGGCCGCGGCCCGCCAGATCGGCGTATTGACGCGGCAACTGGGTCGCAGCCCGCATATGCTGAGCGATCAGGCGCTTGAGCAGGGCGTGACGGCGATGCGGCAATTGCTGGAGCACTATTTTGCCGAGCAGCACCGCGCAGCCGGCCCGGTGGCGACACGCGGCAGCGTGCGGCAACCGGAGCCAAAACAGGCCTGGCACTCGCTCGATGCCCTGAACCGGGTAGTCGGCGCGCCGGAAGGCCGCAGCACGCGCCTGATCCTGCTCGGCATCTTCTCGACTTTATTACAGGCGCGCGGGGCGGTGCGGCTGGCACCGGGCGCACGGCCGCTGCTGCTGATCGAAGACCCGGAAACCCGGCTGCACCCGATCATGCTGTCAGTGGCCTGGCAACTGCTGAACCAGTTGCCGCTGCAACGGCTGACCACCACCAATTCCGGTGAACTGATCTCACTGACGCCGATGGAGGAGGTGACCCGGCTGGTGCGCGAGCCGGGGCGCGTCGCCGCCTATCGCCTGGGGCCGGAGGGCCTCAACCCGGCAGACAGCCGCAAGCTTGCGTTCCATATCCGCACTAACCGGCCCTCGGCGCTGTTTGCCCGCTGCTGGCTGCTGGTGGAAGGGGAAACGGAGGTCTGGATCCTGAGCCAGCTGGCGCGCCAGTGCGGGTGCCATTTTGAGGCAGAAGGGATCAAGGTGATCGAATTCGCCCAATGCGGCCTGCGCCCGCTGCTGAAGTTTGCCCGGCAGATGGGCATTGAGTGGTACGCGATGGTGGACGGTGACGAGGCCGGGAAAAAGTATGTGGCGACCGCCCGTGACATGGCCGGGCGCGCCGGGGAGAGTGAGCACCACCGGCTCACGGCATTACCGGCCGCGGACATGGAGCATTTCCTCTATCACCACGGGTTCGCTGACGTCTACCACCGGGTGGCCGGGTTGCCGGACAAGGTGCCGATGCCCGCCCGGCGTATTATCCATAAGGCCATCCAGCGCAGTTCCAAACCTGACCTGGCGATTGAAGTGGCGCTGGCGGCCGGCCAGCGCGGGCCGGAAGCGATGCCGCCATTGTTACGGCAGATGTTTGACCGCGTGGTGCGGCTGGCGCGCGGCCATGCGGATTAACCGCTCAGCAAACAAAGGGGTAATGAAACTGTGCGGGGCGCGTGAAATCTGTTAGCCAAACGGTAAGAAAAAGGTTAAGAATTGACCTTGAAAGTGCGGCAGGCAACCCCATTTATAAAAATGCCAGTCGGGAGTGACTGGCATGTGAAGGGCTCAATCCTTGCGGGTGGTCAGGCAACGGCTTCGCTGACCTGCGGTATGATGAGGCTCGCATGGTTACCTTTCGGCCCCTGGTGGACATCGAAACTGACCTGTTGACCCGCCTTCAGCGTTCGATAACCCTCCATCTGGATGGTGGAATAATGGGCAAAGATATCTTCACCGCCATTTTGCGGGCAGATAAAACCAAAGCCCTTGGCATTATTGAACCACTTGACTGTACCCGTCTCCATGCTTCTACATCCCTCGCGTGTTTATTCTGTAGGTAGGTGAGGTAAGATTTTTTGCGAGTGAAGGCTGATTGATTAAAACTCCATCAGCTCACGATTTTACACTCTAGAGGAATAGCCGGGCACGTCAAGGGAAGGGCTTTTGCTCTGGCTGACCAGTTGTTTAAAGTTTGAAGCAGGTAACGCTATTCGCTTTCCACGGCTAAAATTTATACGCGCCGCCCGGCAGACCGGAAGGCCATACAGGGCGGCAGCGGGCGTCCGGAGATGGTAAAATAGGGGCTAAAGCGTGTACGCTGTAAGCAGAGCTCCCGCCATCGGGCGGGCATTCAGACCAGACAATTGATGACGGGCAAGCAATGGGTAATAATCAGGATTGGCTAAATTTTGAGCACTTAATCCAGGATCAGCAGTTGGATGCGGTAAAACCGCCATCTATGTATAAAGTTATACTTAACAACGACGATTACACGCCCATGGAATTTGTGATTGACGTTCTTCAAAAGTTCTTTTCTTATGATATTGAACGTGCAACGCAACTGATGCTCACGGTGCACTATAAAGGAAAAGCCATTTGCGGCGTGTTTACCGCCGAAGTGGCTGAGACCAAGGTCGCGCACGTGAATCGCTACGCGAGGGAGAACGAGCATCCGTTGCTTTGTACGCTGGAAAAAGCCTGAAAGGGCAATCTATTGGGGAGGTGCTTATGCTCAATCAAGAACTGGAACTCAGTCTCAACATGGCTTTCGCCAGGGCGCGCGAGCACCGACATGAGTTTATGACCGTGGAGCACCTGTTGCTTGCGCTACTGAGCAACCCTGCGGCGCGGGAGGCCCTGGAGGCTTGCACAGTCGACCTGGTGGCGTTGCGTCAGGAGCTGGAAGCGTTCATCGAACAGACGACGCCAACCCTGCCCGCCAGCGAAGAGGAGCGCGACACGCAACCTACGCTCAGCTTCCAGCGCGTGCTGCAACGTGCCGTGTTTCATGTTCAGTCCTCCGGGCGGAACGAGGTGTCCGGCGCAAACGTCCTGGTCGCTATCTTCAGCGAACAGGAGTCGCAGGCAGCTTATCTGCTGCGCAAGCATGACGTAAGCCGCCTTGACGTGGTGAACTTCATTTCCCACGGCACGCGCAAAGACGAACCGGGCCAGGCTCCCAATGCGGAAAACCCGGTCAACGAAGAGCAGCCGGCAGGGGAAGACCGTATGGAAAACTTCACCACCAATTTGAACCAACTGGCGCGCGTCGGGGGCATTGACCCACTGATCGGCCGCGACAAAGAACTCGAACGTGCTATCCAGGTATTGTGCCGCCGCCGTAAAAACAACCCGCTGCTGGTGGGGGAGTCCGGTGTCGGTAAAACGGCCATCGCGGAAGGGCTGGCGTGGCGCATTGTGCAGGGTGATGTGCCGGAAGTGATGGCGGATTGCACCCTCTATTCGCTGGACATCGGTTCGCTGCTGGCCGGCACCAAATACCGCGGTGATTTCGAGAAACGCTTCAAAGCCTTGCTGAAACAGCTGGAGCAGGACAAGAACAGCATCCTGTTTATCGATGAGATCCACACCATCATCGGGGCCGGTGCGGCCTCCGGCGGCCAGGTGGATGCGGCTAACCTGATCAAACCGCTGCTGTCGAGCGGTAAGATCCGTGTGATTGGCTCCACCACCTATCAGGAATTCAGCAATATTTTCGAAAAAGACCGTGCGCTGGCGCGTCGTTTCCAGAAAATTGATATCACCGAGCCGTCAGTTGAAGAGACGGTGCAGATCATCAACGGGCTGAAAACCAAGTATGAAGCCCACCACGACGTGCGCTATACCGCGAAAGCGGTGCGGGCCGCCGTGGAGCTGTCCGTGAAATACATCAATGACCGCCACCTGCCGGACAAGGCGATTGACGTCATCGATGAAGCGGGCGCGCGCAGCCGGTTAATGCCGGTGAGCAAGCGCAAAAAGACCGTTAACGTCGGTGATATCGAGTCTGTGGTGGCACGTATCGCCCGTATCCCGGAGAAAACCGTCTCCGCCAGTGACCGCGATGTGCTGCGCAATCTGGGCGATCGCCTGAAGATGCTGGTGTTCGGCCAGGATCCGGCCATCGGGGCGCTGACCGAAGCGATCAAGATGAGCCGCGCCGGGCTGGGCCAGGACCGCAAACCGGTAGGTTCTTTCCTGTTCGCCGGGCCGACCGGGGTCGGGAAAACCGAGGTCACGGTGCAGCTCGCCAAAGCGCTGGACATCGAATTGCTGCGCTTTGATATGTCCGAGTATATGGAGCGCCACACCGTCAGCCGGTTGATTGGTGCGCCTCCGGGCTATGTGGGCTTTGACCAGGGCGGCCTGTTGACCGACGCGGTGATCAAGCACCCGCATGCGGTGGTGTTACTGGATGAGATTGAAAAAGCACACCCGGACGTCTTCAACCTGCTGTTGCAGGTGATGGACAACGGGACGCTGACCGATAACAACGGCCGCAAAGCGGACTTCCGCAACGTGATCCTGGTGATGACCACCAACGCCGGGGTGCGTGAGACCGAACGTAAGTCGATTGGCCTGATCCATCAGGACAACAGCACCGACGCGATGGAAGAGATCAAGAAGGTGTTTACGCCGGAATTCCGTAACCGTCTGGATAACATTATCTGGTTCAACCATCTCTCTACCGAGGTTATCCAGCAGGTTGTCGATAAGTTTATCGTCGAACTGCAGGCGCAACTGGATGCCAAAGGCGTGTCGCTGGAAGTCAGTGACGAGGCCCGCGACTGGCTGGCTGTGAAAGGCTATGACAAAGCGATGGGTGCCCGCCCGATGGCGCGTGTGATGCAGGAAAACCTGAAAAAACCGCTGGCGAACGAATTGCTGTTCGGCAGCCTGGTTGACGGCGGATCGGTGAAAGTCGAGCTGGATAAAGACGAAGACAAACTGACTTACGAATTCCTCAGCGCGCAAAAACGCAAAGAGGAAGGGGCGGTACACTGAGTCAGCCTGCGATAACTGCGGTGGCCTGAAAACCGGGCCGCCGGAATGCAAAAAGAGCGATCATCAGATCGCTCTTTTTTTTCACCTGCCGATCGCCGTTACCGGGACATAAACCGCATATTGCATCCATAACAAAACGCCCTGACCGGAAACCGGAAGGGCGCAAGGGATAAATTCCCTGATTGTTCGCCGGAATAGATCAGCGGGAGATGCGCCGATTAACGGCTACGGAAGACAATGCGGCCTTTGCTCAGGTCGTACGGGGTCAGCTCAACAGTGACTTTGTCGCCCGTCAGAATACGGATGTAGTTCTTACGCATTTTACCGGAGATGTGTGCGGTAACCACGTGTCCGTTTTCCAATTCAACGCGGAACATGGTGTTCGGCAGCGTATCAAGCACGGTACCCTGCATTTCAATATTGTCTTCTTTGGCCATCGAGTCCTCTAGGTTTTACTACCTTAGTTTTTAACCGGCAAGATAATGCCGAAAAACCCACATTATGTAAAGGAGGCATTCGCTCCGCCCTAAGTGGTTGTTAAACCGGATATGGTGGGAGACGCAACCAAAAATGTACATAAATCAGGGGTATGGTGAAAGAAAATGATACCACATTTCTGCGCCCGGCATGGAATTAATTTCAGCCAATGCCGCCGCCGGGGCGGCCTGTCAAGGGCGCGGGCCGGATGCGGCAGGCGTGAACAGGGTGGGCGGCAGCGATAATACCTGCTTTTGCCAGCACCCCTCCGCCAGGGTTTGCTGCTGCATTTCCCGTAAGGCGGCGAGAAATGCCCGGCGCGGGATCTCTGTCGCACCCAGTGATGCGGTATGGTCATTCAGCACCTGGCAATCCAGCAATTGGCCGCCGTGCCCGGTGAAATGGTGGCAGAACACCACCATCGCTGCCTTCGAGGCGTTAGTGCTGCGGCTGAACATCGATTCGCCGCAAAATAGCCTGCCTTGCGCCACGCCATACATCCCGCCCACCAGCTCGCCGCCCAGCCAGACTTCAATGGAGTGCGCGATCCCTTCCTGGTGCAGCCGATGATAGGCCCGCGCAATCTGCGGCCCTATCCAGGTGCCGTCACTGCGTGCTTCGGCGCAGGCGTCCACCACCTGCTTAAACGCATGGTTCAGGGTAAAGCTGAACGGGCAGTGGCGCAGAAAGCGGCGCATACTGCGGCTGATGTGCAGATCCGCCGGGAACAGCACCGCACGCGGATCGGGCGACCACCATAAAATCATTTCACCGGGGTTAAACCAGGGGAAAATGCCGCAACGGTAAGCGGACATCAGGCGGGCAGGGGAGAGATCACCCCCGACGGCCAGCAGCCCGTTCGGCTCACGCAAGGCGCTTTCCGCGTGAGGAAATAACAGCGAGTGAGGCGAAAGTTGTACGACACGCATAACGCTCCTTATTTCCGTTGTCGGGTATCAGGCCAGGTGTTGCTGGAAGTGCGCATAACGGCCGCCGGCCGCCAGCAGGAGGTGATGCGACCCCTGCTCAAGGAGTTTACCGTCATCCATCACGCAGATCCGATCCAGGTGGTGCAGGCCATGCAGGCGGTGCGTCACCATGATCAGCGTTTTACCCCGGCAGTGCCGGCGCAGCAGCGCCAGGATCTGCTGTTCGGTTTCGGCATCCAGCCCCTCGGTGGGCTCATCCAGCAGCACCAGCGGCGCATCATGCAACAGCGCACGCGCAATGCCTATCCGCCGTTGCTCACCACCCGAGAGCGGCCGCCCGCCTTCACCCAGCCAGCTGTTCAGGCCGCTGTTTTCCAGCAGCGCGCCCAGCCCGACCTGATGCAGCACCTCAGACAGCCGGGCATCCTCCGCCTCCGGCGCGGCCAGCCGCAGGTTGTCACGCAGTGTGCTGTTGAACACATGCACCCGCTGCGGCACCAGCGTCATAGTGCGGCGCAGGGTGGCTTCATCATAGTCTGCAATCGGGTGGCCGCCCAGTTGGATGCTCCCGGCCTGCACATCCCAGGCGCGGGTCAGCAGCTGAAGCAGGGTCGATTTACCACAGCCGGTGCGGCCGAGCAGCGCGATATGTTCCCCGGCATCCACGTGTAGCGTGACGCCTTTCACCACCGGGAACGGCTGGCCGGGGTAAGTAAAGCTGACATTATCCAACGTCAGGGCGGGTGAGGCCGCCGCCACGCCCTGAGGCGGGAACGTCACTGTTGGCTGCTGGCCGGTGATGGCCTGCAACCGCCCGGCGGAGGCAATCACCTGCCCAAGGTGCTGGAACGCCCCGGCGACCGGCCCCAGTGCTTCAAACGCGGCCAGCGTGGCGAACACCACCAGCGCCATCAACGCCCCTGTGGAATCCATGCTGCCCGCTGCCAGCCAGAACATCAGCGTGACCGTCAGCCCGGTGGCCCCGATCATGATCGCCTGCGCCAACCCGCTCAGCATCGCCTGCTGCTGCTGCTGGTGCTGCCATTGCTGCTCCGTGGCGTCCAGCGCCTGCCGGAAGCGGCCACCGGCGCCATAAATCACCAGTTCCGCCTGACCCTGAAGCCAGGCGGTGAGCTGGATGCGGTAGTCGCTGCGCAACGTAGTCAGCGCCCGGCCGACCGGTTTACCGGCGCGGTAGAACATCAGCGGCAACAGCAGCAGCAATGCCAGCATGATGCCGGAAAGTGTTAGGGCCAGGGTGAGATCCAGCCAGCTCAGCCCGGCCGCCACCACCAGAATCACCACCAGCGCGCTGACCAGCGGCGAGATCACCCGGAGGTAGAGATGGTCCAGCGTGTCGACGTCCGCCACCAGCCGGTTAAGCAGGTCCGCCTGTTTAAAGCGCACCAGCCCGCCGGGTGACAGCGGCATAATGCGGGAAAACGTGTCCACCCGCAGGTGGGAGAGCACGCGGAAAGTCGCGTCGTGGCTGACCAGCCGTTCAGCATAGCGCCCGGCAGTGCGGAAAATAGCGGCACCGCGAACCCCGGCCGCCGGCAGCATATAGTTAAAACTGTACAGCCCGGCGAACCCGGCCACGGCAGACGCCGCCAGGAACCAGCCGGAGAGGGCCAGCAGGCCGATACTGGCCAGCAACGTCACAATCGCCAGCAGGATGCCGAGCAACATGCGGCCGCTGTGGCGACGGTAAAGGGCGAGATAGGGCAAGAGCAGGCGCATGGTCAGAGTTCTCCGCTGCGTTGGGCCAGCAGGCGGGCGAAGGGGCCCGCCTGAGTGCACAGGTGATCGTAGTGGCCGCGTTCGGCAATCTGGCCGTGCTGCATTACCCAGATTTCATCGCATTGCCGGGTATCTTCCAGCCGGTGCGTAACCAGCAATGTGGTCTGGTGTGTGGCCGCCTCGCCAAGCGCCGCCATGACCCGCTGTTCGCTGTGGGCGTCCAGGCTGGCGGCGGGTTCATCCAGCAACAGTAACCGGCCGGGGGCCAGCAGCGCCCGCGCTACGGCCACCCGCTGGGCCTGCCCGACAGAGAGGCGGGCCGCGTGGTCGCCGATGGGGGTATCGAGGCCGTCAGGCAACAGCGGCAAAAATTCATCCACGTAAGCGCGCGCCAGGGCGGTGTGCAGCGCATCGGGCGTTGCCTCCGGGTTACCCAGCAGGATATTTTGCCGCACGGTGGCTGCCGGGAGGTGCGGGTTTTGCCCGACCCAGGCAATGTGCTGCCGCCAGCTCAGTGGCTCAAGCGTCTCTAAGGCCTGCTGGTTTACCCGCAACGTGCCGCGGTAGGGCAGGAAACCGAGCAGGGCATTCAGCAGGGAGCTTTTCCCGGCCCCGCTCAACCCGACGATCGCGATGCGCTGACCGGCCGCAACCCGGAAAGTCAGCGGCCCGGCCAGCACGTTGCCGTCCGGCGAGAGGATCTCCAGCGCGTCTGCCTCCAGGCTCACCGGTGCATCGGCGCTGAACGGCGTATCGCCTTGCCCCGGTGCCCGCTCATCCGGCTGCCGGGTCAGAAAGGTGACCAGCGTTTCAGCGGCGCCGACTGCCTGCGCCTTGGCATGGTAAAAGGTGCCGAGGTCGCGCAGGGGCTGGAAGAATTCGGGTGCCAGAATCAGCACCAGAAAACCGGCAAACAGCGTGACGCCGGTGCCGTAGCTGCCGAAATGCAGCTCACCGAGATAGGAGAAGCCGAAATAGACCGCGACGACGGCAATCGACACCGAAGCAAAAAACTCCAGCACCGCGGAGGAGAGAAAGGCCAGCCGCAGCACCTCCATGGTACGCGCCCGGAAAGACTCTGACGCCTGGCGGATGGCGTGGCGCTCTGCATGTGCCCGGTGGAACAGGCGCAGGGTGTCCAGGCCGCGCAGGCTGTCGAGGAAATTGCCGCTCAGGCGTGCCAGCGCGGCAAAATTGCGCCGGTTGGCATCAGCGGCCCCCATCCCGACCAGTGCCATAAACAGCGGGATCAACGGGGCGGTCACCAGCAGAATCAGCCCGGCGGCCCAGTTAAGCGGAAAAATCGCAAGCAGGATCATCAGCGGGATAATGCCTGCCAGAAACATCTGCGGCAGGTAGCGAGCATAATACTCCTGCATATCGTCAATCTGTTCCAGGATGAGCGTTGCCCAACTGCCTGCCGGTTTGCCGCTGATCCAGGCCGGGCCAAGCTGCGCCAGCCGGTCGAGCACACGCTGGCGGATCAGCCGGCGCACCTGCACACCACACTGGAAACCCACGCGTTCACGCATCAGCGCCAGCAGGCCGCGCAGCAGGAATGCCACCGCCAGCAGGATGAAGAGTTTCAGCAGGGATTCGCGCGGCAGAGCGTGCACGATAAGCGCATCCAGCAAGGTCGCCATCAGGGCCGCCTGCAACAGCAGCAGCAGGCCGCTGAACACGCCGAGCAGCATAGACACCTGCAGCCAGCGACGCGCAGGCGCACGCTGTTGACGGAGCCACTGGAGTAATTCTTGTTGTCTTGTTTTATTCATCAGGCCATCTGTCCGCACAGAACATGCAAAGGGCTGCATAGCGGTGGCATGCGCATTACCGGCAGCGGCCAATACCGGCCGACGGGAAAGATAAGCGCATGAAAAAATATGGCACGGGTGCCAAATCCCTGATCGTTGAAGGTCTATTTTCACGACCGCGCACATGTTACCGCGTCAGTGGCCGGGCTGAAAATAGAAAGGCGGCCCGGAGGCCGCCTTTTCGCATAATTTTCTGAAAGAAATCAGTCAGTGCGGGTTACTCAGCGCTGCATTGTGCCGCAGCCAGTCCATCGAGGTAGCGCTCGGCGTCCAGGGCGGCCATACAACCGGTACCGGCGGAGGTGATCGCCTGGCGGTAGCTGTGGTCCATCACGTCACCGGCGGCGAAGACGCCGGGGATGCTGGTCTGGGTCGCATTGCCGTGCAGGCCGGACTGAACTTTGATATAGCCGTTTTCCAGTTCCAGCTGGCCGTTGAAAATCGCCGTGTTCGGGCTGTGGCCGATAGCAATAAAGACGCCTGCGACCTCCACTTTCTCGATCTCATCCGTCAGCGCCGTGCGCAGGTGCACGCCGGTCACGCCCATCTGATCGCCGACCACTTCATCCAGGGTGCGGTTGGTGTGCAGCACGATGTTGCCGCTGGCCACTTTTTCGTTCAGGCGGTCAATCAGGATTTTTTCCGCACGGAAAGTGTCACGGCGGTGAATCAGGTGAACCTCAGAGGCGATGTTGGAGAGGTAAAGCGCCTCTTCCACCGCGGTGTTGCCGCCGCCGACCACCGCGACTTTCTGGTTACGGTAGAAGAAGCCGTCACAGGTGGCGCAGGCAGACACGCCGCGGCCTTTGAACGCTTCTTCAGACGGCAGGCCCAGGTAGCGTGCGGAAGCCCCGGTGGCAATGATCAGCGCATCACAGGTATACACGCCGTTGTCGCCGGTGAGGCGGAACGGGCGGGTTTGCAGGTCAACACTGTGGATATGGTCAAACAGGATTTCAGTGTTGAATTTGGCTGCGTGCTCATGCATCCGCTCCATCAGCAGCGGGCCGGTCAGGCCTTCCGGATCACCCGGCCAGTTTTCGACGTCTGTGGTGGTGGTGAGCTGGCCGCCTTTCTCCATACCGGTCACCAGAACCGGATGCAAATTGGCACGCGCCGCATAGACTGCTGCGGTATAACCGGCCGGGCCTGAGCCCAGAATCAACAACTTACTGTGTTTCACTGTATCCATGAATTTTCGTCTCCGCCTGCGGAATAATCTAATGAAAGCGATTGTAGGGAAATTATCTCGCTAACAAAAGAGTGCGCTGATGTTGTTATCAATTTGTTTGATAGTTTTTACCTATTTTTAATTAGTCAGAAACGGAAATGTGTGAAAAAGCAATCGACTGCGTCCCACGCGGTGTGTAAAGGGAAGACAGTGATAAATGCTGTGATATCAAGCGTTGGCGCGGCTCATGCTTTCCGGCCGATGCGCTGCTGTACAGCGGAATCCACTATAAAGTGCCCTGTGGTTATTTTTTAATCTGGCACGTTCTTCTGATTTTGGTTCTTTTACTTTGACAATCGGCTGCGCATTTGCGAAAACATCTCTGCAAGAAGAAATTAAACACACGCAAAGCGTTCTGCCATGCCTCACCGGCAGAATATTCAGCGATTAATTCTTCTGTTAGCCAGATTTCATCACTGAACGGTGCCGGTTGACAGGCAAGCGCCGGGAAGGGTGGAGCGTCGTGTCTGGCGGCAAACACAGGCATTGGGTATTCGCTTGGGACAAACCCTTAACACATGAAGTTGGCAGGGTGTGTAAAGACAGGGAAGGACAGAAGAGAGACAATAATAATGGCAGACAACAAAAAACGACCGGGAAAAGATCTCGACCGCATAGATCGCAACATCCTGAATGAATTACAAAAGGATGGCCGCATCTCCAACGTCGAGCTTTCTAAACGGGTAGGGTTATCCCCTACGCCGTGTTTGGAGCGTGTCCGTCGCCTTGAGCGGCAGAATTTCATTCATGGTTATACCGCATTGCTCAATCCTCATTATCTGGATGCCTCGCTGCTGGTGTTCGTTGAGATCACCCTCAACCGTGGTGCGCCGGATGTTTTTGAGCAATTCAATGCTGCAGTTCAGAAGCTGGAAGATATCCAGGAGTGTCATCTGGTCTCCGGGGATTTCGACTATCTGTTGAAAACCCGTGTGCCGGATATGTCCGCTTACCGCAAACTGTTGGGCGAAACGCTGTTGCGCCTGCCGGGCGTCAATGACACCCGTACGTATGTGGTAATGGAAGAAGTGAAACAGAGTAACCGTCTGGTCATCAAGACCCGGTAAAACCTGCAGGTGCAAAACCTGAATATATTCGCTACACTCCTGTTTATCCATACAGCCCACGCGCCGGGAAGGGTTCCCGGCGCTGTTGCTATTTCAGTTCACAGGAACCTGGAGAGCCTTTCTTGAGCCAGGAATACACAGAAGATAAAGAGTTTGGCCTGAAAAAAGTCAGCGGCAGCCGGCGGTTACTTGAAGCCTTGCTGGTGCTTATTGCGCTTTTCGGGATTTATCTCATGGCAGCGCTGCTCAGTTTTAATCCTTCTGACCCCAGTTGGTCACAGACAGCGTGGCATGAGCCGATTCATAATGTGGGTGGCGGAGTCGGTGCCTGGATGGCTGATACGCTGTTCTTCACCTTTGGTGTGTTTGCCTATGCCATTCCTCCCCTGATGCTGATGATGTGCTGGGCCTCTTACCGCCAGCGCGGCAGCAGTGAATACATCGATTACTTCACCCTTTCCCTGCGGCTTATCGGCGTGCTGGCGCTGGTGCTGACCTCCTGTGGTCTGGCGGCGCTGAACATCGATGATCTCTATTACTTCGCCTCCGGCGGCGTAATCGGCAGCCTGCTGAGCAACGCGCTGACGCCGTGGGTCAACAGCATGGGCGCGACGCTGGCCCTGCTCGGCGTATGGGCGATCGCTTTTACGCTGTTTACCGGCTGGTCCTGGCTGACGATTGCTGAACGCATCGGTGGGGTCGTGCTGGGTGCGGCCACCTTTATGACCAACCGCTCGCGCCATGACGATCCTTATGATGATGAGGACGAGGAAGAGGCGTTGCCGGACGTGCCGGCTGTGCGCCATGACACGGCGGAACCCGTGCCTCAGCTGACCACCGCGGACGACGACGATGTATTGTTCTCCGCACCGTCTGCGGCTACCCTCGCGGCTGCTCCGGCTGCTCCGGCTGCTCCGGCTGCTCCGGCTGCTCCGGCTGCTCCGGCTGCTCCGGCTGCTCCGGCTGAGCACGTGGCACCGGTGGCGCAGGCCCCTGCCGCCGCGCCGGTAAACCCGGTGGATGCAACGCCTGTGGTTGCCGCTGCTGAGGCCGTGCAACCGGCTCCGCCGCGCTACCGCTTTGAACTGCCGGAAGAGGCAGAGGCACCGCCGCAGGTCACGCCCACCCCGACCCACCTTACCGGCGGCCGCCCTGAGCCTTTGGCCGATGAGGATGAAGGCCCGCGCCTTGGCAACTGGCAGGACGCGGAAACGGCCCATTCACCTTTCGATTTCTCAGCGGCTCAGCAGGAGAGTGACGATCTGCCGGCTAACGGCAACGTACTGGGCGGGGCATCACGCCAGGCTGATGCAGACGATGCGTCTGTAGCAGGTGCGACCTTTATGCCTGCGTTCAGCGCGGTGAGTGAAAGCAACCCGCAGGTGAAACAGGGCATTGGCCCGGAATTGCCGCGACCAAACCCGGTACGTATCCCTACCCGGCGTGAACTGGCGTCTTATGGCATTAAACTGCCGTCACAACGCCAGGCAGAACAGGCCGCCCGTGAGGCCTCCGCCGCCTCAGATGATGGCGAGGATGCCGCTCATGAAGAGGCGCTGGGTGCGGCATTTGCTGAGCAACAGCAGCAACGCTATGGTGCCGGTTATCAGGCGGAAGAAACCCCTGCTGTCGCGCAGGCGGACGCCGATGAAGAGGCCGCCCTGAGCCGCGCGTTTGCCGAGCAACAGCAGCAGCGTTACAGCACACCGCATAACACGGTCTCTGACGCCGCGCCGCAACCAGCGGCAGAACCGTTGCATGAAGATGAAGATAGCCTGCGTACCGCCTTCGCTGCGCGGGAACAGGCGCGCTACGGCAGCACACCGCCTGCGGCACCGTCTGGCCCTGCGGCGGGACAGGGCAGCGGCCTGGCTGCCGCGTCTGTGGCGTCAGCTGCGGTGACTGCGGCAGCGGCCAGTATGGCCCGCAACACCAATGCGTTCTCCTTCTCACCGGCGGATGACCTGACGGATAATGCCTCGTCAGAGCCGATGTTTACATTGCCGCCGGAGACGGACGCCGTGACGCCGCCGCCTGCCTACGCGCCGGCTCAACAGCCACCGGCCGCTTACCAGGCGCCGCAGCAGGCACCTGCTTACCATGTAGAGCCTGCAACCCCGGCTTATCGCCCGGAAGCGCCGCAACCTGCCCGTCCGGCAGAACCGGCCGCTTACCGACCTGAACCGGCAACCCCGGCTTACCGCCCGGAAGCGCCGCAACCAGCCCGTCCGGCAGAACCGGCCGCTTACCGACCTGAACCGGCAACCCCGGCTTACCGCCCGGAAGCGCCGCAACCGGCCCGTGCGGCAGAACCGGCCGCTTACCGGCCTGAACCGGCAACCCCGGCTTACCGCCCGGAAGCGCCGCAACCGGCCCGCCCGGCAGAACCGGCCCGCCCGGCAGAACCGGCCGCTTACCGGCCTGAACCGGCAACCCCGGCTTATCGCCCGGAAGCACCGCAACCGGCACGGCAACCCGAGCAGCCGGTTTATCGCGCAGAACCGGAAGAGGCCTATTCGCCGCCGGTTGAGGATACCCCTAAACCGGCAATGGACAGCCTGTTCCACCCGTTCCTGGTGCGTCACGATCAGCCGCTGGAGAAGCCCACTACGCCGCTGCCGACGCTGGATCTGCTGACGGCTGCGCCTACCGAAGTGGCACCGGTCGACATGTTTGCGCTGGAGCAGAAAGCCCGGCTGGTGGAAGCCAGCCTGGCTGACTACCGCGTAAAGGCAGATGTCGTCGATATTCTGCCGGGGCCGGTCATCACCCGCTTTGAGCTGGATCTGGCGCCGGGCGTGAAGGCCGCGCGTATTTCCAACCTGTCACGCGATCTGGCCCGCTCGCTCTCAACGTCTGCAGTGCGTGTGGTCGAAGTGATCCCCGGCAAGCCTTATGTCGGGCTGGAGTTACCGAACACCAAACGGCAAACGGTCTATCTGCGCGAAGTGCTGGACTGCCCGGCCTTCCGTGACAACCCTTCACCGCTTTCTGTGGTGCTCGGTAAAGATATTTCCGGTCAGCCGGTGGTGGCCGATCTGGCGAAAATGCCGCACTTGCTGGTTGCCGGTACGACGGGTTCCGGTAAGTCTGTGGGCGTTAACGCCATGATCCTCAGCATGTTGTATAAAGCGAAGCCGGAAGATGTGCGCTTTATCATGATTGACCCGAAAATGCTTGAGCTGTCGGTCTATGAAGGCATTCCTCATCTGTTAACCGAAGTGGTCACAGACATGAAGAAAGCGGCCAATGCGCTGAACTGGTGCGTAGGCGAGATGGAGCGCCGCTATAAGCTGATGTCCGCGTTAGGGGTACGTAACCTGGCCGGCTATAACGAGCGGGTTGACCAGGCTGAAGCAATGGGCCGCCCGATCCCCGATCCGTTCTGGAAACCCACCGACAGCATGGACATCACACCACCGGTGCTGGAGCGTGAGCCTTACATCGTGGTGATGGTTGACGAGTTTGCTGACCTGATCATGACCGTGGGTAAAAAGGTTGAGGAACTGATCGCCCGGCTGGCGCAAAAAGCGCGTGCCGCCGGTATTCACCTGGTGCTGGCTACCCAGCGGCCATCGGTGGATGTGATCACCGGCCTGATTAAAGCCAACATCCCGACGCGTATCGCCTTTACCGTCTCCAGTAAAATTGACTCGCGTACCATCCTGGATCAGGGCGGCGCAGAGTCTCTGCTGGGCATGGGGGACATGCTCTATATGGCACCTAACTCCTCTATCCCGGTGCGTGTGCATGGCGCCTTCGTGCGCGATCAGGAAGTGCACGCCGTGGTACAGGACTGGAAAGCCCGCGGGCGCCCACGTTATATCGACAGCATCACCAGTGGCGCTGAAGAGGGCGAGGGCGGCGGTGGCCTTGACAGTGATGAGGAGCTGGATCCGCTGTTTGACCAGGCTGTCGCTTTTGTGATTGATAAGCGCCGTGCCTCGATTTCCGGGGTGCAGCGCCAGTTCCGCATCGGGTATAACCGGGCGGCACGTATCATTGAACAGATGGAAGCGCAGGGGATCGTCAGTGAGCCGGGGCACAACGGCAACCGCGATGTGCTGGCACCGCCTCCGCACGAGTAATCTCTCCACTGATAAGGGCCGCATCGCGGCCCTTATGCAAAGAAGCGTAAAAGCAGGCGTTTTGAGATAAATAACCTACCGGCGGCAAACCACAATCCGATACAGTTACACCACTTAGCTAATGAAATCATTAGTGTGTCCCGGTAATCATGGAATGTATGAGGTCATGGTCAGAATGAAAAAATTATTAGCAGCAGGCTGCCTGTTGGCGGCATTTACCTCAGCCTCCGTGTTGGCGGATGCCAGCAGCGATCTGAAAAGCCGCCTGGGCAAAGTAAACAGTTTCCACGCCAGTTTTACCCAGAAAGTCACCGCAGATGATGGATCTGACGTCCAGCAGGGCGAAGGTGAACTGTGGGTAAAACGCCCGAATCTGTTTAACTGGCATATGACATCCCCGGACGAAAGCGTGCTGGTCTCTGACGGCGAAACACTGTGGTTCTATAATCCTTTTGTTGAGCAGGTCACGGCGACCTGGCTGAAGAACGCCACCGGTAACACGCCGTTTATGTTGATCACCCGTAACAGCAGCAGCGACTGGGCGAACTACGATGTGAAACAGCAGGGCGATAATTTTGAGCTGACGCCGAAATCCGCCAACGGCAACCTGAAGCAGTTCGCCATTACCGTGACCAATGACGGCACGATCAAAAGCTTTACCGCTGTAGAGCAGGATGGGCAGCGCAGCGCCTATAACCTGAAAACTCAGCAGAATGGCGCTGTTGATGCCGGGAAATTCAAATTTACCCCGCCGAAGGGGGTGACGCTGGACGACCAGCGCCAGTGAGGTGCGCGTGAGTAATTTGTCACTCGATTTTTCACAGAACGAGTTCCAACCCCTGGCTGCACGGATGCGGCCTGAAACGCTGGCCGAGTATATCGGCCAGCAGCATTTATTGGCCCCCGGCAAACCGTTGCCGCGTGCCATTGAAGCCGGTCACCTGCACTCTATGATCCTGTGGGGGCCGCCCGGTACCGGCAAAACCACACTGGCTGAGCTGATTGGCCGTTATGGGCAGGCTGATGTCGAGCGCATTTCTGCGGTGACGTCCGGCATTAAAGAGATTCGTGAAGCCATTGAGCGGGCGCGGCAAAACCGCAATGCCGGGCGGCGCACTATTTTGTTCGTGGATGAGGTGCATCGTTTCAATAAAAGCCAGCAGGATGCGTTCCTGCCGCATATCGAAGACGGCACTATTACCTTTATTGGCGCGACCACGGAAAACCCCTCGTTTGAACTCAACTCCGCATTGTTGTCCCGCGCGCGGGTGTATCTGCTGAAAGCGCTGACGCCTGACGACATTGAAAAAGTGATCGATCAGGCCATGAATGACAACAAACGCGGGCTGGGCGGGCGGCAGATTGTGGTACCGGATGAGACACGCCGTATGCTGGCTGAACTGGTGAACGGCGATGCCAGGCGGGCGTTGAACAGCCTGGAAATGATGGCAGATATGGCGGAGGCGGATAAGAAAGGGGTACGTACCCTGACTCCGGCGCTGCTGAAAGAGGTCTCCGGTGAGCGCAGCGCCCGCTTTGATAACAAAGGCGATCGCTATTATGACCTGATCTCCGCCTTGCATAAGTCCGTACGCGGCTCCGCACCCGATGCCGCCCTGTACTGGTATGCGCGGATTATTACGGCCGGCGGGGATCCGCTGTATGTCGCGCGCCGGTTATTGGCTATTGCGTCCGAAGATGTCGGCAATGCTGACCCGCGCGCCATGCAGGTTGCCATCGCCGCCTGGGACTGTTTTACCCGTGTCGGCCCGGCTGAAGGCGAACGGGCGATTGCGCAGGCCATTGTTTATCTGGCGTGCGCGCCGAAAAGTAATGCTGTGTATACCGCATTTAAAGCCGCAATGCGTGATGCGCGTGAACAGAACGATTTTGACGTGCCGGAGCATCTGCGTAACGCACCGACCAGGCTGATGAAAGAGATGGGGCTTGGGGCAGAGTACCGATACGCGCATGATGAACCCAACGCCTACGCGGCCGGTGAGAACTATTTCCCGCCTGAAATGGCGGCCACCCAGTACTATTTCCCGACCAGCCGTGGGCTGGAAGGTAAAATTGGTGAAAAGCTGGCATGGTTGTCTGAACAGGATCAAAATAGCCCGATAAAACGCTACCGCTGATGGGTGGCTTGCGGTAAGGTTATCTCATTATTACCGTCAGGATACCGCGATTATTCGCGGTATCTTTCGTTACATATCATTCAATAACTACAAGCACAGGATTAGCATGCTCGATCCCAATTTACTGCGTACTGAGCTGGACGCGGTCGCTGAAAAACTGGCTCGCAGGGGCTTCACTCTCGACGTGGAAAAATTACGTGCGCTGGAAGAACGCCGTAAAGTGTTGCAGGTCGAAACCGAAAATCTTCAGGCTGAGCGTAATGCACGATCGAAATCGATCGGTGCTGCCAAAGGCCGTGGCGAAGATATCGAACCTCTGCGCCAGGAAGTAAACGTACTGGGTGAGAAACTGGATAGCGCGAAAGTGCAGCTGGATGCCCTGCAGAGTGAAATTCGTGACATTGCCCTGGCGATCCCTAACCTGCCGGATGATGCAGTGCCTAACGGCAAAGATGACAGCGAAAATCAGGAAATCAGCCGCTGGGGTGAACCACGCCAGTATGATTTCCCGGTACGTGACCATGTTGAGCTGGGTGAAATGGCCGGCGGGCTGGACTTTGCCGCAGCCGTTAAGCTGACGGGTTCCCGCTTTGTGGTCATGAAAGGGGAGATTGCCCGCCTGCACCGCGCGCTGGCACAGTTCATGATCGATCTGCACACTGAGCAGCACGGTTATCAGGAAGCGTATGTGCCTTATCTGGTCAACCATGACACCCTGTACGGTACCGGCCAGTTGCCGAAATTCGGTGAAGATCTGTTCCATACCAAACCGTTGGAAGAAGAGTCCACCAGCAGCAACTATGCGCTGATCCCAACGGCAGAAGTCCCGCTGACCAACCTGGTGCGTGATGAGATCCTGGAAGAAGAGTCGCTGCCGCTGAAACTTACGGCGCATACTCCGTGCTTCCGTTCTGAAGCGGGCTCATACGGGCGTGATACCCGTGGCCTGATCCGTATGCACCAGTTCGATAAAGTCGAAATGGTACAGATCGTACGTCCGGAAGAGTCGATGCAGGCGCTGGAAGAGTTGACCGGCCACGCAGAGAAGGTGTTGCAGCTGCTGAACCTGCCTTACCGCAAAGTGCTGCTCTGCACCGGTGACATGGGCTTTGGTTCGACGAAAACCTACGATCTGGAAGTGTGGTTGCCGGCGCAGAATACCTACCGTGAAATCTCTTCCTGTTCCAATATGGGGGATTTCCAGGCACGCCGTATGCAAGCCCGTTGCCGCAGCAAAACCGAGAAGAAACCGCGCCTAGTGCATACCCTGAACGGTTCCGGTCTGGCCGTTGGCCGTACGCTGGTGGCCGTGCTGGAAAACTATCAGCAGGCAGATGGCCGCATTGAGATCCCAGAAGCGCTGCGTCCTTATATGCGCGGCGCGACCCACATCGGCTGATGCCAACGTTTGACTGAAAAGCGCCTGCGGGCGCTTTTTTTATGCCTTTTTTCAGTGCTGCCTTCCTTTCTTTCATTTCTTCGCGCCACTTCCCATTTTTGATCACTGCCTGATTGGCAGAGCCCGGCATTGGCATTTACTTGATACGAAACAAAGTGCTTACCCGATAAGAGGCGTATTTTCCGGCCAGTCATGCGGCAGAGGGGGAACAGGATGACGGCCCCTTTTATTAAAAACACGACAGGTTGCCGCGCAGGGTGTCCGTAACGACACATTTGTGAGCCAAGAAAAGGGAATGACATGAGCGATTCTGAAATAACCCCCTTACTGGAAACCCCCCTCAGCCGCCGCGTTTTGATGAAAGGCGGTGCTGGTGCGCTGGCATGGGCAGCCGGCGGCATAACATTGCCCTTCGCGCAGGGTCGCGCGGAAACCGTGCCGGAAAAGGCAATTCAGAGGCAGGAAAAGGTCGTCTGGAGTGCCTGTACGGTTAATTGCGGCAGCCGCTGCCCGTTACGCATGCACGTCGTTAACGATGAAATTCTTTATGTAGAAACCGATAACACCGGCGACGATGACTATGAAGGGCTGCATCAGGTGCGTGCCTGCCTGCGCGGGCGTTCAATGCGGCGGCGGATCGCGCATCCCGATCGTCTGAAGTACCCGATGAAGCGGGTAGGCAAGCGTGGCGAAGGGAAGTTTAAACGCATCAGTTGGGACGAAGCCTTAGATACGCTGGCCGGCACGCTGAAACACATTATCCGGGATTATGGCAATGAAGCTATTTATCTGAATTACGGTACCGGGACGCTGGGCGGCACCATGACCCGCTCCTGGCCGCCGGGAAAAACCCTGATTGCCCGGCTGATGAACTGTTGCGGCGGCTATCTTAACCACTATGGTGACTACAGCTCGGCCCAGATTGCTGCCGGCCTGAATTACACCTACGGCGGCTGGGCAGACGGCAACAGCCCGTCTGATATTGAAAACAGCAAGCTGGTGGTACTGTTCGGCAACAACCCAGGTGAAACGCGGATGAGCGGCGGTGGGGTGACTTATTATCTGGAACAGGCACGCCAGAAATCCAACGCCCGCCTGATTATCATTGACCCGCGCTATACCGATACCGGCGCAGGCAGGGAAGATGAATGGGTCCCTTTGCGCCCCGGCACGGACGCCGCCCTGGCCGCGGCATTAGCCTATATAATGATCACCGAAAACCTGGTGGATCAGGCGTTTCTTGATACCTACTGTGTGGGTTACGACGAGAAAACCTTGCCCCCCGGCATTCCGGCGCAGGCCAGTTATAAAGCCTACATCCTGGGCCAGGGTAAAGATGCCACCGCGAAGACCCCTGCCTGGGCGGCGGCCATTACCGGCGTCCATGAAGCGAAAATTATCCAGCTGGCGCGGGAAATCGGCCAGGCCAAACCCGCTTTTATCTCCCAGGGATGGGGGCCGCAACGCCATGCCAACGGTGAAACAACTACCCGGGCCATCGCGATGCTGGCGATCCTGACCGGCAATGTCGGTATTTCAGGCGGGAATTCAGGTGCCCGCGAAGGGGCATACGCCATGCCTTTCGTGCGGATGCCGACACTGGAAAACCCGGTGAAGGCCAGCATTTCCATGTTTATGTGGACGGACGCTATCCTTCGTGGCCCGGAAATGACTGCACTGCGTGATGGGGTACGCGGCAAAGATAAGTTAGATGTGCCCATTAAATTTATCTGGAATTATGCCGGTAACTGCCTGATCAATCAGCATTCCGATATTAACCGGACGCAGGAAATCCTTCAGGATGATTCACTGTGTGAGATGATTGTGGTGATTGACAACCACATGACCGCCTCGGCGAGCTACGCCGATCTTCTCTTGCCCGATTGCACCGCCGCTGAACAGATGGATTTCTGCCTGGATGCCTCCTGCGGCAACATGGACTACGTAATTTTTGCCGATCAAGTCATCACACCACGCTTTGAGTGCAAAACCCTTTATGAGATGACCAGCGCGCTGGCAAAACGGCTGGGCGTCGAAGCGCAGTTTACCGAAGGCCGCACTCAGGAGCAGTGGCTGCGTTACCTCTACCAGCAATCCCGGAAGGCTATTCCAGAGCTGCCTGATTTTGACCAGTTTCGCCGCCAGGGACTATTTAAACAGCGCGATCCCCAGGGCCATCACATTGCCTATCGGGCATTCCGGCAGGATCCGATTGCCAATCCGTTGGCTACCCCGTCCGGCAAAATTGAAATCTATTCCGCGCAACTGGCGGAGATCGCTGCGATCTGGCAACTGCCTGAGGGTGATGTCATTGATCCTTTACCGATCTACGCTGCCGGGTTTGAAAGTCATGATGATCCGCTCAACCATCGCTTCCCTCTGCAACTGACGGGCTTTCACTATAAAGCCCGTACTCACTCTACCTACGGCAACGTAGAGGTATTGAAAGCGGCTTGCCGCCAGGAGATGTGGATCAACCCGCATGATGCCGCGCCACGGCAAATCGCCAATGGTGATCTGATCCGTATTTTCAACGATCGCGGTGAAGTGCGGATTACTGCCAGGGTGACGCCGCGCATTTTACCGGGCGTGGTGGCCCTGGGTGAAGGAGCCTGGTATGCGCCTGATGCGCAGCGTATCGATCACGCCGGCTCGATTAACGTGCTGACCTCCCAACGGCCTTCTCCGCTGGCGAAAGGGAACCCTTCCCACAGCAATCTGGTGCAGGTCGAAAAAGTAGAGGGTTAAGGAGCAAATCATGACAACCCAATATGGCTTTTATATGGATTCCAGCCGCTGTACCGGTTGTAAGACCTGTGAGCTGGCGTGTAAGGATTTTAAAAATCTGACGCCCGATGTCAGTTTCCGCCGCGTCTATGAATATGCGGGCGGCAGTTGGCAAAAAATGGGGGCAGGGTGGCAGCAGAATGTGTTCGCTTACTATCTTTCGCTCTCCTGCAATCACTGCGCTGACCCGGCCTGCACTAAAGTCTGCCCCAGCGGGGCGATGCATAAACGGGATGATGGCTTTGTGGTGGTGAATGAAGAGGTCTGCATCGGCTGCCGTTATTGCCACATGGCGTGCCCTTATGGCGCGCCGCAATATAATGCGGCCAAAGGGCATATGACCAAATGCGACGGGTGCTACGCCCGTGTCGCGGAGGGTAAAAAGCCTATTTGCGTGGAATCTTGCCCGTTACGTGCGTTGGACATGGCACCGATAGAAGAACTGCGCGCGAAATATGGCGATCTGGCGGGCGTTGCTCCCTTGCCTGCCGCGCACTTTACCCGGCCGAATATCGTGATTAAGCCCAATGCCAACAGCCGGCCGGTAGGAGACACCACCGGTCATCTGGCTAATCCAAAGGAGGTGTGAAATGGGAACGGGATGGCATGAATGGCCGCTGATCATTTTTACGGTATTAGGGCAGTGTGTGGTGGGCGCGTTTATCGCGATGGCGTGGGTGCTGGCGGAGGGAAAACAGGATAGCCGGGTAATACACACTGTCCGGATGCGGATGTTTTTCCTGTGGGTGGTGATGGGCGTGGCTTTTGTGGCGTCAGTCATGCACCTCGGTTCCCCGTTGCGGGCATTTAATGCGCTTAACCGCCTCGGTGCCTCGCCCCTCAGCAATGAGATCGCGTGCGGCTCACTGTTTTTTGCGCTGGGCGGCTTGTACTGGTTGTTGGCGGTATGCAAGACATTGCCGACAGCGCTCAGCAACCTCTGGCTGTTGGTAACCAGCCTGGCAGGCATAGGTTTTGTCTATGCTATGGGGCGTGTTTATCACATCACGACCGTGCCGACCTGGGATCCCATGTACACCTCACTGAGTTTTGCCCTGACGGCCCTGATCGGCGGCCCACTGCTGGGCGGCTTGCTCCTGCGCTCGGCGGGCGTAGCGGCCCGCGGCAGTGTGCGGTGGTTGCCGTTAGTCAGCTTGCTGGCGTTGGTCATCAGCGCGGTGGTCTGGTTCAGCCAGGTGGCGGCGGTAAACACTCTCCATAGCTCAGTTCAGTCGGCGTCTTCTTTGGTGCCGGCACTGGGCGCACTGCTGGGCTGGCGGCTGGCGTTAATCGCTATTGGGCTGGGCTGTTGGATTGTGCCGCAGGTCACCCAAAAAGCGCCCGGCATTTTCATTCTGGCAAGCGGTCTGGCGCTGGTGGTAGCCGGTGAGCTGCTTGGGCGCGGGATCTTCTATGGCCTGCATATGACCGTCGGCCTGACCTACGGCGGTTAGCGCCTTCCTATCACCGGCTTATCACCTGTATAAGCCGGTTTTTTACTTCAAAGGTTATTATCATGTTGCAAAACCTTGCCCTGACCGGCCGCCTGTGTGGTGCGCTGCTCTATCATCCGCCAGGCGCACCCGAATTTGAGACAGTGAAGCCGCTTTTTATGTCAGCAGCGTGGGTCAGGGCCTGGCCTTATGGCACCGATGACGAACTCTCTTTGCTTGCTGAACGGTTTGCCCAGCACGCCCATGAGCCGCTAAATGATGCCTACCAGCGCCTGTTTATTGGGCCTGATGCGCTTGCAGCGCCCCCGTGGGGGTCGGTTTATCTTGATCGGGACGGCGTGGTATTTGGTGACTCTACTCTGGCACTGCGCCACTGGCTGGCCGCCCGGGGCATTACGTCCTATCATCCGCCGCAGGAACCGGAAGATCATATCGGCTTATTGTTGTTGATGGCCGCCTGGCTGGCGGAGGAGCGCCCGGCAGATGTGGATGCGTTTCTTGCCGGACACCTGTTACCCTGGGCACCGCGTTATCTCACGCTGTTGGAACCTGCCGCCGGACATCCTTTTTATCAGGCCGCCGCATCCTTGACCCGCCTCACGCTCGCCGGCTGGCACAAGGCACGGGAAATCGAGGTGCCCGCAAAAACGCTGTATCGCTGATGAGTACTGACAATACACCAAAGGCGACACTCTCCCGCCGGATCAGCCGTCGCGGCTTATTGCGGAGCCTGCGTAATGCAGCCCGGCCCACTCAGCCTGCGACAGCAAGTCGGGTGGCTGTCAGGCCGCCCCAGGCCGTGCCGGAAACGGTGTTTCTGGCACGCTGTAATGGGTGCGGAGCGTGCGCGGCCGCGTGCCCGGTAGGCATAATCTGCCTGATTCAGGGAAAGGCAGAATTGGTTGTCGATACTGCGGCATGTGATGGTTGCCTGGTGTGTACGCAGCATTGTCGTGCCGGCGCACTTTCCGCTGACGTCAGAATGGCCATTAATCTGCGCCCGGTTATCACTGCCGGGTGTTTAAGCCCTCTGGCTGTCATATGCCGGGTATGTGCAAATGCCTGTTCTGTGTCGGCAATATTTTTTAATCAAGAAAAAGTGCCATCGATTATTGCTGCACAATGTTGGGGATGCGGCGCCTGTAAACTTGCTTGTTATCATGGGCATATTGAATTAATTCCCGTGGCGCGCGGCATTCACCCGGCAAGCATTGATAAATGATTTCAATCAACGAGTAACACTTTGTGCTGCCGGGGTTTTTTACCGCATTGACTTTTTAACGGCGGGTGGCATGATGCGCGCACTCTTCGCCTCCTGATTATCATCCACACTATGTCTGCCTACTCTCGCCCGGTGCTGTTATTGCTCTGTGGGCTTTTATTGCTGACCGTTTCTGTTGCGGTTTTGAACACATTGGTGCCGTTATGGCTGACCCACGAAGCATTGCCGACCTGGCAAATCGGGCTTGTCAGCTCTGCTTATTTTTGCGGTAACCTTGTCGGGACATTGATTGCCGGCGCGGTGATTAAACGCTATGGCTTTAATCGCAGCTACTATTTTTCCTGCCTGGTGTTCGCCCTGGCGACGGCCGGAATGGCCTATTCCATCAACTTCTGGGCCTGGCTGGGCTGCCGCTACATTGCTGGGATAGGGTGTGCGCTGATTTGGGTGGTGGTGGAGAGTGCATTGCTGCGCAGCGGCACGGTGCAGAACCGCGGCCAATTACTGGCGGCGTATATGATGACCTATTACCTGGCGACCGTAAGCGGGCAACTCCTGTTAGGTGTGATGCCTACCGGGCTGCTGAATGTGCTGCCCTGGGTGACGGCGCTGGTGCTTTTCGCCATGCTGCCGCTGTTCTTTGCCGCTTTCGGCTATCAGGATGTTACCCAGCCCCATACGTCGGTATGGCCGATGCTGAAACGCCGTGATGCCCGGTTAGGCATTAACGGCTGCATTATTTCCGGGATTGTGTTGGGCTCCCTGTATGGGCTGATGCCGCTGTACCTGTCCCATCAGGGAATGAGCGACGGCAATGTCGGCTACTGGATGGCGTTACTGGTCAGTGCCGGGATTATCGGGCAGTGGCCGGTAGGGCGGCTGGCCGATCGTTACGGACGTTTGCTGGTGCTGCGCATTCAGGTGTTTGTGATCGTGCTGGGCAGTGTGGCGATGTTAAGCGGCTATGCGATGGCACCTACGCTGTTCATTCTTGGCTGTGCAGGTTTCACTTTATACCCGGTTGCGATGGCCTGGGCATGTGAACGTGTCCCGGCGCATGAGCTGGTGGCAATGAATCAGGCGTTGTTAATGAGTTATACCATTGGCAGCCTGACCGGCCCCACCATGACCGCGATATTAATGCAGCATTATTCGGATCAATTGCTGTTTGTCATGATTGCGGCGGTGGCATTGGTTTATATGGTGATGCTTTTCAAGAAAGCCGGCGCTTCCTCAACGCCAATTGCAACGGCCTGACAGAGCGGCGCGGAGAATTATCTCCGCGCCTTATTTTTAAGACAGACCTTTTTAATACATTACCTTGTGGCCATAGCCTTCAAGGATATGTTTAACCCGATCCATGATTTCTTTGCTGGGTGGTTTCACGCCATCAAGCTTGTACTCTTCACCCATGGCCACCCATTTGTGCTTGCCCAGTTCGTGATAGGGCAGCAATTCAATTTTCTCAATGTTAGTCATGTCTTTGGTAAATTCACCCAGCATATGCGCTGAGTTATCATCATCTGACCATCCTGGCACCACAACATAGCGGATCCAGGTACGCTGATTGCGTTTAGCCAGATAACGGGCAAAATCCAGCGTGCGGTGGTTAGACACCCCGACCAGATTCTGGTGGATACTGTCATTGAGTTGTTTGAGGTCGAGCATGACCAAATCCGTTACATCTAGCAGTTCGTCGATCACCGGATCATAACGGCGCACAAAACCATTGGTATCAAGGCAGGTATTGATGCCCTCTTTATGGCAGGCGCGGAACCAGTCACGCACGAACTCCGCCTGCAAAATGGCTTCGCCGCCGGAGGCCGTCACGCCGCCCCCTGAGGCATTCATAAAGTGCCGGTAAGTCACTGCCTCGTTGACCAGTTCCTCTACCGTGACTTCTTTACCGCCGTGGGTGTCCCAGGTGTCGCGGTTGTGGCAATAGAGGCAACGCATCAGACAACCCTGGAAAAAGACGATAAACCGGATGCCTGGGCCATCAACAGTGCCACAGGATTCAAAAGAGTGGATACGACCTTTTACTGACATTGCGGGCTCTCCAATAGTGACTGTTCATCAGCAGTCTTATTTAAATAAACGGCGGGAAGTACAGCGATGTACCTGGCATGGTATGAATGCCGGCCCGGCGTTGAATAACGGTTTTGCCTGCCACCTTCAGTATAGATGCCCGGCAAAACCGACACTCAGCGTGGAAAGTGAATGCGCAGAGAGGAGTGAGGGGTGAAAGGCCCCTGAGCAGGGGCCTTGATATCACCGGGACAATTACAGCGACTTAGTAAAGGTACGGGTAATCACGTCTTGTTGCTGTTCTTTGGTCAGCGAGTTAAAGCGTACCGCGTAACCTGAAACACGAATCGTCAATTGCGGATATTTTTCCGGATGCTCCATGGCGTCCAGTAACATTTCGCGGTTCATGACGTTAACGTTCAGGTGCTGGCCACCCTCAATCGACGCTTCATGGTGGAAGTAACCGTCCATCAACCCGGCCAGGTTAGCTTTACGCACATCATCATCTTTACCCAAGGCATTCGGGACGATAGAGAAGGTATAAGAGATACCATCTTTCGCGTAGGCAAACGGCAGTTTGGCAACAGATGTCAGCGAGGCAACGGCACCTTTCTGATCGCGGCCATGCATCGGGTTGGCACCTGGGCCAAACGGCGCACCGGCGCGGCGGCCATCCGGGGTGTTACCGGTTTTCTTACCGTACACCACGTTGGAGGTGATCGTCAGCACGGATTGCGTCGGTACCGCGTGACGGTAGGTGCGCAGCTTCTGAATTTTCTTCATGAAGCGCTCAACCAGGTCACAGGCGATGTCATCCACGCGGGCATCGTTGTTACCAAATTGCGGGTATTCACCTTCGATTTTGAAGTCCACGGCCAGGCCATCTTCATCACGAATAGTAGAGACTTTGGCATATTTAATGGCAGACAGGGAGTCAGCCGCAACGGACAACCCAGCGATGCCGCAAGCCATGGTACGGTAAACGTCACGGTCATGCAGGGCCATCAAGGCCGCTTCATAACTGTATTTATCGTGCATGTAATGGATGATGTTCAGGGCAGTCACATACTGTTTTGCCAGCCAATCCATAAAGTGATCCATCCGATCCATCACTTTATCGTAGTCCAGTACTTCATCCATCATCGGCGCTTCTTTCGGGCCGACCTGCATTTTCATTTTTTCATCCATGCCGCCATTGATGGCATAAAGCATGGTTTTCGCCAGGTTGGCGCGGGCACCGAAGAACTGCATCTGTTTGCCGACAATCATCGGGCTGACGCAACAGGCGATGGCATAGTCATCATTATTGAAGTCCGGACGCATCAGGTCATCGTTCTCATACTGAACGGATGAGGTGTCGATAGAGACTTTAGCGGCGAATTTCTTGAAGTTCAGCGGCAGTTTTTCAGACCACAGAATGGTCATGTTCGGCTCTGGGGACGGCCCCATGGTGTAGAGGGTGTTCAGGAAGCGGAAGCTGTTTTTGGTGACCAGCGTACGGCCATCCACGCCCATCCCTGCCAGGGACTCTGTGGCCCAGATCGGGTCGCCGGAGAAGAGTTCATCATATTCCGGCGTACGCAGGAAGCGCACCATACGCAGTTTCATAACCAGATGGTCGATCAGTTCCTGTGCCTGCTGCTCAGTGAGTTTGCCGGCTTTGATATCACGCTCAATGTAGATATCCAGGAAGGTAGAGACACGGCCAAAGGACATCGCCGCGCCATTCTGGGATTTTACTGCTGCCAGATAACCGAAGTAAGTCCACTGTACGGCTTCCTGAGCGGTTTTGGCCGGGCCGGAAATGTCATAACCATATTTGGCAGCCATCTCTTTGATCTGACCCAGTGCGCGGTGCTGTTCAGCAATCTCTTCGCGCAGCTGAATGGTCATTTCCAGATCTTCACCGTTTTCCAGTTTTTCCTGCAGGGATTTGAACTGAGCAAATTTGTCTGCCATCAGGAAATCGATGCCGTACAACGCAACGCGGCGATAGTCACCGATAATACGGCCACGGCCGTAGGCATCCGGCAGGCCGGTCAGCACGCCGGATTTGCGGCAGCGCAGAATGTCCGGGGTATAGACGTCAAACACGCCCTGGTTGTGGGTTTTACGGTAGTCTGTGAACACTTTTTTCAGTTGCGGATCGAGTTCACGGCCGTAAACCTTGCAGGAACCTTCCACCATTTTGATGCCGCCAAACGGAATCAGCGCACGTTTTAGCGGGGCTTCTGTCTGCAGACCAACAATTTTCTCCAGGTCTTTATTGATGTAGCCGGCATCGTGGGACGTAATGGTCGAAGCAATATGGGTATCAAAATCTACCGGCGCATGGGTGCGGTTTTCAATTTTGACCCCTTCCATGACATCGGCCCACAGGGCAGTGGTGGCATCCGTTGCGCCCGCCAGGAAAGACTCGTCACCTTCATACGGGGTGTAGTTTTTCTGGATGAAGTCACGGACATTGACCTCATGTTGCCAGTCACCGTTGCGGAAGCTTTCCCATGCGGTTGCCAATTTTTGATTAAGCTCGGACATTATGCACCTACCTTAAGATGTGAATTTCTTTGTAAACCCGGTGTAGTGATGCTGAACAGCTAGTGATGGGCATCACCACGCAAATAAATCGCCCAGTACGTCAACCCGACCAGAATGCCGCCGCCGATGATATTGCCAAGGGTCACCGGGATCAGGTTGTCGACAATAAAATGGCTGACGGTCAGATGTGAGAATTGATCAGGTGTTGCCCCCACCGCTTGCCAGAACTCGGGTGTAGCAAACTCTTTGATGACAATGCCGAGGGGAATTAAAAACATGTTGGCAATGCTGTGCTCAAAACCGCTGGCGACAAACATGCCGACCGGTAATAACATCGCGAACATTTTGTCCATCAGGCTGCGGCCGGAATAACTCATCCACACCGCCAGACACACCATCAGGTTGGCCAGGGTGCCGAGGCAGACGGCTTCAATAAACGTGTGGTGCATTTTATGGTCGGCAGTCTGAAGCACATTCAGCCCCCACAGACCATTTGCAACTTTATGTTCGCCCGCATACCAGATAAGGGCCACAAAGAAGAGCGCCCCCACCAGGTTACCCAGGTAAACGTTAATCCAGTTACGGGCTAACTGACCCCAGGTAATCCGTTTGCTGGCTTTCGCGACCACGATAAGCACCGTGGAGGTGAACAGGTCAGCGCCACCGACCACCACCAGCATCAGCCCTAATGAGAAGCAGAGCCCGCCAACCAGCTTGGCAAACCCATAGGGTACGGCGGCAGTGCCGGTTGTGGCGGTAATATAAAAAACGAAGGCAATAGAAATAAACACGCCGGCAGTAATCGCTAAATAAAACGTTGTCAGCGGGTGTTTTGTTGCTTTATATACGCCTGCATCTTCGGCCACTTTTGCTGCGGCGGGCGGAAGAAGAAGATCGAAGGGATTCTCAGCTTTCACACTAACTCTCTCTGATGGTTAAGACAGTGCAAAGAGATACTAACAAAGCAGTATAGTAGAAAAGTTGATTTAGATCATAATACGTGGGGAGATTGCACCTGCGTTGTATATTATACAAGCAATTTTTAATTTATCTTTTTGATAGATAAGAAGAAAAAAAATTTTAATATTTATATTAATTTTTGATGATGGTTTGAGGTGATGCCCAATAAAGTTGATATTTATGTGCTATTGTTTAATTCATAAAATAATGTGCAGTATATTTTCATCATTTTATTTACTTTGATTTAACTTAAGTAACATTCCTACGGTTTTTTTCTCGATAAATCGTGAAGAAAACGGTAAGCCTCAAAAGAAAACATTCAGAAAAAACAGCTCCGGTAAAAATATTCATTACCGGAGCTGAAGAATCAGCCGGGATCAGAAGAGCAGGTTAATGGGATATGCCCATCGCCTCCTCAGTCTTACGCCCAATAACGACGTTTAGCCTGCTGCAATTTTTCATAAGCAGCCAGCAAGGATTGGTGGGCCGGCAGGGCTTTCAGTTCGTCATCAATGGCAAACAAACCGTGGAAGCGGCTTTCGCCGCTCAAGGCCGCAGAGGCCTGATCCACAGCGTCCTGGCCGTACATCTTCACAAATGCCGCATAATATTGCGCCGGTTCACGCTCCGGTTCCTGCGCCAGCAGCAGCAGGGTTTGCAGGCAGCGATAGTAGTTGCTGCGCTCAGGGGTAAAGACGGAAGCATTGAACTCCTGCGTCCACTCCGCCCAAATCAGTGCCTGATCCAGATCGCCGCCGGCCAGGGCCAGCATGGATTTCAGTTCACCAACGCGCAACGTATACCAGCCGTTATCTTTACCGGTCGCCAGGCCCAGCAGTTCACGTACCCGTGTGAAATCATCCAGGCCTTCATCATCCAGCTCCTCGATCAGCGCCAGGTACTCTTCCTGAGACCAGTCACTGGCCGGCAACGCCAGCAATTTATCCCGCAGGTGAGCGCCCATGCTGTTGTTTGCCAGCAGCAGGTCTTCAGCCGGATAGATATCGGACATGCCCGGCACCAGAATACGGCAGGCGTACACCCCCAGATGCTCATAGTCAGCGATATACACCTCTGCGTCTTCCTGCTGGAAAATGGCCATCAGGGTGGCGAATTCTTCTTCTGTCGTGCCGCTGAAATCCCAGTCAGCGAAGGCGTAATCGGCATCCTGTTTAAACATATCCCAGGAGATCAGACCGCTGGAGTCGATAAAGTGGGTTTCGAGGTTGGCATGTTCTGCTACTTCTTCGTCATCAAACGTCGGCGGGGTAAAGACATCGAGATCCTTCAGGCTACGGCCCTGCAACAACTCGGTGACGGTGCGCTCAAGGGCGACACCAAAGTCCGGGTGCGCGCCGAAGGAGGCAAAGCAGGTGCCGTTAGCCGGGTTGAACAGCACCACGCAAATGACCGGGTACTGGCCGCCCAGTGAGGCGTCATAAGAGAGAATCGGGAAACCTTCCTCTTCCAGCTTGGCAATGGCTTCCACCACGCCCGGATAGCGCGCCAGGACTTCCTGCGGGATTTCCGGCAGGCTGATGGATTCCGCAATAATCCGGTTTTTGACATAACGCTCAAAGACTTCAGACAGCCCCTGGACGCGTGCTTCATTGGCGGTGTTACCTGCAGACATGCCGTTGGAGACATACAGGTTGCCGATGATGTTCATCGGAATATACACGGTATTGAGATCGGACTGGCGGGTAAACGGCAGGGCACAGATGCCGCGCGCTGCATTACCCGATTGGAGATCAATCAGATCACCGGCGGTCAGTGCCTGATCCGGATCATAAAACGCGTGCAGGCGCTCATCCAGAATGCCCTGGGGCAGGCTGTTGTCTTCCGGCAGCGGGAACCATTTTTCATTCGGATAATGCACGAAATCGCCTTCGGCAATCTCTTTGCCCAGATAGAAATCGGCGAAGAAATAGTTGGTCGACAGGCGTTCAAAGTATTCACCCAATGCAGACGCCAGTGCAGCTTTCTTACTGGCCCCTTTGCCGTTGGTAAAGCACAGCGGACAATCGCGGTCGCGGATATGCACTGACCAGACATGGGGAACCGGGTTAAGCCAGGAAGCTTCTTCAATATGGAAGCCCAGATCGGTGAGTTTTTGCTGGAAGCGGGCGATGGAGTCTTCAAGCGCTGCATCTTTGCCGGGAATAAAGGTTTGGGTCATGGGGTTCACTTTTTATCGTACTGAAAACCGCCATAATACGGACTTTTATTCCTAAGCTCCATGAGTTGATGAGGCGGCCGTCGCCGGGAGAAACTGATTATTCTTATGGATTGATAATAGGGATTTTTTATCATAGCGCAGGCTGAGCACCCCGGTGCCTGTTGTTGCCTGCCCGGCAGCGGTGCGGCACGCCTCTCAGCCCTGCACACTTACCATTGCTCTGAAAGGGAAGACATCATGAAAGCATTTGATATTCAACGGATGCTGCTGGACGACGCGCCGGTGGAGTTTTTGGCTGAAGTGGCCGCCCGCAGTTTATTTACCTTTGTACTGGTGTTTATCTTTCTTAAGGTCAGTGGCCGGCGCGGCGTCAGGCAAATGTCGCTGTTTGAAGTGTTGATCATTCTGACGCTGGGGTCGGCCGCCGGGGACGTGGCTTTCTATGATGATGTGCCTTTATTGCCGGTGTTCGCCGTTTTCATTTCCATCATGATTTTTTACCGGCTGGCGACCTGGCTGATGTCCCGTCACCGGATGTTCCAGAATTGGCTGGAAGGCAAGCCAGTGGTGATCGTACGGGATGGCCAGTTTGAATGGCACACTATGAAGAAACGCAATATCACCCACGATGAATTCTTTATGGAATTCCGGCTGGCCGGCGTTGAGCACCTGGGGCAGGTCAGGCTGGCGATCCTGGAAGTCAACGGCGGGATCAGCGTCTTCTTTTTCGAGCCTGAGCATGTCAGGCCCGGCCTGCCGGTAATGCCTGCAGATTACGTCACGTTCCTTCAGAAAGTCCCGGAAGATGATGAGTATGCCTGCCACCATTGCAGCCTGATTCACGCCCTGAAAAAGGGGGAAACCTGCCGCTGCCCGCAATGCGGAAGCGATAAATGGGTCACGGCCCTGACGCACCGCCGCATTGTGTAAACTCAGAACATCCTGCCAAATTATCGTCCTGATAAGGAAGAAGATAAAGGCACAACCGGGGAAGAGTGGGACAGTATAAGCACAGGATCTTGCTGTTGTTTCCCGAAGGCGCTTTCCCGTTGCAGAATAACCGTTGCAGGGCACGGGTTCGAGTGATAAAACCGATAACAGGTTGGTCATACATAACAGTTATCTTAGCGAGTGGTGAAGGGAAATGACTCAGGTTTTCAATTTCAGTGCGGGTCCGGCCATGCTGCCGGTAGAAGTGTTGCGTCGTGCCGAACAAGAACTCTGCAACTGGCATGGGTTAGGCACGTCTGTCATGGAAATCAGCCATCGCAGCAAAGAATTTATCCAGGTGGCAGAAGAATCGGAACGTGACCTGCGCGACCTGCTGAAGATCCCGGCCAACTATAAAGTGCTGTTTTGTCACGGCGGGGCGCGGGCACAATTTGCCGCCGTACCGCTGAACCTGCTGGGTGAGAAAACCACCGCTGATTATGTCGATGGCGGTTACTGGGCCCACAGCGCCATCCAGGAAGTGCAAAAATATTGTACGCCGCATGTGATTAATGCGGCGACCACGCAGGATGGCCGACGCACCGTCACGCCAATGAACCAATGGGATCTGCATGATGATGCGGCCTATGTGCATTACTGCCCGAATGAAACCATTGATGGCGTCGCCATTCATGATATGCCGGACTTCGGTGACAAAGTGGTGGTGGCTGACTACTCCTCGTCCATTCTTTCCCGCCCGATTGATGTCAGCCGTTTTGGCGTTATCTATGCCGGTGCGCAAAAAAATATCGGCCCTGCCGGTCTGACCCTGGTGATTGTACGGGACGATCTGCTGGGCAAGGCAAAACAGGCCCTGCCGTCGATTCTGGATTACACCGTGCTGTCTGAAAATGACTCCATGTTTAACACGCCGCCTACTTTTGCCTGGTATCTGTCCGGCATGGTCTTTAAATGGCTGAAAGAGCAGGGCGGGCTGCTTGAGATGGAAAAACGCAATAAAGCCAAGGCGGAATTGCTGTATGGTGTGATTGATCAGAGCGATTTTTATCGTAATGAGGTGGCTGAAGCCAACCGCTCCTGGATGAACATTCCCTTCCAACTGGCTGATGCAGCGCTGGACAAGGTATTCCTTGATGAGTCTGTTAAAGCCGGGTTACATGCCTTGAAAGGCCACCGGGTGGTGGGGGGAATGCGGGCGTCTATCTATAACGCCATGCCGATTGAGGGCGTCAGGGCTCTGACCGATTTTATGGCAGAATTTGAGCGCCGCCACGGCTGACCCCACGCCGGTGGGGTAGCGCTGGCTGAGAAAAAGATTGTTAACCTGATGATTTTCCAGGAACCCCGGCCTAAAACCGGGGTTCTTTTATGATTGACTTTAGAGAGTGTGTTTTACATGCAGGACTCGTTAACCCTACAACCTATCGCCAAAATCAGTGGCACCATTAACCTTCCCGGTTCAAAGAGCGTTTCTAACCGGGCGTTGCTGCTGGCTGCGCTGGCAAAGGGCACCACAAAGCTCACCAACCTGCTCGACAGTGATGATGTGCGGCATATGCTGAATGCCCTGGAGAAACTGGGTGTGACGTTCCGTCTGTCCGATGATCGGACCTGCTGTGAAGTAGAGGGTAATGCCGGGCCGTTACACCGTGCGGATGGCCTGGAACTGTTTCTGGGCAATGCCGGCACCGCCATGCGGCCGCTGGCAGCGGCGCTCTGCCTCTCGTCAGGCGACATTACCCTGACCGGGGAGCCGCGGATGAAAGAGCGCCCGATTGGGCACCTGGTCGAGGCCCTGCGGCAGGGCGGCGCAAAGGTTGACTACCTTGAGCAGGAAAACTATCCGCCGCTGCGTTTGCATGGCGGGTTTACCGGGGGAGAGGTGTCGGTGGACGGCTCGGTCTCCAGCCAGTTTTTGACGGCGCTGCTGATGACAGCACCGCTGGCCCCGCAGGACACCGTCATCCATATCAAGGGGGAGCTGGTGTCCAAACCCTATATTGATATTACCCTGAATATGATGGCGAGCTTTGGTATCCGAGTCGATCACGACAATTATCAGGTCTTCCACATTACCGGCAACCAGACGTATCAGGCACCGGGCGACTATCTGGTTGAAGGGGATGCGTCTTCCGCCTCCTATTTCCTGGCGGCGGCGGCGATCAAAGGCGGCACCGTGCGGGTGACCGGCATCGGGCGCAACAGTATGCAGGGTGACATTCACTTTGCTGATGTGCTTGAAAAGATGGGCGCCCGGATCACCTGGGGGGATGCTTATATTGAGTGCACCCGCGGAACGTTACAGGGCATCGACATGGACATGAATGCCATCCCTGACGCAGCAATGACCATTGCAACCACGGCACTGTTTGCCCAGGGCACAACCACAATCCGCAATATTTATAACTGGCGCGTAAAAGAGACTGACCGCCTGGCCGCGATGGCAACAGAATTGCGCAAAGTCGGCGCAGAAGTGGAGGAGGGGCACGATTATATCCGCGTCACCCCGCCTGCCAGACTACAGAAAGCAGAGATCGGCACCTATGACGATCACCGCATGGCAATGTGTTTCTCCCTGGTGGCGTTGTCGGACACGCCAGTCACCATTCTGGATCCGAAATGCACAGCCAAAACCTTCCCGGACTATTTTGACCGGCTGGCCTCGCTGAGCCAGCCGGCATAGCGCTGACCAAAACGGGCAAATAATGCCCGTTTTTTTTATCCCGGCCATATTTTGACTATCTTCTAGACTCTCTGAATGTTTGTGGGGTTAATTTTACTCATGGTGTTGCGCAAAGGTAACAGTTCTGCGCAAGGCAGCGTATAATGCTGCACCTGAAAATAGCCTACTGGATAATAAAGCGGGTTTCCCCAATCTAAAGGAGTGAGATATGACGGTCACAGCCCCGGTTATTACCGTTGACGGCCCGAGTGGTGCCGGTAAGGGCACACTGTGTAAGGCGCTGGCAGAGTCACTCGGTTGGCACCTGCTGGATTCCGGCGCTATCTATCGTGTGCTGGCGCTGGCTGCGCTGCACCATCAGGTAGATATTCAGTCTGAAGAGGCGTTGGTGCCTCTGGCGGCGCATCTTGATGTCCGGTTTATCTCGCGCAACGGGCAGATCGAGGTGATTCTGGAAGGTGAAGATGTCAGCCACGAGATCCGCACTGAAACAGTAGGGAATACTGCGTCACAGGCTGCAGCTTTCCCGCGGGTACGCGAGGCGTTGTTGCGCCGTCAGCGTGCATTCCGTGACCTGCCGGGCCTGATTGCCGACGGCCGTGATATGGGCACAGTGGTTTTCCCTGATGCGCCTGTAAAAATATTTTTGGATGCCAGCGCAGAAGAACGTGCACACAGACGTATGCTACAGTTGCAGGAAAAGGGCTTTAGTGTTAACTTTGAACGTCTTTTAGCCGAGATAAAAGAACGCGATGATCGCGATCGTAATCGGGCTATTGCGCCGCTGGTGCCTGCTTCTGATGCCCTGTTGCTTGATTCAACAAGCATGTCCATCAATGAAGTGATTGAAAAGGCCCTGTCACACGCACGGGATATCCTGGCGCTGACGCAAAAATAACAGACCCCGGTCTGACGAATTTTTTACCTTGCTGCCAGGTACGGCGGCAGGGCATGTGAAACAACCCCATCCGGCGGGATGCTAGATGGACGTTAAATTGAAGAATCCTGAAGATTATCAATATGACAGAATCTTTTGCTCAACTATTTGAAGAATCCTTAAAAACCATCGAAACCCGCCCGGGTTCCATCGTTCGTGGTGTTGTTGTTGCCATTGACAAAGATATCGTTCTGGTTGATGCCGGTCTGAAATCTGAGTCTGCTATTCCGGCAGAACAGTTCAAGAACGCCCAGGGTGAACTGGAAATCCAGGTGGGTGACGAAGTTGACGTTGCTCTGGATGCAGTTGAAGACGGCTTCGGTGAAACCCTGCTGTCCCGTGAGAAAGCTAAACGTCATGAAGCTTGGATCACGCTGGAAAAAGCTTACGAAGACGCTGAAACTGTTACCGGTGTTATCAACGGCAAAGTTAAAGGTGGCTTCACTGTTGAGCTGAACGGCATCCGTGCGTTCCTGCCAGGTTCCCTGGTTGACGTGCGTCCGGTACGCGACACCCTGCACCTTGAAGGCAAAGAACTTGAGTTCAAAGTCATCAAGCTGGACCAGAAACGCAACAACGTTGTTGTTTCCCGTCGTGCCGTGATCGAATCCGAGAACAGCGCTGAGCGCGATCAACTGCTGGAAAACCTGCAGGAAGGCATGGAAGTTAAAGGTATCGTTAAGAACCTCACTGACTACGGTGCATTCGTTGATCTGGGTGGCGTTGACGGCCTGCTGCATATCACTGATATGGCATGGAAACGCGTTAAGCATCCGAGCGAAATCGTGAACGTTGGCGACGAAATCACTGTTAAAGTGCTGAAGTTCGACCGCGAGCGTACCCGTGTTTCTCTGGGCCTGAAGCAACTGGGCGAAGATCCGTGGGTTGCTATCGCTAAACGTTACCCGGAAGGCACCAAGCTGACCGGTCGTGTTACCAACCTGACTGATTACGGCTGCTTCGTAGAAATCGAAGAAGGCGTTGAAGGTCTGGTACACGTTTCCGAAATGGATTGGACCAACAAAAACATCCACCCGTCCAAAGTTGTTAACGTTGGCGACGTTGTGGAAGTTATGGTTCTGGACATCGACGAAGAACGTCGTCGTATCTCCCTGGGCCTGAAGCAGTGCAAATCCAACCCGTGGCAGCAGTTCGCTGAGACCCACAACAAGGGCGACCGCGTTGAAGGTAAAATCAAGTCTATCACTGACTTCGGTATCTTCATCGGCCTGGACGGCGGCATCGACGGCCTGGTTCACCTGTCTGACATCTCCTGGAACGTTGCAGGCGAAGAAGCAGTACGTGAATACAAGAAAGGCGACGAAATCGCTGCTGTTGTTCTGCAAGTTGACGCAGAGCGCGAGCGTATCTCCCTGGGCGTGAAACAGCTGGCTGAAGACCCGTTCAATAACTACCTGTCTATGAACAAGAAAGGTACTATTGTTACCGGTAAAGTCACTGCAGTTGACGCTAAAGGTGCTACAGTTGAATTAGCAGGCGGCGTAGAAGGCTACCTGCGTGCATCTGAAGCTTCTCGCGACCGCGTTGAAGATGCAACCCTGGTTCTGAATGTTGGCGACGACGTTGAAGCTAAATTCACCGGTGTTGACCGTAAGAACCGCGTTGTAAGCCTGTCCGTTCGTGCTAAGGACGAAGCTGACGAGAAAGATGCCATCGCTTCTGTGAACAACAAACCAGAAGAAGGTAACTTCTCTAACGCTATGGCTGAAGCTTTCAAAGCGGCTAAAGGCGAGTAATGACGGGGGGCGGCCCTGCCGCCCCGAAACGGTAGTTTAGCTGCAAAGCTTGGAGGAACTATGACCAAGTCTGAACTCATTGAAAGACTTGCTGGCCAGCAATCTCATATTCCGGCGAAAGCCGTTGAAGATGCGGTGAAAGAAATGCTTGAACATATGGCCGGTACGCTGGCTGAAGGTGAACGCATTGAAATTCGTGGATTCGGCAGTTTTTCACTTCACTACCGTGCTCCGCGCGTTGGGCGTAACCCAAAAACCGGCGATAAAGTTGAGTTGGACGGCAAATATGTTCCTCACTTTAAACCGGGTAAAGAGCTACGCGATCGCGCGAACATTTATGCCTGATATAGCAAGGCATAGTGTTATTGCCTTAGAGATGATAAAACGGTGCCTGACGGCACCGTTTTTTTATGAGTAAAACAGCCGGATTGGGAGACGGATTCCACTCTGTCTGCTCTTTTCTGCAACACTGCACTTTCTTTCGCACCTGCCTCGTAATCCTTTTTTCTCTGTTTACCGCCGCTTTTCACTCCGCTGCACACTGCTTGCCTGAACAATTTTTTACGGGCGGGCGTCGCGATTAAACTCTCTCTATCTCATCTTGCCTCAGCATGGGTCATTGGCACCTTGCCATTGATGTGCTTGCCGGAATTGCCGTCATCCTGGGCTGGTGCATTGCTGCTGATCATAGCGGCAGGTTTATGGCGTTTTTACCGGGTGACGGCAACCGCATGGCTGGCGATAGTACTGCTGGCAATGGCATGGGCGCTGATACATGCCCTCGCTGCCTTAACGCAGATAGAAGCGCTTTCCCGGCGTCATGTGGATATTGAAGGCGTAGTAACAGCCATTACCCTGCCTGATCAGCAAAATGACCGGACAACCATCAGGATACAAAAGGCTGAAGGGAAATGGCTATTCCCGCCGGTGACGGTCACCGCATTCTGGCCTCAGGCAGAAACTGCACGATGCGCCGGGCAGCGTTGGCAGTTAAACATGGCATTACGGCCGGTACACAGTCAGTTGAATGAAGGTGGGTTTGACAGCCAACGCTGGGCAATCGCTAATCACCGGCCTTTAGAGGGAAAAGTCCTTAATGCGATACCGGTGGTGACCGAATGCAGCTATCGCCAGCAATTTATCAGCTATATCCAGCGCCATATGCCGAAGAACCGGCATCATGCCATTTTGTTGGCGCTGGCTTTCGGGGAAAGCCGTTTCCTTGATACAGAAACCCGGCGATTGCTGCAACAAACCGGTGTGGCGCATTTAATGGCCATCTCTGGGTTACACATTGCTGTCGCCGCCCTGTTTGGCTGGTGGCTGGCGCGGGCAATACAATTTTTTCTGCCGGTAAAATGGATAGGCTATAGTTTCCCACTAATACTGAGCGGCCTGGTTGCGCTGCTGTATGTTGGGTTATCGGGGGCGAACCCACCCGCCGTAAGAAGCGGGCTTGCGCTGGGGGTATGGCTGGCCCTGCGGCTATTTTCTGTCAGGTGCAGCAGCTGGCAGGTTGGGCTATGGTGTATGGCTCTGATGCTGCTGTTTGACCCGTTGCTGGTGCTTTCCGACAGTTTCTGGCTCTCATGTTTTGCGGTGAGCGCACTCCTATTCTGGTATCACTGGTGCCCGTTGCCGCACCGCTATGCAACCGGCTGGCGTGGCGTAGGGGTGCGCTGGTTCCATCTGCAATTCAGCATGTTCATCTTACTGATCCCCCTTCAGGCCGGCATCTTTGGCGGGTTTAACGCCGCATCACTGGCAGCAAACCTATGGGCGGTGCCCTGGGTGTCCTGCCTGGTTGTCCCTTTGGTGTTGCTGTCATTATCGGTTTCATTCTGGCTCTGGCCAGCCGGGCACCTCTGGACTCTGGCAGACCTCCTGCTGGGTTGGGCGCTGATGCCTTTATCTTCTCTGCAAACTGGCTGGTTTTTTCTGGACAGGCGAGCTCTGTTCTGGAGTGGTGCAGGGTGGTTAGCCGTCATCGCCTGGCGTCTGGGAAGCGTGCGGAATCATATGGCGATAGGCCTGGCGACGCTCTTATTAATCGCGGTCTATATGATGGAACAGCCAGCTGAAACATGGCGGCTGGATATGATTGATGTCGGACATGGCCTGGCGGTGTTGATTGAAAAACAGGGGAAGGGCGTACTTTTTGATACCGGCAACCGTTGGGAAGGGGGAGACAGTGCACAACGAACAATTCTGCCATTCTTACGCTGGCGCAATGTTGAGCTGGAAGAGATCATCATCAGCCATAGCCATTTAGATCATCAAGGTGGGCTGGCGACCTTACAGGCGGCTTTTCCGCAGGCCAGAATCCGCTCTTCCCAGCAGGGACTGCCCAGTTTGCCCTGTCGGCAAGGCGAAACCTGGCAGTGGCGGGGGTTAATGTTTCGTGCCCTGTGGCCCAAAACGCTGGCCGGACAGGCGGGCAATAATCAGTCCTGCGTGGTGGCCGTCAACGATGGGTACCATCAGATCCTGTTGACCGGCGATATCGAACGGGAGGCGGAACAGGCCCTGCTCAGAGAGCAGCGGCCAGCGCTGGCGTCTGTTTTGCTTCAGGTGCCTCATCACGGCAGTAACACCTCCTCCATTGCACCGTTTTTGCGGGCGGTTAATCCTGACGCTGCGATTGTTTCTGCTTCCCGGTTCAATGCCTGGCGCCTGCCCGCTAAAAAGGTCAGGCTGCGCTATCAGAAAAACCGTATCGGATGGTGGGAGACAGCCCGGACAGGGCAGATAAGCGTACTTTTTTCACACGATCGCTGGCAAATAAAGGGCTTCCGTGAACAAATTCTGCCCCGATGGTATCACCAGCGGTTTGGCGTACAGGGGGATAATGAGTAGAATGAGCCGCTATTACTTACGAAGCTGGTTAATTGCATGATGAATGATAAAGATCTCTCCACCTGGCAGACCTTTCGTCGCCTCTGGCCGATGATCACACCGTTTAAAACAGGCCTGATTGCGGCGGCCATTGCACTGATTCTTAATGCTGCCAGTGATACGTTTATGCTGTCGTTGCTGAAACCCTTATTGGATGACGGCTTCGGCAAAGCGGATAACTCAATCTTACTGTGGATGCCGCTGGCAGTGATTGGATTAATGTTAGTCCGGGGTATCACCAGCTTTGTTTCAAGCTATTGTATCTCATGGGTTTCCGGTAAAGTGGTAATGCAGATGCGTCGCCGCCTTTTCAGCCACATGATGGGCATGCCGGTCTCCTTTTTTGACCAGCAATCCACCGGTACCCTGCTGTCACGCATTACTTATGACTCAGAACAGGTCGCTTCCTCCTCATCGAGTGCACTGATTACTGTTGTGCGTGAAGGCGCGTCGATTATCGGTCTGTTTATCATGATGTTCTATTACAGCTGGCAGTTGTCGCTCATCCTGATTGTGATTGCGCCGGTTGTCTCTGTGGCTATCCGCCTGGTCTCCAAGCGTTTCCGTAATATCAGTAAAAATATGCAGAATACGATGGGGCAGGTGACGACCAGCGCAGAGCAGATGCTGAAAGGCCACAAAGAGGTGCTGATCTTCGGCGGCCAGCAGGTTGAAACAGAGCGTTTTAATCAGGTCAGTAACCGTATGCGTCAGCAGGGCATGAAAATGGTCTCTGCCTCTTCCATCTCTGACCCGATTATTCAGCTGATTGCCTCACTGGCGTTGGCATTTGTCCTCTATGCAGCGAGCTTCCCGAGTGTGATGGAGACCCTGACGGCCGGTACTATTACCGTGGTCTTCTCTTCCATGATCGCCCTGATGCGCCCGCTTAAATCCCTGACTAACGTGAATGCTCAGTTCCAGCGCGGTATGGCCGCTTGCCAGACTTTGTTCTCCATTCTGGACATGGATCAGGAGAAGGACGAAGGTACCCGTGAAGTCACCCGTGCTGTGGGAGAGATTGAATTCCGCCATGTAACGTTCAGTTATCCAGGCAAAGACACGCCGGCACTGCGTGATATCAACCTGCACATTCCGGCCGGTAAAACAGTTGCCCTGGTCGGGCGTTCAGGTTCCGGTAAATCGACCATCGCCAACTTGCTGACCCGTTTCTATGATATCCAGCAGGGCGAAATTCTGATGGATGGTCATGATCTGCGTGAATATACCCTGTCTTCACTGCGTCGGCAGGTCGCGCTGGTGTCGCAAAACGTACACCTGTTTAACGACACCATTGCCAATAATATTGCCTATGCCAGCCAGAACCTGTACTCGCGTGAGCAGATTGAGAAAGCGGCGAACATGGCCTATGCGATGGATTTCATCAGCAAAATGGACAATGGCCTGGATACCGTTATCGGGGAGAACGGGGTGCTGCTGTCGGGTGGGCAACGCCAGCGTATTGCCATTGCCCGCGCATTGCTGCGTGATTCACCGGTACTGATCCTGGATGAGGCGACCTCGGCACTGGACACCGAGTCTGAGCGGGCAATTCAGAAAGCCCTGGATGAATTGCAGAAGAACCGCACATCGCTGGTGATTGCCCACCGCCTTTCTACCATTGAGAGCGCAGATGAGATCCTGGTGGTGGAAGAGGGGCGTATCGTTGAACGCGGCAATCACCCGACGTTGTTGGCACAGGGTGGGGCGTATGCGCAACTCTACCGGATGCAGTTTGGCCAATGATAGAAAAGATCTGGGCCGGTCGGTCACCGCTGTATCTGCTGTTATTACCGCTGTCCTGGCTTTACGGAGCCGTGTCCTCACTGATTCGCCTGAGTTACCAGTGGGGCTGGCGTAAAAGCTGGCGGGCGCCGGTGCCGGTGGTGGTGGTGGGAAACCTCACCGCCGGAGGCAATGGTAAAACGCCGGTGGTGATCTGGCTGGTGGAGCAACTCCAGCAGCGTGGCCTGCGGGTAGGGGTGGTTTCCCGCGGGTATGGCGGCAAAGCGGAACAGTACCCGCTGCGGGTAACGCCTGAAACCTCTACCCGGCAAGCCGGGGATGAACCGGTGCTGATTTTCCAGCGCACCGGTGCGCCGGTTGCGGTGGCACCGGTACGCCGTGATGCGGTTCAGGCGCTGCTTTCTGAACCGGTGGATATTATTGTCACGGATGATGGCCTGCAGCATTACGCCCTGCAACGTGACGCGGAGATTGTGGTGGTGGACGGTGTGCGCCGTTTCGGAAATGGCTGGTGGTTGCCGGCCGGGCCGATGCGTGAGCGTGCCGGCCGCCTTAAGCACGTGGATGCCGTCATCACCAACGGCGGCCAGCCTGCGTCCGGTGAAATTGCCATGACGTTACAGGCCGGGCACGCCGTCAATCTGCTTACCGGGGAGCATCGTTCGCCGGAGCAGTTAAAGAGCGTGGTTGCTGTGGCCGGCATCGGCCATCCGCCGCGCTTTTTCGCCACGCTGGAGGCGTTGGGCGTCCGGCCGCATCACTGTGTGGCGTTTGCTGACCACCAGAACTACCAGCCTGAGCAACTGGCTGCCCTGACTACCGGCGATGAGCTTTTATTGATGACGGAGAAAGACGCAGTCAAATGCCGGGCGTTTGCGCAGGAAAACTGGTGGTACCTGCCGGTGAATGCCGATATTCCTGCCGCGCAGGCAGAAAAATTATTAACACTGTTGTCAGGATTAGCCGCAACCTCATCCGGTAAAAAATAGCGTTATTATTTATCGAGCAATAATAGCCACTTAAGCGCAGAAAGACACAACTTTACAGAAATACCCGATTGTTAGTGTGGAAAAACTTGCTATCAATCGGGCTTTATGAGTAAATAGCCGCCTGCCTGTGATGCAGACCTATTTATGAGTATGTGTGACCTACTACAGAGTTAAGCTAAAGTTCAGCAGTTCCTCCCAAAACGTTGTCATCCGATTCCGCTTTCAAAGATGAACCCTCTTGTTGTCCCCCATCAGTAATATTTCTGTCAAACAGTCCGTGTATGCCGTAGGGCAAATTATTTAAAAATTAAAAGGTAATTCTGATGTCCAAGAAAATGGGTCAAGTTAAGTGGTTCAATGAAAGCAAAGGTTTTGGTTTTATTGAGCAGCAGGATGGCGGTAAAGATGTGTTCGTTCACTTCTCTGCTATTGCATCGGAAGGTTTCAAAACCCTGGCTGAAGGCCAGCGTGTTGAATACACCATCCAGGACAGCCCACGCGGTCCGGCTGCAGCCAACGTTATCGCGCTTTAAGCGTGACACCCCCAGTCATGATGAATAGCCGGGTAAATTCAGACTAGTGCTGATTCCCCTTCATCATAAACTGATCAATTCTAGACCCGCACTACTGCGGGTTTTTTAAAAGCTCAAAAAAGGTTTTATTTATTGAAGACACAATTGAGCAACAGCATCCGGTGCCACTAAGGCGTGCTGAGGATGCTCACAAAAATTAAGGAAAATAAAATATGATGTTAAAAACAGGCCGTGTGAAATGGTACAACCAGGCAAAAGGGTATGGCTTTATTTCTCCGAATGACGGCGGCAGCGATCTTTATGTCAGCCGTATGTCGATTGCCAATACTAAAAATAAATCTCTCCTGGAAGGACAGCAGGTTGAATTTACCTGTTACCACAGCGTCAATCACGGTTTATCCGCTGCGGATGTTATTGCCTTCCATTGATTCAACGCGTTTTCCCCTGATTTTACCTGCTGCGTAAAGTGTGCTATCGATATCCAATACCGTGTTATTACACGAAGAATGGATATCGTTATGCCAGGCTTTACACTCTCTCTGCCTACCGCCCGCGCGCTACACCTCACTGCGCAGCAGTTATTGCACCCCCTTGCTTCACCGCCACAGCGGCATCATCTGCTGGACGCTATCCGGGCGATGGGCCTTCTGCAAATCGACACCATCAGTGTGGTGGCGCGCAGTCCCTATCTGGTGCTTTTCAGCCGATTAGGCGCTTATCCTGCATCCTGGCTTGATGAGGCACTGGCACAGCGTGAGCTGTTTGAGTACTGGGCACATGAGGCCTGCTTTATCCCTGCCGACGATTTCCGCCTGCTGCGCCACCGGATGCTGGCCCCCGATAAAATGGGCTGGAAATACAATGCGGCCTGGCACCAGGAACATCAGGCGGCCATGACGCAACTGTTGCAGTACATTGAACAGCATGGCCCGGTGCGCTCGGCGGATTTTACCCGTGTGCAGGGCCGCGGCACGGGCTGGTGGGATTGGAAACCGGAAAAACGCCATCTGGAAACCCTCTTTACTCTGGGGCAGGTCATGGTGGCGGAACGACGCAACTTTCACCGGGTGTATGATCTGACGTCACGGGTCAGGCCCGGTTGGTGTGATGAAACCAGCACCCTGAGTGAAGCGGAGGCCCGCCGGGAGATGTTACGCCGCAGCGCCCGCAGCCTGGGTATTTTTAAGCCGGACTGGTTGCCGGATTATTACCGGCTAAAGCACGTGCCGCTCAACGAGAGTATTGCCTCGCTGCTGGATGAGGGGGAAATTGTGCCGGTGAGTGTGGCAGGGTTCAGCGAGCCATTTTACCTGCACCACAGCCTGCAACCGCTTTGCCGGCAGGAAACGCGTTTGCGCCCGAGCGTGACCACGCTGCTGTCGCCGTTTGATCCGGTGGTCTGGCACCGCAAACGCGCCCTGGAACTGTTTGGGTTTGATTACCGTCTCGAGTGTTATACGCCGCAGGAGAAACGGCGCTATGGCTATTTTGTGTTGCCGGTATTGCAGCGCGGTGAGCTGATTGGCCGCACCGATGCCAAAATGCATCGCAAAGCGCAGGTCTTCGAGATTAAACAGTTTTACCTGGAGCCAGGCGTGCGGCTGGGGCCGCAGCGCATCCGCGATCTGACCCAGGCCATCACCCGCTGTGCGCAATGGCATGGGGCCACGCAGGTGCGTATTGGCGGGGTGCCGGAGGCGTTACAGCCGCACTGGCAGCAGGGGTGGGTATGTGGAACCCGGCCCGCATTCTTGCAGGACGATGATTAACCCTCTCTGCCGGTTATGGTATTCTTTGCCCCCTGAGCTTTTAACCACATCTCCAGCGTGGAGGGATTATGGATCATCGTTTATTGGAAATCGTGGCGTGCCCGGTCTGCAACGGCAAACTCTATTTCAACAAAGAAAAACAAGAACTGGTATGCAAAGCGGATAGCCTGGCTTATCCGGTCCGGGAAGGTATTCCGGTATTGCTGGAAAATGAAGCGCGTGCGCTGCCGGCTGACGAGACACACCCATGAGTTTTATTGCCATTATTCCCGCCCGTTTCGGCTCCAGCCGGCTGCCCGGCAAACCGCTGGCCGATATTCACGGCAAACCTATGGTCGTTCATGTGATGGAGCGTGCGCGTGAGTCCGGCGCTGACCGGGTCATTGTCGCGACCGATCATCCTGATGTTGTGGCCGCGGTAGAAGCAGCGGGCGGGGAAGTCTGCCTGACCCGTGCCGATCACCAGTCCGGCACTGAACGTCTGGCTGAAGTGATTGATCGTTATGGTTTTTCTGATGACGATATCATTGTGAATGTCCAGGGTGATGAGCCGATGATCCCACCGGTCATCATCCGTCAGGTTGCACAAAACCTGGCAGGGTGTGCCGCAGGCATGGCGACCCTGGCGGTGCCGATTGAGTCGGCAGAAGAGGCGTTTAACCCGAATGCGGTTAAAGTCGTCCGTGATGCCCAGGGCTTTGCGCTCTATTTCTCACGGGCCACCATCCCCTGGGATCGCGATAAGTTTGCGCAGTCGCGCGAGCACATTGGCGAGCACTATCTGCGCCATATCGGGATTTATGCCTATCGTGCCGGTTTTATCCGCCGTTATGTGACCTGGGCACCGAGTACGCTGGAGAATATTGAATTGCTCGAGCAACTGCGGGTGTTGTGGTACGGCGAGAAAATCCATGTCGACGTCGCCCATGCGGTGCCGACCGTGGGCGTTGATACCGCTGAGGATCTGGCACGCGTCCGCGCGGCCTTTGCCGGCTGACCCCTGTGCGGCCGGGCATTTTGCCCGGCCTGTCAGCCTCTGCTGCTTTTCCCTGCCTTTTTTGTTTGTCTCCTTTACCGGCTTTCGGCTGCCGTGTGGTTAATCCCGCCAATCTTGATCTACATTGAAGAATTAGCCTGGTGATACTTCCATCATGGATTGATTCAACCAATGGAGATCACTGCCTCATGGATCAGCTTAAAACCGAACTCAGTCAGGTACTGGGGGAGCCGCTGTCACGCATTGAGCGTATCAGCGAGCAGCCTTATGCCCATCTGTTCAGCCTCTACGATGCGCAGGGCCATGCCGTGCCGCTGCTGGCCAAGGGATTTCTGACCGCCGGCATTGCCCGGCAGGAAGCGTATAAACTCTCTGTCCTGACTCACGAAGGGGACGTCAGGATGCCGGCCGTCTATGGGCTGATGCCGACGCAGATGCCGCCTTATAAAGAAGTGTTACTGATAGAGCGCCTGCGCGGTGTGCCGGTTGAGGTGCCAACACGTAACCCACAACGCTGGGAAACGCTGAAAGATCAGATTGTGGAGGGGTTGCTGGCCTGGCACCGCGTAGACAGCCACCGGTGTGTCGGAACGGTGGACAGCACCCAGGAAAACAATTGGCGTAACTGGTATCAGCAGCGGGTAGAAGTGCTGTGGTCGACCCTCAGCCATGTGCAGGCCCCGGTGCTGACGCATGTGGATCGTGAACTGCTCTATCGTTTGCGCGCCGCGCTGCCGCGCCTGTTTCAGGGCTTTGATGATAATGCGGTGCTGGTTCACGGTAATCTGACCTTACGCAGCATGATGAAAGACCCGCGCAGCGATCAGCTGCTGGCGATGGTTAACCCCGGCATTATGCTCTGGGCACCACGGGAATATGACCTGTTCCGCCTGTGTGAAGAGGGGATGTCCGGCGAGCTGCTCTTTGCCTACCTGCAACGGGCGCCGGTTTCAGAAGCCTTTGTCGCGCGGCGCTGGCTGTATGTGCTGTGGGAAGCGGTCGCGCGCCTGCTGCACACCGGCCGCCTGGATCATGCCCATTTTTCCCACGCTGCCCGCCAGCTGTTGCCGTGGCTGGACTGACAAACCGGGGGCCGTCAGCTTTTCAGCCACTGCCACACGCGGCCGAGGCCCTCATACCAGACCCGTTCGCTGTGCGACAGGTACATCGCCTGCGGAATCGCCTGCTCCCACCAGTTAAGCGGCGAGGTGATCGCAAGCTGGTTGGCCGGAACCGGAACCGGCTGCAACCCCCTGGCGCGGAAAAACACCAGCGCCCGCGGCAGATGGTTAGCCGAGGTCACCAACAGGAAAGGCTGTTGGCCGACCAGCCCGGCAACCTGTGCTGCTTCCTGCTCGGTATCACGCGGCGTGTCCAGCAGCACAATATCGGCTGCCGGCACCCCCAGGCTTTCGGCCACCCGGGCGGCGGTGGCGGCACTGCTTACCGGGTTGGTCGGGGCCGCTGCGCCGGTAAACACCAGCTTTGCCCCCGGATGGCGCAAGTATTGGCGTATCCCTTCATTAACGCGCGGTAAACTGTTGCCGATCAGGTTGGAACTGGGTGCCCATGCCGGGTTGAAAGTGTAGCCGCCGCCCAGCACCACAATATAGGTCACCGGCTGCTGACCCTGGTAGGTAGGGTAGCTATTTTCCAGGGGCCGCAGCAGCCGGTCAGCCACCGGTTGCAGGCTTAATAACAGCAAAACCAGCCAGGCCAGTGAAAACAACACTTTTCCACTCCGCTGCCAGCGGGTAAACCACAGCAGAATCAGCGCCACGCCCATCATCAGCAACAGAAAAGAGAGCGGCATCATCAGACCGCCCAGCAACTTTTTCAGGTCAAAAAGCATGAAAAACCGATCCTTTTGGGTGAAAAAACGACATCCAGGCAAGTTTGCGCGGCAATAAGATTTATTCTACGTCAGCCTGTGCCAAAATAGCAGGTTCGAAATTCCCCAGCCGTTACGGAGCCTGTTACCCCTCATGTCGATACCCGGCCGCAATTTTGATGATATTGCTGAAAAGTTTGCACGCAATATCTACGGCACCACCAAAGGCAAAATCCGCGAGGCGGTTGTCTGGCAGGATTTGACCGGGTTGCTGGCGACGTTGCCGCAACGGCCCCTGCGCATTCTGGATGCCGGCGGCGGTGAGGGAAAAATGGCCTGCGAACTGGCCGCTTTAGGACATCAGGTCTTGTTGTGCGATCTCTCCGGTGAGATGATCCAGCGCGCCAGAGAGGCGGCGCAGGCAAAAGGGGTCAGCCACAACATGCAGTGTGTGCAAAGTGCCGTGCAGGATATTGCGCAGCATCTCACGCAACCGGTGGATCTTATCCTGTTCCATGCGGTGCTGGAGTGGGTGGCAGAGCCGCAGCAGGCCCTGGCCGCGCTCAATGCCTGCCTGGCCCCCGGCGGCGCGCTGTCACTGATGTTTTTTAACCATCACGGGTTGCTGATGCGCCATATGGTGGTCGGCAATTTTGAGTATGTAAATGAAGGGATGCCGGTCAAAAACAAGCGCTCACTGGCGCCGGACTACCCGTTAATCCCGGCGGAGGTTTACCGCTGGCTGGAAGAAATGGGCATGACGATCCGCGGCAAAACCGGGGTCCGGGTATTCCATGACTACCTGAAAAATAAACAGCAGCAGACAGAAGCGTTCGCTGACCTGCTGGCGCTGGAGCAGCGTTACTGCCGGCAGGAACCTTTTGTGAGTTTGGGGCGTTACATCCATGTGATGGCGCACAAACCGAATGTGAAGGACGAATCATGAGTGAATTTTCCCAGACTGTACCCGAACTGGTCGCCTGGGCACGGAAAAATGACTTCGCTATTTCGCTTCCCACGGAGCGGCTGGCCTTTTTACTGGCTATCGCCACCCTCAACGGCGAACGCCTTGACGGTGAAATGAGTGAAGGCGAATTGATCGATGCCTTTCGCCACGTCAGTGACGGCTTTGAGCAGACCAGTGAAACCATCAGTGTGCGTGCCAACAACGCCATCAACGACATGGTCAAACAGCGGCTCATTAACCGCTTCACCAGTGAACAGGCGGATGGCCTCGCCATCTACCGCCTGACGCCGCTCGGCATCGGCATTACGGATTACTACATCCGCCAGCGGGAGTTCTCGACCCTGCGGCTCTCGATGCAGTTGTCGATGGTGGCCCAGGAGCTGAAGCGCGCCGCCGATGCCGCCGAAGAGGGCGGGGATGAGCTCCACTGGCACCGCGACGTGTTTGCGCCGCTGAAATATTCGGTCGCCGAGGTGTTTGACAGCATCGATCTCAGCCAGCGGGTGATGGATGAGCAACAACAGGGCGTGAAAGAGGATATCGCCGCCCTGCTGAACAAAGACTGGCGCGCGGCCATCTCCAGCTGTGAGCTGCTGCTGTCGGAAACCTCCGGTACGCTGCGTGAGTTGCAGGATACCCTGGAGGCGGCCGGTGACAAGTTGCAGGCCAACCTGCTGCGCATCCAGGCGGCGATGCCGCTGGAAATGGATCTGAGCTTTATCGACAAACAGGTATTTGACCTGCAAAACAAGCTGGACCGCATCATCAGCTGGGGCCAGCAGGCGATTGACCTCTGGATCGGCTACGACCGCCATGTCCATAAGTTCATCCGTACCGCGATTGACATGGACAAGAACCGGGTCTTTGCCCAGCGCCTGCGCCAGTCGGTGCAGGGCTATTTTGACCAGCCCTGGACGCTCACCTACGCCAACGCCGAGCGTCTGCTCGACATGCGTGATGAGGAGCTGGCGCTGCGCAATGAAGAGGTCACCGGCGAACTGCCGCCTGATCTGGAGTTTGAAGAATTTAACGAAATCCGGGAGCAGCTGGCCGCCATGATTGAACAGGCGCTGGCGGTCTACCGTGACGAGAACACCCCGCTTAACCTGGGTAGTGTCATGCGTGACTACCTGGCACAGTACCCGCGTGCGCGTCATTTTGATGTGGCACGCATCGTGGTCGACCAGGCGGTACGCCTTGGTGTGGCCGAAGCAGATTTCACCGGATTGCCGGCCGAATGGCAGGCAATCAATGATTACGGAGCCAAGGTGCAGGCCCATGTCATCGATAAATATTGAAGCAGTTATGCCGGTTAAACTGGCACAGGCATTGGCAAATCCCCTGTTTCCGTCGCTCGACAGCCAGTTGCGCAGCGGCCGCCATATCGGCATTGAAGAGCTGGATAACCATGCCTTCCTGATGGACTACCAGGAAGAGATTGAGCAGTTTTACCTGCGCTACAACGTGGAGCTGATCCGCGCGCCGGAAGGGTTCTTCTACCTGCGCCCGCGCTCTACCACCCTGATCCCGCGTTCGGTGCTCTCCGAGCTGGACATGATGGTCGGCAAGATCCTCTGTTACCTCTACCTCAGCCCCGAGCGGCTGGCGCATGAGGGCATCTTCAGCCAGCAGGAGCTGTATGATGAGCTGCTGAGCCTGGCGGATGAGAACAAACTGCTGAAATTTGTGAACCAGCGCTCGACCGGCTCGGATCTGGACCGCCAGAAGTTGCAGGATAAGGTGCGCACGTCACTGAACCGCCTGCGCCGCCTCGGCATGGTCTATTTCATGGGCGGCGACAACAGCAAATTCCGTATCACGGAGGCGGTGTTCCGCTTTGGCGCCGATGTGCGCAGCGGCGATGACCCGCGCGAGGCGCAACTGCGTATGATCCGTGACGGCGAAGCCATGCCGGTGGAGAGCAGCCTGTCACTGCAGGATGATACCGACGACAGCGAAGGCGAACAGACCGGCAACAGTGCGCCGGTGCGTGCAGAGGATGAACAGGAATGATTGAACGCGGTAAATTTCGCTCACTGACACTGGTTAACTGGAACGGCTTTTTTGCCAGAACCTTTGATCTTGATGAGCTGGTCACCACGCTGTCAGGCGGGAACGGGGCCGGTAAATCCACCACCATGGCGGCGTTTGTCACCGCCCTGATCCCGGACCTGACGCTGCTGCACTTCCGTAATACCACCGAAGCCGGGGCGACCAGCGGCTCGCGTGACAAGGGGCTGCACGGCAAACTGCGGGCCGGCGTCTGCTATTCGGCGCTGGACACGGTGAACTCCCGCCACCAGCGGGTGATTGTCGGCGTGCGCCTGCAACAGGTCGCCGGGCGCGATCGTAAAGTGGACATCAAACCCTTTACCATCCAGGGGCTGCCGACTTCCCTGCAACCGACGCAGATCCTTACGGAAACCGTGGGTGAACGCCAGGCACGCGTGCTCTCCCTGCAGGAGCTGAAAGAGCGGGTGGAGTCGATCGAAGGGGTGCAGTTCAAGCAGTTCAACTCCATCACCGATTACCACTCCCTGATGTTTGATCTGGGGATTATTCCGCGCCGCCTGCGCTCCTCATCCGATCGCAGTAAATTCTACCGCCTGATTGAGGCGTCGCTGTATGGCGGCATCTCCAGCACCATTACCCGCTCGCTGCGCGACTACCTGTTGCCGGAGAACAGCGGGGTGCGCAAGGCGTTCCAGGACATGGAAGCCGCGCTGCGTGAAAACCGCATGACGCTGGAAGCGATCCGCGTGACCCAGTCAGACCGCGATCTCTTCAAGCACCTGATCACCGAAGCGACGTCCTACGTGGCCGCGGACTATATGCGCCACGCCAATGAGCGCCGGGTGCATCTGGACGGCGCCCTGGCGTTGCGGCAGGAGTTGCTGTCGGGCCGCAAACAGCTGGCGCACGAGCAGTACCGCCATGTGGAAATGGCCCGCGAGCTGAGTGAGCACAGCGGTGCCGAATCCGATCTCGAAACGGATTACCAGGCCGCGAGCGATCATCTTAATCTGGTGCAGACCGCCATGCGCCAGCAGGAGAAAATCGAGCGCTACCAGGGCGACCTCGACGAGCTGACCTACCGGCTGGAAGAACAGAATGAGGTGGTGGCCGAAGCCGGCGAGCTGCATGCCGAGCATGAAGCGCGTGCTGAAGCGGCCGAGGCCGAAGTGGATGAGCTGAAAAGCCAGCTTGCCGATTACCAGCAGGCGCTGGATGTGCAGCAGACCCGCGCCATCCAGTACCAGCAGGCGTTACATGCGCTGACCCGCGCGCGTGAACTCTGCGATCTGCCGGATCTGGAGATCGGCAACGCGGAGTCGTGGCTGGAGACGTTCCGCGCGAAAGAGCAGGAAAGCACCGAGACGCTGTTACAGCTTGAGCAGAAAATGAGCGTGGCCGAGGCCGCGCACACGCAATTCGAAACCGCCTACCAGCTGGTGGTCAATATCGCCGGTGACGTCAGCCGCAGTGATGCCTGGCAGACGGCACGCGAGCTGTTGCGTGACTGGGGCAACCAGCAGCACCAGGCGGAGCGGGTTCAGCCGTTGCGGATGCGCCTGAGCGAACTGGAGCAGCGCCTGCGTGAACAGCAGGATGCGGAGCGCCAGTTGCAGGAGTTCTGCAAACGTACCGGGCGTGACTACCAGCCGGAAGAGTTGGAAGGCGTGCAGGACGAGCTGGAAGAGCGCATTGAAACGCTCTCCGCCACGGTGGCGGAAGCCGGTGAACACCGCATGGAGATGCGCCAGGAGTCTGAGCAGTTGCAGCAGCGCATCAAAGCGCTGACGGCGCGTGCGCCGGTCTGGCTGGCCGCGCAGGAAGCACTCGACCAGCTCGCCACGCAGAGCGGTGAGGCGCTGGAGAGCAGCACCCAGGTCACCGAGTACATGCAGCAGTTGCTGGAGAGCGAGCGCGAAACCACCGTTGAACGTGATGAAGTGGCCACACGCAAACGCCGGATTGAGGGGCAGATTGAGCGCCTCAGCCAACCGGGCGGCGCGGAAGATCCGCGCCTGGTGGCGCTGGCCGAGCGGTTTGGCGGTGTGCTGCTCTCTGAAATTTATGATGACGTCACGCTGGAGGATGCGCCGTACTTCTCCGCGCTGTATGGCCCGTCGCGCCATGCCATCGTGGTACCGGATCTCTCGCTGATCCGCGATCAGATCAACGGCCTGGAAGAGTGCCCGGAAGATCTCTATCTGATCGAAGGGGATCCCCAATCCTTTGATGACAGCGTCTTTGGCGTGGAAGAGATGGAACGCGCGGTGCTGGTGAAAGTCGCTGACCGCCAGTGGCGTTACTCCCGCTTCCCGTCGGTGCCGCTGTTTGGCCGCGCCGCCCGTGAAAGCCGGCTGGAGACGTTGAATCAGGAACGCGAAAAGCTGGCGGAACGCTACGCCACGCTCTCGTTTGACGTGCAGAAAATCCAGCGTGCCCATCAGGCGTTCAGCCGCTTTATCGGTACCCATCTGGCCGTGGCCTTTGAGGATGATCCGGAAGCGGAAATCCGGGCGCTGACTACCCGCCGCGGTGAGCTGGAGCGGGCGCTGGCCGCCTATGAGGGCCAGCACCAGCAACAGCGCCAGCAGTTTGAGCAGGCAAAAGAGGGGATTGCCCTGCTGAACCGCCTGCTGCCGCGCGTGGGGTTGCTGTGTGATGAAACGCTGGCTGACCGGGCAGATGAAATCCGCGAAGAGCTGGAGGAAGCACAGGAGGCGGCCCGTTTCCTGCAACAGCACGGCGCGGCGCTGGCCCGCCTGGAGCCGCTGGTGCCGGTACTGCAAAGCGACCCGGAACAGCATGAGCAACTGAAGGCGGATTACGCCGACGCCCAGCATACCCAGCGGCTGGCCAAGCAGCAGGCCTTCGCCCTGACCGAAGTGGTGCAGCGCCGCGCGCACTTCAGCTATACCCAATCGGCCGGGATGCTGGACGACAACGCTGACCTGAATGACAAACTGCGTCAGCAGCTGGAACATGCTGAGGCGGAACGCAGCCGCGCACGTGACCTGCTGCGTCAGCATCAGGCCCAGCTGACCCAGTACAGCCAGGTGCTGGCGTCGTTGAAAAGTTCGTATGACGCGAAACGCGACATGCTGAAAGAGCTGGGGCAGGAGCTGCTGGAGATCGGCGTTCAGGCCGATGCCGATGCCGAAGCCCGCGCCCGGACGCGCCGGGATGAGTTGCACGCTGCGCTCAGCCATAACCGCGCGCGCCGCAACCAGCTTGAGAAACAGCTGACATTCTGCGAAGCCGAAATGGACGGGCTGCAAAAACGGCTGCGTAAAGTAGAGCGTGACTACCATCAGCTGCGTGAGCAGGTGGTTTCCGCGAAAGCGGGCTGGTGCGCCGTGATGCGTCTGGTGAAAGATAACGGCGTCGAACGCCGCCTGCACCGTCGCGAACTGGCGTACATGAGTGCCGATGAGCTGCGCTCCATGTCGGATAAGGCGCTGGGCGCGCTGCGCCTGGCAGTATCAGACAACGAGCACCTGCGCGATGTGCTGCGCCTTTCTGAAGATCCCAAACGGCCGGAGCGCAAAATCCAGTTCTATATTGCGGTCTACCAGCATCTGCGCGAACGTATCCGCCAGGACATCATCCGCACCGATGATCCGGTGGAAGCGATCGAACAGATGGAGATTGAGCTGGGCCGCCTGACGGAAGAACTGACGGCGCGCGAGCAGAAGCTGGCGATCAGCTCGAAGAGTGTGGCAAACATCATCCGCAAAACCATCCAGCGCGAGCAAAACCGCATCCGTATGCTGAACCAGGGCTTGCAGGCGGTGGCGTTCGGTCAGGTGAAAAGTGTGCGCCTCAACGTCAATGTGCGTGAAGCCCATGCCACCCTGCTGGATGTGCTCTCCGAGCAGCAGGAACAGCATCAGGATTTGTTCAACAGCAACCGCCTGACCTTCTCTGAAGCGCTGGCGAAACTCTATCAGCGCTTGAACCCGCAGATCGACATGGGCCAGCGCACCCCGCAAACCATTGGCGAGGAGTTGCTGGACTACCGCAACTATCTGGAAATGGAAGTGGAGGTCTACCGCGGATCGGACGGCTGGCTGCGTGCAGAGAGTGGGGCGCTCTCCACCGGGGAGGCCATCGGCACCGGGATGTCGATTCTGGTGATGGTGGTGCAGAGCTGGGAAGAGGAGTCACGCCGCCTGCGCGGCAAAGACATCTCCCCTTGCCGCCTGCTGTTCCTGGATGAGGCAGCCCGTCTGGATGCCAAATCGATCGCCACGCTGTTTGAGTTGTGCGACCGCCTTGAGATGCAGCTGATCATCGCTGCGCCGGAAAACATCAGCCCTGAAAAGGGCACCACCTACAAGCTGGTGCGTAAAGTGGTGCAGAACCATGAGCATGTGCATGTGGTGGGGCTGCGTGGTTTCGCCGCCGGTGAACCGGAAACGGATCGCAGCCTGGCCGCAGAAGCCTGAGCAGCGCGTAATAGTTGAGAAAAATAAATCTTTCCAGCCGCCTTCGGGCGGCTTTTCATTTGTGTGCCTTTCTGCCACGCTGTTTGGCACGGCAGATGGCCGGCTGCGCTTTCCCGGTTTCACTGATTGCGGCCGCAAAAGAGCAAAAAGCCAGTTCTGCTTTATACTTATAGGATGTTTCAGCACAAGTAGATGATTGATATCTATTTGTATTTAATCAGGGGGCAAGGGATGATGCTTATACATCCTACTACATTGAAGAGTCTGGCCATTGCCTGCGCACTGGCCTGGGGCACTGCGTCCCCGCTGCGGGCGGATGCGGCGATGCCGGCATTACCCCACGCGACGGGCAACATGAGCGCACATGATGCCGGTAACCAACTGCGGGCTGCGCTGCCGCAAAAGATAACGCCTTTTTATCTGAATACGCTGTCTTCACTTTATGCGGCCCGCCATATGCAACCGATGTGGCAGGATGAGCAGGCGGTACAGCTGTTCCAGCAGCAACTCGCGGAGCTGGCCATCTCCGGCGTGCAGCCACAATTTACCCAGTGGGTGCGTCAACTGAGTAACCCTGATTTAACCGGGATGGCGCGCGACATTGTGCTGTCTGATGCCATGCTCGGTTACTTGCAGTTTGTGTCGGGCGTCAGTGCCAACGGCAGCAACTGGCTCTACAGCAGCACGCCGTACAAAATGTCATTGCCGGCAGCCACGGTGATCAACCAATGGCAGGTGGCGCTCGCCCATCAGGCGCAGAACCCGGCCAGCCTGCAACACTACCTGGCTTCATTGGCACCGCAGCACCCGCAATATGCACGTATGCACCAGGCGCTGAAAGACATGCTGGCTGACAGCCGCCCCTGGCCGCAACTGGTTAACGGCCCGAGCCTGCGGCCGGGCCAGCTGAGCGATGATATTCCGGCATTGCGGGAAATTCTGGCCCGGTCCGGCATGATGAATGCCGATGCCCCGGCCACGGCTGACCCGGATCCTATCCCGGCGGAACAAATCGCTGCCAGTAAGCCGTCTGCGGAAGATGATCTGTTCGTTGATGAGACTTCCGCGCATGAGGACAGCCCACCGGCGACCGTCAGCCCGGCGGCCGCACCGGTGAACGATGTGCCGCCTACGCCGCAAAGCCCACCGGCCGCCACGCCGGATACCGCCACCGAAGTCCAGGATAACCAGTACACGCCGGATCTGGTGGAGGGCGTCAAGCGCTTCCAGAAATGGCAAGGGCTGGCCGAAGATGGGGTCATTGGGAAACGCACGCGCGAATGGCTGAACGTGTCGCCCCATACCCGCGCGACGCTGCTGGCGCTGAACATCCAGCGGCTGCGCATTCTGCCGGCGAACGTGAACACCGGCATTATGGTCAACATCCCTAACTATTCGCTGGTGTACTACCGCGACGGGAGCGAAGTGCTGTCGTCACGGGTGATTGTCGGCCGCCCGAGCCGCAAAACCCCGCTGATGAGCAGTGCGCTGAATAATGTGGTGGTCAACCCGCCCTGGAATGTGCCGACCACGCTTATTCGCCAGGATATTATTCCCAAGGCGATGCATGACGCCAGTTACCTGCAAACCCACGGCTATACGGTGCTGAGCGGGTGGAGTAATGATGCGGAAGTGATCGACCCGTCGATGATTGACTGGAGTATGGTATCGCCGCAAAACTTCCCGTACCGGCTGCGCCAGGCACCGGGCGCCACCAACTCGCTGGGGCGTTATAAATTTAATATGCCGAGTTCCGATGCGATTTACCTGCATGACACGCCGAACCATGCGCTGTTCCAGAAAGATATTCGCGCGTTAAGTTCCGGTTGTGTGCGGGTTAATAAAGCATCGGTATTGGCTGGCATGTTATTACAGGATGCCGGCTGGAATGACGCACGGGTTAATTCGACGCTGGAAGCCGGGAATACGACCTATGTGCCGATCCGTCACCATATTCCGGTACAGCTTTATTATCTGACGGCCTGGGTTGCCGATGACGGCAAGCCACAATTTCGTACAGATATTTACAATTACGATAATACAGTGCGATCCGGCGCACAAATCCTGCCTCAGGCTGAACGCCTGCTGCAATAAATGCAGCAATTCCACTGAATTAACGGTCTGATCAATAGGTTGATTTTTGTCCGCCCCGGCCGGGGCGGCAAGTCAGCCTGTTTTAGCGTGGGTTGACTCGCTCCTCAATGGCAGTTATGGTTCGGGACAGCACAAATAATGTGCTTATTTTTTGACTCTCTTGCCGGGTAATCAGACAGTTCATGGATCAAATCGATAAACAACGCCGAAAGTGGCTGGCGCTCGGTGGCGCCGCTATGGGGATCGCACTGCTTCCAGGGCAGGCGTTCGCAACGCTCTCAACTCCTCGTCCCCGCGTATTAACGCTGAATAATCTGCATACCGGGGAATCTCTCAAAGCCGAGTTCTTTGACGGGAAGTCTTACAACAAGGATGAGTTGTCCAGGCTGAATCATTTGTTCCGCGATTTTCGCGCAAATAAAATGAAAACCATTGATACCGCACTGTTCGATCAGCTTTATCGCCTGCAGGTATTATTGGGAAATAACAAACCCATTCAGTTAATCTCCGGCTATCGTTCTGTTGCCACCAATGATGATTTACGTAAACACAGCAGCGGGGTGGCTAAACACAGCTACCATACGCTGGGCCGTGCTATGGATTTTCATATTGAAGGCGTGCAACTGAGTAATATCCGTAAGGCGGCATTAAAAATGCGTGCCGGTGGTGTAGGATATTACCCACGAAGCAACTTTGTGCATATTGATACCGGCCCGGTACGCCACTGGTCTTAAGTATCCGTATGCGTTTTAACCGGTGCGGGAGGCGTCCTGCACCGGCCATGGAGCCTTATGAATATTCTTACCATTCCTGTCACAGCGTTTGCGCAAAACTGTTCTTTGATCTGGTGTAATGCCACCCATGACGCGGCGATTGTCGATCCGGGCGGTGACGCTGAAACCATTATCGCCCAGGTAGCGGCAAAAAATGTCCATGTCACCCAGATCCTGCTGACCCACGGCCACCTCGACCATGTCGGGGCCGCGGCAGAGCTGGCGCAGCATTACGGCGTGCCGCTGGTGGGGCCGCACCCGGAAGACCGCTTCTGGCTGGAGGCGCTGCCGGCGCAGAGTCAGATGTTCGGGCTGGCGGAGTGTGCGCCGCTGACGCCGGACCGCTGGCTGGACGAAGGGGAAAGCGTGACCGTGGGCAATATGCAGCTGGATGTGCTGCATTGCCCCGGCCATACGCCGGGACACATTGTGTTTGTGAACCGGGCGGCGAAAATGCTGGTATCCGGGGATGTGATCTTCAAAGGCGGAGTAGGGCGGACGGACTTCCCGCGCGGTGACCATCAGGCGTTGATCCACGCCATCCGCACCAAATTGCTGCCGTTGGGAGATGACGTCACTTTCCTGCCGGGGCATGGGCCACGCTCCACGCTGGGCCATGAACGCCTGACCAACCCCTTCCTGCAGGATGAACCGCCCGTGTGGTAATGCCTGCTGAGCGGGCACAGGCCGCCATAAAAAAAGCCAGCCTCGCGGCTGGCTTTTTTGTGCCTGGGGTTCAGAGCACCGCGACAATCGCCTCACACAGCGGCGCCATGTTATCCGGCGTCATACCGGCAACGTTGACACGGCCGGAGTTCACGGCGTACACGCCAAACTCGTCACGCAGGCGCAGCACCTGATCTTTGGTCAGGCCGCTGAACGAGAACATCCCGTTCTGTTTGATGATAAAGCTGAAATCTTGCTGTGCGCCTTTCTCCTGCAGGGTATGCACAAACAACTGGCGCATACGCTGGATGCGCTGGCGCATGTCAGTCAGCTCCTGTTCCCAGAGGGCGCGCAGGGCGTCGTTGCCGAGAATGGTCGCGACCACGGCCGCACCGTGCGCCGGTGGGTTAGAGTAGTTGGCACGCACCGTAGCTTTGATCTGGCTGAACGCCCGGTCAGCATTCTCTGCATCCGCGGCGACCAGTGTACAGGCACCGACGCGCTCGTTATACAGGCCAAAGTTTTTCGAGTAGGAGCTGGCCACGATCAGTTCAGCATGTTGGGCCGCAAAAATCCGCAGGCCCTGGGCATCCTCTTCCAGCCCGTTGGCAAAGCCCTGATAGGCAAAGTCAAACAGCGGCAGCCAGCCTTTGGCGCGGGAGAGGTCAGCCAGTTGTTGCCACTGCGCCGGCGTCGGGTCGATTCCGGTCGGGTTATGGCAGCAGCCGTGGAACAGCACCACATCACCGGCCTGCGCCGCCTCAAGGCTTGCCAGCATACCCTCAAAATTCAGCGTATGGTTTTCTGCGTCGTAGTAATCGTAATTCACCACCTCCAGCCCGGCAGAGCCAAACACATTATTATGGTTTGGCCAGGTCGGGTTGCTGATCCAGACCCGTTTCACGGTGGTCTGGGTGGCCAGGAAGTCAGCCGCCACACGCAGGGCGCCGGTGCCGCCCGGTGTCTGGGCGGTGCGGGCGCGGCGGTCAGCGATGATGGCGCTGTCGCGGCCGAACAGCAGAGCCTGGGTGCACTCAGCAAAGGCCGGAATGCCGTCAATGCTCAGGTAGTTTTTGGTCGTCTCATTGTCCAGCAAATAGTGCTCGGCCTTTTTCACACTGGTCAGCACCGGGGTTTGGCCGGTTTCATCTTTATAGACGCCGATCCCGAGGTTGATTTTGGTCAGACGGTCATCAGCACGAAACAGATCGCCCAGTCCCAGAATCGGGTCGGCCGGGGCAGCGGTGATTTTCTCAAACATGTCAGAAATATCCATGGCTTGGTGATAAGCGGGCAGAAGCTTCAGGTTAACGCCATGTTTCTGCTTTGCCAACCGTTTGCGGCAAAAAGTACGTGATTTGTGAAGGTGGTTCGACAAGTACCGGAAGGGCGGGAAAGCAACAGGACAGGCTGAAAAAAGCAAAAAGAAAAGGCAGGGCCAATGCCCTGCCTTTCAGCATACCTGACCGGGGTCAGGCAGCAAGTCGATTAGAACTGGTAAACCAGACCCAGTGCAACGATGTCGTCGTTGTTGAGACCCAGTGCGTTATCGTCATCCAGTTGGTTGATACGGTAGTCAACGTAGGTGGACATGTTTTTGTTGAAGTAGTAGGTCGCGCCCACATCGAAGTATTTGATCAGGTCAACGTCGCCGATGCCTTCGATGTCTTTACCTTTGGACTGAACGTACGCCAGGGACGGACGCAGACCGAAGTCGAACTGGTACTGAGCAACCAATTCAAAGTTTTGCGCTTTCTGAGCGAAGCCGCTGACATCCACTTCGTTGCCCGCAGGGGTGGTTACCGTACCGGAAACTGGGGTGGCGTTACGGGTTTCACCGTACATGGCTGCCAGGTAGATGTTGTTGGCATCATATTTCAGCGCAGTTGCCCAGCTCTGAGCTTTGTCACCGCTACCCAGCACGCCAGCTGCGTTTTGCTCGTTGGTACGGTCAGATTCGCCGTATGCACCCACGATGCCTACACCGATTTCGCTGGTGTAAGAGGTAGACAGTGCCCAGCCGTCACCGTTAGCACGACGGATGTCGTCTTCACGTTCGTTTTTGCCCTGGTACTGTACAGCGAAGTCCCAGCCGTCAACCAGGCCGAAGAAGTTCTGGTTACGGTAGGTGGCCACACCGGTAGAACGGCCGCTCAGGAAGCCATCGGAGTAGCTGGAGTCACCGCCGAATTCCGGCAGCATGTCGGTCCAGGCAATGGCGTCGTAGATCACGCCATAGTTACGGCCGTAGTCGAAGGAGCCGTAGTCACCGAATTTCAGACCAGCGAAGCCCAGACGGGTTCTGTTACCGTCTTGCGCGTCGGAACCTTCGGAGTTGTTCGCCTGAACGTTGTATTCCCACTGGCCGAAACCGGTCAGTTGGTCAGTAATCTGGGTTTCACCTTTGAAGCCGAAACGAACGTAGGTGTTGTCACCATCAGAACCTTCGTCATCGGAGAAATAATGCAGACCTACGGCTTTACCGTACAGATCCAGCTTGTTGCCATCTTTGTTGTAGATTTCGGCGGCGTTTGCTGCACCAGCAGCCAACAGAGCCGGGATAACCACTGCAAGAATGTTGCGCTTCATCATTATATTACCCTCATTGGTGTTATTCGGACACCTTGCCACTGCCGCCAATAATTCAGGGAACTATTGTTGAGAGTATGGTGTCTTCCTGTGTCTGCACGCAGTGTTCCATTCGCGATGCGGTTAATCTACCGCGAAAATGCTACCAAAGGCCTAATGAGGTTTCAGAAGGAAACTAATTATTACAAAATGTAAAAATTAGGGAACTTTGTGACCGGGATCTAAATTTAAAAAAATGTAAAAGGCCAGCATTGCTGGCCTCTGATTTGTAACAAAATTGTCTTAATTGTACAGTTTCTGACAATCAGAAGCTGGCGTTGCGTGGGGTACGCGGGAAGGGGATAACATCACGCACGTTCTGTACGCCGGTGACATAGGCGATTAAACGCTCAAAACCAAGACCGAAACCGGAGTGCGGCACGGTGCCGTAACGGCGCAGATCGCGGTACCACCAGTAGTCTTCTTTATTCAGGCCCATCGCTTCCAGACGCTGATCCAGCACGTCCAGGCGTTCTTCACGCTGGGAACCGCCGATAATTTCACCGATGCCCGGTGCCAGCACGTCCATGGCTGCTACGGTTTTGCCGTCTTCATTCATGCGCATATAGAACGCTTTGATGTCTTTCGGGTAGTTTTTCACCACCACCGGCGCTTTGAAGTGTTTCTCGGCCAGATAACGCTCATGCTCAGAGGAGAGGTCAATGCCCCAGCTCACGGCGTTTTCAAACGTCTGGCCGGAGTTGATCAGAATCTCAATCGCATCGGTGTAATCCACCTGGGCGAAATCAGAGCTGACAAAACGCTCAAGGCGGGAAATCGCGTCTTTGTCCACACGCTCTGCAAAGAACGCCAGGTCATCAGCACGCTCGTCCAACACGGCCTGAAACACATATTTCAGCATTTTTTCAGCCAGACCTGCTACGTCATCCAGGTTCGCAAAGGCGACTTCCGGCTCAATCATCCAGAATTCTGCCAGGTGGCGGCTGGTGTTGGAGTTTTCCGCACGGAACGTCGGGCCAAAGGTATAAACCTTGGACAGGGCACAGGCGTAGGTTTCGCCGTTCAATTGGCCGGAAACGGTCAAAAATGCCTCTTTCCCGAAGAAATCCTCACTGAAATCAACCCGGCCCTGATCGTCACGCGGCAGGTTTTCCAGATCCAGCGTTGAAACGCGGAACATCTCACCGGCACCCTCTGTATCGGACGCGGTGATAAGCGGCGTGGACACCCAGAAATAGCCATTTTCATGGAAGAAGCGGTGGATCGCCTGCGCCAGGGTGTGGCGCACACGGGCAACGGCACCAATCAGGTTGGTACGCGGGCGCAGGTGCGCCACTTCCCGCAGGTATTCGATGCTGTGGCGTTTGGCCGCCATCGGGTAGGTGTCCGGATCGTCCACCCAGCCCACCACGTTCACTGCCGTGGCCTGCAATTCAAAGCTCTGGCCTTCACCCGGTGACGCCACCACGGTGCCGGTGATTTCCACAGAGCACCCTGTCGTCAGGCGCAGCACATCAGCCTGGTAATTGGACAGAGAATTATTTACGACGGCCTGTAATGGATTAAAGCAGGAGCCGTCATAAACGGCGAGGAAGGAGATGCCGGCTTTAGAATCTCTCCGGGTACGCACCCAACCGCGTACGGTGACTTCACTGTCAACCGCAGCACGGCCTTGCAGTACGTCGACTACAGGCACAACGCTCATAGATTTCTCTCTTTAATAAAGGTTAATTCAGAATTGCGGAACCCGCGCACAGGCGGGTTTTGCTATGTTACTTACCGCGTCGCAGGACACAAGCAGAAATCACGGGCGCAGCGCAACATTTCTCAGGGATGTCAGAGGAATTCATACGCATAATGAATAGGGCAGGAGAGGTATATAAAGGAGGAAAATTGCACCGGCCGGAAAACCGGTGCAAAGCGGGCAGCCCTTAACTGGCTTTTTGTACCCGCGGCAGATCGAACGCTTTACGCAGCGCCGTGACAAATGCCGGGTCTTCACAAATGGTTTTACCGGGGCTGTCAGAGAGCTTCGCCACCGGCTTGCCATTGCACTCCACCAGCTTGATAACGATATTCAGCGGTTTGACGCCGGGGAGATCGCAGGTCAGCCGGGTGCCGATGCCGAACACCAGATTGATGCGGCGGTCGAAATGGCGGTAGAGCGCCAGTGCCTTGTCCAGATCCAAGTTATCGGAGAAGACCAGCGTTTTGCTCATCGGGTCAATGCCCAGCTTCTCATAATGGGCGATCGCTTTTTCGCCCCATTCCAGCGGGTCGCCGGAGTCGTGGCGCAGGCCCTGATAACGGCCGGCAAAGTCCGGCCCGAAATCACGCAGGAAGGCATCCATCGTGATGCAGTCCGTCAGGGCGATACCCAACTGGGCCGGGTACTCATCCAGCCACGCCTGCAGGGCGGCACGCTGGCTGTTGGCCAGCACCGGGGAGATCTGCTGGTGCGCCTGGAACCATTCGTGGGCCTGGGTGCCGACCGGTGCCAGATCGAGGCGGCGCGCCAGATCGTAATTGCTGGTGCCGACCAGATAAGGGAAATCGCTTTTCAGGGTGGTGACAATCGCCTGCTGCACCGCCTGGGAGAAACGGCGGCGGGTGCCGAAATCCATCAGCCGGAAGCGTGAGATATCGGTTTCACCGGCCAGTTCCCTGAACCGTTCCAGCTTACCGCGCAACTGGCTGACTGCCTGTTCCGGGGTTGCATCCGGCGAGCGGTGGCGGTGCACCACTTCACTTATCACCGCCAGCAGCGGCACTTCCCACATCACCACTTCCCGCCACGGCCCGCTGATGCGGATCTCCAGCGTACCGAGGCGGTTGGTGACCTGCACCTGTTGTGGGTTAAAGCGGAATGCTTTCAGCCAGTCCAGATAATCCTTGCGGAAAAACGGCAGGCCGGCGAGGTATTGGTACTCCTCGTCGGTCAGGGCCAGTTCGCTCATCAGGGTGATTTGCGCCTGGATCTCGTCGCGGTATTCACCGAGCAGCTCATCGCCGCGGCAGCGGAATTCCGCGGCCACGGTAATGTCATGATACCGGTGGTAGACAGCCTGCTGCATATGCAATTTATAGGCATCAGTGTCCAGTATTGACGTCAAAATCGGGGAAGCGTAGTGAGTCATAGCGCGTTACAGCATCCTCGTTGGGAGCATTTCCACAGTCGGAATAATCAGCAAAGAGCGTGAAGTATACCTTGATTATCCGGTTATTGAAGCCTCATCACACCATAAAAGGCGACGCAAGGTCGAGAGGTAAACGTGCCGTCAGCCGCGTTAATGTGTTTTAAATGTTATAAAAATGATATGACAATGAAATTAAATTGTGGTTACGAACCGGCAACCCGCCTGGTTTCAGGGTCACGGCGGCTTACCCATTGTGATCACAGCCTGCTTTTCCGGCCCGGTTCGCCGGCTCTTTTCAGACAGCGGCAGGCACAACACAGGACAGCACAAAAGGCTCACAAGTTGCTTACAAACTAGGATTTTATCCCGGCTATGATAAAGTCAGGCAAAAGGCGTTTCCGGCTTTTCCTGCTGCGCCTGCCGCAAGAAGGGTGGCAGCAGGGCGCAAGCCGAATACACTTACTTAACCTCCATCATCCGGACGTCAAAGGGCTTCTATGACACAGGTCTCTACCGCAACACAGCCGCAGGCTAAATACCGGCACGATTACCGTGCCCCGGACTACACCATTACCGATATCGACCTAAATTTTGAGCTGGACGCCGACACCACCACCGTCACTGCCATCAGCCAGGTCAAACGCCTGGGCGCGGTAGGCGCGCCGCTGGTGCTGAATGGGGAAAACCTGACGCTCCTCAGCGTCACGGTAGACGGCCAGCCCTGGCCGCACTATCACCAGCAGTCCCATACGCTGGTGCTGGATCAGCTGCCGGATGCCTTCAGCCTGACCATCATTAACCAGATCCACCCCGCCCAGAACACCGCGCTGGACGGACTGTACCGCTCCGGCGAGGCGCTCTGCACCCAGTGTGAAGCCGAAGGTTTCCGCCACATCACCTATTACCTTGACCGCCCGGATGTGCTGGCACGTTTCACTACCCGCATCGTGGCAGACAAGGCGCGCTACCCGTTCCTGCTCTCCAACGGTAACCGGCTGGAGCAGGGCGACCTCGGCGATGGCCGCCACTGGAGCCGCTGGGAAGACCCGTTCCCGAAACCTTGCTATCTGTTTGCGCTGGTGGCCGGGGACTTTGACGTCCTGCGTGACACCTTCACTACCCGCTCCGGGCGTGACGTGGCGCTGGAACTGTACGTGGACCGCGGCAACCTGGACCGCGCTGACTGGGCGATGACCTCGCTGAAACAGTCGATGAAGTGGGACGAAACCCGCTTCGGCCTGGAGTATGACCTCGACATCTATATGATTGTGGCGGTGGACTTCTTCAACATGGGCGCGATGGAGAACAAAGGGCTGAATGTCTTTAACTCCAAATATGTGCTGGCGAAGGCGGAAACCGCCACCGACACCGACTACCTGAACATTGAGCGGGTCATCGGCCATGAATATTTCCATAACTGGACCGGCAACCGCGTCACCTGCCGTGACTGGTTCCAGCTCAGCCTGAAAGAGGGGCTGACGGTGTTCCGTGACCAGGAGTTCAGCGCCGATCTCGGCTCCCGCCCGGTCAACCGCATCGCCAACGTGCGCCTGATGCGCAGCGCGCAGTTTGCCGAGGACGCCAGCCCGATGGCGCACCCGATCCGCCCGGACAAAGTCATCGAGATGAACAACTTCTACACCCTGACGGTGTATGAGAAGGGCGCGGAAGTAATCCGCATGATGCACACGCTGCTGGGCGAGGCGCAGTTCCAGGCCGGGATGCAGCTCTACTTTGAGCGCCATGACGGCAGCGCCGCCACCTGTGATGATTTCGTGCAGGCGATGGAAGATGCCTCCAACGTTGACCTGTCGCTGTTCCGCCGCTGGTACAGCCAGTCCGGTACGCCGGTGCTGACGGTACGTGACGAATTCAGCACCGAGCTTCAGCAGTACCGCCTGCATGTCAGCCAGACCACGCCACCGACAGCGGACAAGCAGGAGAAATTGCCGCTGCACATCCCGCTGGATATTGAGTTGTACGACCAGGAGGGGAATGTCATCCCGCTGATGCGTGACGGCAACCCGGTGCATTCGGTGCTGAACGTGACCGAAGCGGAGCAGACCTTTGTGTTTGACGGCATCGCCCTGCCGCCGGTGCCGTCGCTGCTGCGCCACTTCTCCGCCCCGGTGAAACTGGATTACCCCTACAGTGACCAGCAACTGACGTTCCTGATGCAGCACGCCACCGATCCGTTCTCCCGCTGGGATGCGGCGCAAAGCCTGCTGGCGCTCTATATCCGCCTGAACGTGGCACGCCACCAGCAGAAACAACCGCTGTCACTGCCGCTGCATGTGGCGGATGCCTTCCGCGGTATTCTGCTGGATGACAAGCTGGAACCGGCACTGATTGCCCAGATCCTGTCGCTGCCGACCGAAAATGAGATGGCGGAGCTGTTTACCACCATCGATCCGGAAGCGATCCATGCGGTGCACGCTGCGATTGTCGGCTGCCTGGCCACCGAAATGGCGGACGAATGGCTGGCGGTTTACTACGCCAACCTGACGCCGGAATACCGCGTGGATCACGCCGACATCGGCAAGCGCAGCCTGCGCAACCTCTGCCTCAGCTATCTGGCCTTTGGCGACCCGGCGCGGGCTGACCAGCTGGTGGCGAAGCAGTACCACGCAGCGGATAACATGACCGATGCGCTGGCTGCGCTGTCGGCGGCGGTTGCCGCCCAGTTGCCGTGCCGGACGGCGCTGCTGACGGCGTTTGATGAGCGCTGGCACCAGGATGGCCTGGTGATGGACAAGTGGTTCATCCTCCAGGCGACCAGCCCGGCGGAAAATGTGCTGGAGAACGTGCGCAGCCTGCTGAACCACCGTTCCTTCAGCCTGAGTAACCCGAACCGTGTGCGGTCGCTGATCGGGGCGTTTGCGTCCGGTAACCCGGCGGCGTTCCATGCGGCAGACGGCAGCGGTTACCGTTTCCTGACCGAGATCCTCACCGACCTCAACACCCGTAACCCGCAGGTGGCGTCACGTCTGGTTGAGCCGCTGATCCGCCTGCAACGTTATGATGAGTCGCGTCAGGCGCTGATGCGGGCGGCACTGGAACAGCTCAAAAGCCTGCCGAACCTCTCCGGCGATCTGTATGAGAAAATCAGCAAAGCGCTGGATGCCTGATCCCTGGGCGTAAGCCATGAAAAAGGCGCGGGCCATCAGGCACCGCGCCTTTTTTTATGGGGGAAACCGGCCTCAGGCGTAGCCGCGCGACACCACCGGCTGCAACACAGGCGCAGGCGCCAGGATGCGGTCCAGCACCCGGCTTTCCAGCTCTGCCAGCCGCACTGACCCGTGGCGGCGCGGGCGCGGCACATCCACCGTGACGTCCAGCCCAATCCGGCCCTCTTCAATCAGCAATACCCGATCGGCCAGCGCCACCGCTTCGCTGACATCATGGGTGACCAGCAGCACCGTGAAACCGTGCGTCAGCCAGAGTGACTCAATCAGCCCCTGCATCTCGATGCGCGTCAGGGCATCCAGCGCGCCCAGCGGTTCATCCAGCAGCAGCAGCCGTGGGCGGTGGATCAGCGCGCGCGCCAGCGCCACCCGCTGTTTCTGCCCGCCGGAGAGGGCCGAGGGCCATTCCCCGGCGCGCTCTGCCAGCCCGACCGCCGCCAGCGCCTCCTGCGCTGCCGGGCGCCAGTTGCCTTTCAGGCCCAGCCCGACATTGTCGATGACCCGCTTCCACGGCAGCAACCGGGCTTCCTGGAACATCAGGCGCGTATCCTCCTGTACGCTGGCCAACGGCGCATTGCCGCTCAGCAGCGCGCCCTCGCTGGCGTGTTCCAGCCCGGCCAGCAGGCGCAGCAGGGTACTTTTGCCGCAGCCGCTGCGGCCCACCACCGCCACAAACTGGCCGGGGACAATGCGCAAATCAATATCATGCAGAACCGTGCGGGCGCCGTAACGTTTGCTGATATGGTTCAGCGTCAGCGGGGTGCCTTGTGGGATACGGGTTGGCGTACTCATGCGTTGCCTCCTTGGGAGGTCAGTTGATAGGCGGGGTGCCAGCGCAGCCAGACGCGCTCCAGCAACTGGGCGCTGAAATCGGCCAGTTTGCCGAGGATGGCGTACAGCACAATCGCCACCACCACGATGTCAGTTTGCAGGAACTCACGGGCGTTCATCGCCAGATAGCCAATCCCGGCATTGGCGGAGATAGTTTCGGCCACAATCAGTGTCAGCCACATAAAGCCGAGTGCAAACCGCACGCCGACCATAATTGAGGGCAGGGCGCCGGGCAGCACCACCTGCACAAACAGCGGCAACCCGGAGAGGCCATAACTGCGCGCCATCTCCAGCAGGCCGCGGTCAATGTTGCGGATGCCGTGATAGGTATTCAGGTAGATCGGGAACAGCGTACCGAGCGCCACCAGGAAAATTTTGGCGGACTCATCGATGCCGAACCATAAAATCACCAGCGGGATCAGCGCCAGATGCGGGATGTTGCGCAGCATCTGTAACGAACTGTCCAGCAGCCGCTCACCCCAGCGTGACAGGCCGGTAATAAAGCCCAGCAGCAGGCCGAGGCTGCCGCCGATGGCGAACCCAATCCCGGCGCGCCAGCTGCTGATCGCCAGATGGTGCCAGAGTTCACCGCTGGCACTCAGTGACCAGAAGGCCGTGACCACCGCGCTCGGCGCAGGCAGGATCCGGTTGGAGAGCCAGCCCGCCTCCACCGCCAGTTGCCAGACGGCAATCAACAGCACCGGCACCGCCCAGGGCGCGAGACGGTATAACCCACGTTTGGCAAAATGATGCATAGTGCGCTCCTCAGCTCTGTGACGCAGTGGTCTGGTAGAAATCATTGGCAATCACCTCGGATTGCGGCCGGATCACCCGCAGGTTACCGGGGGCGGCGTCAGGGGCCGCCAGATCGAGGTGCGGGAACAGCAATTCGCCTACCCGGTACGCCTCTTCCAGGTGCGGATAGCCGGAGAGCACAAAGGTATCAATGCCGAGATCGGCATACTCCTGCATCCGCGCCGCCACCGTCGGGCCATCGCCGACCAGCGCGGTGCCGGCCCCGCCGCGCACCAGCCCGACCCCGGCCCACAGGTTGGGGCTGATCTCCAGGTTGTCTTTTTTGCCGCCGTGCAGGGCAGCCATCCGCTGCTGGCCGACGGAGTCAAACCGGGCGAACGACTGCTGGGCGCGGGCGATGGTGTCGTCATCCAGGTTGGCGATCAGCCGGTCAGCTGCGCGCCACGCCTCGTCAGTGGTTTCACGCACAATCACATGCAGCCGGATGCCGAACCGCACCTGACGCCCTTTGGCCGCGGCTTTGGCACGTACCTGGTCAATCTTCGCTTTGACCTGTGCAGGCGGTTCGCCCCAGGTCAGGTAGAGTTCGACCTGCTCGGCGGCCAGATCCTGCGCGGCATCGGACGAGCCGCCAAAGTAGAGCGGCGGGCGCGGCTGCTGCACCGGCGGCAGCATCAGGCGCGCCTCTTTTACCTGGATGTGTTTGCCGGTGAAGGTGACGGTTTCACCTTCCAGTACCCGGCGCCAGACATGGGTAAACTCCGCTGAGGCTTCATAACGCGCTTCGTGGTCAAGGAACAGCCCTTCACCCGCCAGCTCATCCGGGTCGCCGCCGGTGACCAGGTTAAACAGGGCGCGCCCGTTGGAAAGCCGGTCCAGCGTAGCGGCCTGCCGTGCCGCCAGCGTCGGGGAGATAATGCCGGGGCGCAGCGCCACCAGGAATTTCAGCCGTTGTGTCACCGGAATCATCGACGCCGCCACCAGCCAGGAGTCCTCACAGGAACGGCCGGTCGGGATCAGCACCCCGCCAAAGCCCAGGCGATCCACCGCCTGGGCAATCTGTTGCAGGTAAGCGTGATCAACGGTGCGTGCACCCTCATTGGTGCCGAGGTAGTGGCCGTCGCCGTGGGTCGGTAAAAACCAGAAAACGTTAAGGCTCATGGTGTCTGCTCCTTGTGCGGCCCGGCGAGCGCAGCGCCGGACTGGGTGGTCAATGGGTCAGGGCGCGGCGCGCCAGATACGGCTGGCGATATCCAGCTTTTTCGGTAACAGGTGATTTTCATAGAACAGATCGGCGGTGTTCTGCTGGGCCTGTTCGGTGCGTTTGTCCACCGGCTCAATCACGGTGACCGGGCGGTGGCTCAGATAGGTGGCGATCACCGGCTCCGGCAGCCCCATGGCGTTGGCCAGCAGGGTAATGCTCCGGGCACGGTCGGTGCGGGTCAGGGCGTCGGCGGCGGTCAGCTGGGTCAGCACGTCACGGATAAACGCCGGGTGCGCCTCGGCATAACTGCGCGCCGCCAGGTAGAAGGAGCCGGTCTGGTTCAGCGTGGTGCCGTCTTTCAGCACCCGTACGCCGCCCTGAAGCTGCGCAGCGGAGTAGTACGGATCCCAGATCGCCCAGGCATCGACGTTATGCTGGGCAAACGCGGCGCGCGCATCAGCCGGAGTCAGGTAGACCGGGGTAATGTCTTTGAACGTCAGCCCGGCTTGTTGCAGCGCACGTAACAGCAGGTTGTGCGAGCTGGAGCCTTTCTGGAACGCCACTTTGCGCCCTTTCAGGTCAGCCACGCTCTGGATCGGGCTGTTGGCTGCCACCAGGATCACTTCCGCTTTGGGTTTGGGCGGCTCCTGGCCGACATACAGCAGATCGGCCCCGGCCGCCTGCGCGAACAGCGGCGGCAGGTCGCCGGTGCTGCCCATGTCGATGCTGCCGACATTCAGCGCCTCCAGCATTTGCGGCCCGGCCGGGAACTCCACCCAGCTGATGCGGGTCTGCGGGTAGCGTTTTTCCAGCATCTGATGGGTTTTGGCCAGCACCAGGCTGACGGACCCTTTCTGGTAGCCGATACGGAACTGCGCCGGGTCTTGCGCGGCCTGCGCCGCCTGGCCCAGGCCGGTCAGGGCCGTCAGCAGGGTAAACAGGGCCGCGGCACGGCCCCAGCGACGAAACAGCGACATCGGTGTCATTTTCCGCTCTCCTTATCGCCGGTTCAGGCAAAATGCCGCAGCAGGTCAGCCCCGGCGGCACGTACCGGTGCACGGCGGTCCAGCGCCTGATAGAAGCTCTCCAGTGCCTCTTCCAGCCGCAGCGCCAGCGCCGGGGCCGGCAGCGGGTGCGGCTGGGCTTTCATATCAATCTGGCTGTCATCCGCAAAGACGCCGTGCAGCACCTCCTGCGCTTTCAGGGCTGACAGCACCGGTTTCAGCGCGTAGTCCACTGCCAGCATATGGGCGAGGGAACCGCCGGTGGCCAGCGGCAGCACCACTTTGTGCTCCAGCGCGCGCTCCGGCAGCAGGTCGAGCAGGGTTTTCAGCGCGCCGGAGTAAGCGGCTTTATAGACCGGCGTTGCCACCAGCAGGCCATCGGCTCCGGCCAGTGCGTCAGCCAGCGCCTTGACCTGGGGGCTGTTGAAATTGGCATAGAGCAGATCTTCAGCGTCGAAATCATGCAGGTTATAGGCGGTGATCGTCACCCCGCGCTGTTGCAGCCACTGCTCGCTGCGGCGCAGCAGGGCAGAAGAACGGGAGGGTTGTCGCGGGCTGCCTGCCAGAGATATAACGTGCATACTGACTCCTTATAACTAAAAAGAATAGTTGGGGCGTTTTTCCTAACCAAGTGTTAACACGCTATCAGCCGGCGCTTATTTCTTAAAATCTCTTTTTTTGCTTTCTTTTTCTGAAAAAGGGCATAACCGCGGGCAAGTCAGCAAAGGAAAAAGAGAGCCGGGGGAAAGGGCGGCAGGGCAGGCGGGAAAACGATTGCGGAAAGGGCGTTTTTTTGCGGTGGATCATTTCCCTTTTGCCGGGCATTCGCGGATAATACGCCCCCGGTTTGCCACCGGGAACTCAGGAGATTTCATGTATTATCCCCTCGTCAGAAAAGCACTTTTCCAGCTCGACCCTGAACACGCACACGAATTGACCTTCCGCCAGCTTCGCCGCCTTTCCGGCTCGCCGTTTGAATTCCTTATCCGCCAGTCGTTGCCTGCCAAGCCGGTCAGCTGCATGGGCCTGTCATTTAAAAACCCGTTGGGCCTGGCGGCCGGGCTGGATAAAGACGGGGAGTGCATTGACGCCTTCGGGGCAATGGGGTTTGGGTTTGTCGAGGTCGGCACCGTCACGCCGCGCCCGCAGGCGGGCAACGATAAGCCGCGGCTGTTCCGGGTGGTCGAGGCAGAAGGGTTAATCAACCGCATGGGGTTTAATAACCGCGGGGTCGATAATCTGGTCGAAAACGTCAGGAAATCGCGTTTCGGCGGCATCCTCGGCATCAATATCGGCAAGAATAAAGACACGCCGGTGGAAAACGGCAAGGATGATTACCTGCTCTGCATGGAGAAAGTCTACCCCCATGCCGGCTATATTGCGGTTAATATCTCATCACCCAATACGCCGGGGTTGCGTTCATTGCAGTATGGCGAGGCGCTGGATGAATTGCTTGCCGCCATCAAGAATAAGCAGGCCGAATTACAGCAACAGCACCACAAATATGTGCCGGTGGCGGTGAAAATTGCACCGGATTTGTCAGAAGAAGAACTGGTACAAATTGCCGACAGCCTGGTTCGCCATAATATCGATGGGGTGATCGCCACCAATACCACGCTGGATCGCAAACTGGTGCATGGCCTCAATTATTGCGAGCAGGCGGGTGGTCTGAGCGGCCGTCCGGTACAGTTGCGCAGCACGGAAGTGATTCGCCGGTTGTCGCTGGAATTACAGGGCCGGTTGCCGATTATTGGTGTCGGCGGCATTGATTCCCTGACCGCCGCGCGGGAGAAAATGCAGGCGGGTGCCTCACTGATTCAGGTCTATTCCGGCTTTATTTATCACGGCCCGGCGCTGATAAAAAATATAATTAACGCGATTTGATAGTTTTTAACCAACATGCCGGGCCGGGGGGTTTATTTCTCTTCCCGGCTCGTCTATATTTTGTCCACTGCCGGGGTTATAGGCGCTGGATGCAGTGTGTTACCAGACTAAATAATATGTTCAGCGATCCTCACCGGCCTCATTTATTAGCATACCGTCGGCAGCGACACTTTTACGGCGGTCTTGTTGGGGTTTTTTTGAAATTAACAGGCGTAAAGGGGTAACCCGATGAGAATCAAACCTGACGACAATTGGCGTTGGTATTTTGACGCCGATCACGATCGGCTGATGTTGGATTTGGCAAACGGCATGATATTCCGCTCGCGCTTTCCCGCCAAAATGTTAACGCCGGATGCGTTTGGTGAGTGTGCTTTTTCCGTGGAAGATGCCGCGCTCTATTTTGATTATGAAGAACAGTGCCGCAAAATTAAGCTGAAATCAGAGCAGCGGGCTGAACTGGTATTAAATGCGCTGGTGGCGTTCCGTTACCTGAAGCCGCTGATGCCGAAAAGCTGGCACTTCACCCAGCAGGCGCGCGCACTGGCACCCAAAACCGGTGACGTAGTGGCAGTGAAAGTGACGGAAAGCGGTGACCGGGCGCAATTGCTGGTGGTGGAATCCGGCGACAATGCCAGCCTGTGCCTGCTGGCACAACATCAGCTGACGCTGGCCGGGCGCACCATGCAGTGCGGCGATGCCATAAAAATCATGCATGACCGGATGATGCCGGTGGCAGAAGAGTTGGATTTGGCGGCACTGTACGATCAGGCCGTGTAATTTTCCGGTATGTAAAACGGCAGGTTTTCAGAAGCGGTCGGTGTTTAAGAACGATCGGTGTTGAAAACGGGCCGCTTCCCAAAAAAGTCGGCGCTGAGAACGGCCGGCTTCTGACATAGCGCACCCACGGGCGCGCCACCTTTCTGACCCCTTTTTTCCGGCTAACTCAGGGTGACATCTCCCAACGGGATGCAACTGCAACTCAGCAGCGTACCGTCGGTGCCCAGTGCATCCTGCACCAGCGGGGCCACGTTTCCCTGTTCCAGCGTCAGGCGGCAACTGCCGCACAGCCCGGCGCGGCACGAGTAGGGGATGCGGAACCCTTGCTGCTCCAGCTGATCCAGCAGGACCTCTTTTTTATTGCCGCTGAAACGCTGCCCCTGGTAGGTGATCGCGACCTGCTGCTCAGACGGGGGCGGGGGCGCGACCGGCGTGCTGGCCTTACCGGCGCTATAATGACGGGGCGGGCGGGTAGAGAGGATCTCCACCGGATCGCCAGCCCGGATAATGCCGCTGTTACGCGCCATCAGGTTCATGCCGAAATCAACGTCGCCGTTGTCTGCCGTGCGGAAGGATTGCAGTGTTTTCAGCGGCTCCCCGGCCGGGTGTTTTACCCCACGCTCGGTGCTGACGGTGGTCAGCACGCAGCGGCTGCAGGGTTTCACCGCCTCAAACACCACACTGCCGACCCGCAGTTCGGCCCAGCCGTCTTCGGCAAAGGCAGTGGCCCCGGCAACCACCAGGTTCGGCCGGAACTGTTCGAGTTTGATCCCCGCCGGGCAGCGGCGGCGCAACGCCTCCAGCGACGCCTCATTCACCAGCAGGAACGGATAGCCGTCCGCGAAGGTCAAAGGGGTATCGGGCGCGCTTTTCACGCGGCGGCTGAGGGCCGGCCCCTGCCAGCGCAACTGCACCTCGCGCGCCAGGTAACCGCTCAGCCAGCGGTTAATCGCCTCCGGGGCGATGCGGGCGGTAAAATGGTTGCCCCAGACTTCCGTCGGGCTCTCTGCCTCACTGAATTCATCGTAACGGATAACGGCGCTGTCGCCGTCCGGCGCGGTGATGTACAGGCCATCCGGCAGCAGTGCCGGGGTAAACTGCACCATCTGCGGCAGTTGCCGGGCGGTAATAAAGGTGCCGTCCGGCGTGGTCAGCATAAACGCCCGGTCAAAGGCCATGCCGGCGCGGTCAGCCAGGCCCTGCGAAAGTTGCAGGCCACGCATCGATTTCACCGGATGGATGAAAAGTTTTGAAAGGGTAATCACTGCTGACTCCTTGCCGGCATAAATGAGAGTCAGCAACTTTATGACAAGCGGGTGGGATTAGCTATAATGCGCAACAATTTTCTATTTGGTGATAAGTCGATATGAACTCTCTGTTTGCCAGCACGGCGCGTGGTCTGGAAGAACTGTTAAAAAGCGAACTGGAAGCGCTGGGCGCCCACGCCTGTAAAGTGGTACAGGGTGGGGTACATTTTCAGGGCGACGATCGTCTTCTGTACCAAAGCCTGCTGTGGAGCCGCCTGGCGTCACGTATTTTGCTGCCGCTGAATGAATTCAAGGTGCACAGCGATCTGGACCTCTACCTCGGCGTGATGGCGATTGACTGGCCGTCAGTGTTCGGCGTGGACAAAACCTTTGCTGTGCATTTCAGCGGCCTGAATGATGAAATCCGCAACAGCCAGTACGGCGCGCTGAAGGTCAAGGATGCCATCGTTGACAGCTTCACCCGCAAAATTGACCAGCGGCCGAACGTGGCGAAACAGCAGCCGGACATCCGCGTTAATGTGTTCCTGCAACGTGACACCGCCAGCGTCGCGCTGGATCTGAGCGGCGACGGCCTGCACCAGCGTGGCTACCGTGACCTGACCGGCGCGGCCCCGCTGAAAGAGAACCTGGCGGCGGCGATTGTGCTGCGTTCCGGCTGGGCTGTCGGCACGCCGCTGCTCGACCCGATGTGCGGTTCCGGTACGCTGCTGATTGAAGGGGCGATGATCGCCTCTGACCGTGCGCCCGGCCTGCATCGCCAACACTGGGGCTTTACCGCCTGGAAAGGCTTCAACGCCGACCTGTGGCGCGAAGTCACCACTGAGGCGCAGGTGCGCGCCCGCCGTGGCCTGCAGGAGACGACCTCCCGCTTCTTCGGCTCGGACATCGACCGCCGTGTGATTGAGATGGCGCGTGCCAACGCCCGCCGTGCCGGTGTCGCGGAGTTGATTACCTTCAACAGCGGTGATGTCAGTAAGTTGGTCAACCCGCTGCCGGAAGGCCCGCGCGGCACCGTGATCAGCAACCCGCCGTATGGTGAGCGTCTGGAGAGTGAACCGGCGCTGATCGCGCTGCATAACCTGCTCGGCCGCATCATGAAAACCCAGTTCGGCGGCTGGCAATTGTCGCTGTTCAGCGCCTCGCCGGAGTTGCTGAGCTGCCTGCAATTGCGGGCAGAGCGCCAGTTCAAGGCCAAAAACGGCCCGCTGGAGTGCGTGCAGAAAAACTATCAGCTGGCGGAGAACGCCGAAGGCGTGGCCGGCGGCCAGATCGCCGAGGATTTCGCCAACCGCCTGCGCAAGAACCTGCGTAAGCTGGAGAAGTGGGCGAAGCAGCAGGGCATTGAGTGTTACCGCCTGTATGACGCCGACCTGCCGGAATATAACGTGGCGGTGGACCGCTACGGCAGCAAAGTGGTGGTTCAGGAGTATGCGCCGCCGAAAACCGTGGATGCGCAGAAAGCGCGCCAGCGCCTGTTTGACGTGATCAACGCCACGCTGTCGGTGCTGGATCTGCCGTCCAACCAACTGGTGCTGAAGACCCGTGAGCGGCAGAAAGGCAAAAACCAGTATGAAAAACTGGCGCAGAAAGGCGAGTTCCTGCTGGTGCAGGAGTTTAACGCCAAACTGTGGGTCAACCTGACCGACTACCTCGACACCGGCCTGTTCCTGGACCACCGCATCGCCCGCCGGATGCTGGGTGAGATGAGCAAAGGGAAAGATTTCCTGAACCTGTTTGCCTACACCGGCACCGCCAGCGTACACGCCGGGCTTGGCGGCGCGCGCAGCACCACCACCGTGGATATGTCCCGGACGTATCTGGAGTGGGCGGAGAAAAACTTGCGGGTCAACGGCCTGACCGGCCGCCAGCACCGCCTGATCCAGGCAGATTGCCTCTCCTGGCTGAGCGAGGCCAACGAGCAGTTCGACGTGATTTTCATCGATCCGCCGACCTTCTCCAACTCCAAACGCATGGCGGATTCCTTTGACGTGCAGCGTGACCACCTGGCGCTGATGAAGCACCTGACCCGTCTGCTGCGCCGCAACGGCACCATTATGTTCTCCAACAACAAACGCGGCTTCCAGATGGACGTGGCCGGTCTGGCCGAACTCGGCCTGGTGGCGAAAGAGATCACCGCCCAGACGCAGTCCCAGGATTTTGCCCGTAACCGTCAGATTCACAACTGCTGGCTGCTCACCCGCGCCGGCGAGGAAAAGTAACGTTTATGTCTTTAATCAGTATGTCAGGTGCCTGGCTCTCCTTCAGTGATGCCCCTCTGCTGGATAACACCGAACTCCACATCGAGCCTAATGAACGTGTTTGTCTGGTCGGCCGTAACGGCGCGGGGAAATCCACGCTGATGAAAATCCTGAACCGCGAAGTGCCGCTGGATGATGGCCGCATCGTGTATGAACAGGATTTGATCGTGGCGCGCCTGCAACAGGACCCGCCGCGCAACATCGGCGGCACGGTGTTTGACTTTGTGGCCGAAGGTGTCGCCGAACAGGCGGAACACCTGAAGGCGTATCACGCCATTTCCCATCTGGTGGAAAGCGACCCGAGCGAGAAGAACCTGGCCAAAATGGCGCAGGTGATGGAGATCCTCGACCATCAGGGGCTGTGGCAGCTCGACAGCCGTATCCAGGAGGTGCTGGCACAGCTCTCGCTGAACGGCGACGCGGAGCTCTCCTCGCTCTCCGGCGGCTGGCTGCGTAAAGCGGCACTGGGCCGGGCACTGGTGAGTTCCCCGCAGGTGTTGCTGCTGGATGAGCCGACCAACCACCTGGATATCGAAACCATCAACTGGCTGGAAGGGTTCCTGAAAGAGTTCCAGGGCAGCATTATCTTTATCTCGCACGACCGTTCGTTCATCCGCAATATGGCAACGCGCATTGTGGATCTGGATCGCGGCAAGCTGGTCTCCTACCCAGGCAATTACGATCTCTACCTCACCACCAAAGAAGAGGCGTTGCGGGTTGAGGAGCTCCAAAACGCGGAGTTTGACCGCAAGCTGGCGCAGGAAGAGGTGTGGATCCGTCAGGGCATCAAAGCGCGCCGTACCCGTAATGAGGGGCGCGTGCGCGCCCTGAAAGCGCTGCGCCGTGAGCGTTCCGAACGCCGTGAGGTCATGGGCACTGCGAAAATGCAGGTCGAAGAGGCAAGCCGTTCCGGCAAAATCGTGTTTGAGCTGGAAAATGTCAGCTACCGCGTCGGCGACAAGCAACTGGTGTCCAATTTCACCGCCCAGGTGCAGCGTGGTGACAAAATTGCGCTGGTCGGCCCGAACGGCTGCGGTAAAACTACCCTGCTGAAGCTGATGCTCAACCAGCTGAAAGCCGACAGCGGCCGGGTACATTGCGGCACCAAGCTGGAAGTGGCCTACTTTGACCAGCACCGCGCCGAGCTGGACCCGGAGCGCACGGTGATGGACAACCTGGCCGAAGGCAAACAGGAAGTGATGGTCAACGGCCGTTCCCGCCATGTGCTGGGCTATTTGCAGGACTTCCTGTTCCACCCGAAACGCGCCATGACGCCGGTGAAAGCGTTGTCAGGCGGGGAGCGTAACCGCCTGCTGCTGGCGCGCCTGTTCCTGCGCCCCAGCAACCTGCTGATCCTCGATGAACCGACCAACGACCTCGACGTCGAAACGCTGGAGCTGCTGGAAGAGTTGATCGACGGCTACCAGGGCACCGTGATGCTGGTCAGCCACGACCGTGAGTTTGTGGATAACTGCGTGACCGAATGCTGGATCTTCGAAGGGCAGGGCGTGATCAACAGTTACGTCGGCGGTTACCATGATGCCCACCAGCAGCGTGCCGCCACCCGTTCCCTGCGCGCGGCCCCGGCTGTGCAGGAGAAAAGCCCCGCTGCCGCACCCAAAGCGGACAGCGCCAAACGTCCGACAAACAAGCTAAGCTATAATCTGCAACGTGAACTGGAGCAGTTGCCGCAACGCATTGATGCGCTGGAAAAAGAGATCACCGCATTGCAGGACACCATGAGCGATGCCGGTTTCTTCAGCCAGCCGCATGACGAAACACAACGTGTTATCGATGCACTGGCAAAAGCAGAAAGCGACCTGGAAGCCGCTTTCGAGCGCTGGGAAAGCCTCGAAGCACAGAAAAACGGATAAGAAACACGGCGGCCGGCTCCCGGCCGCCATCCCCTGCAAAGGAGCATTATGCCGCTGAGAGCGCCATGCCGTTGAGGAGTAAAGCCGTGCACGTGCATCGTTCTGATGATCCCCTGTTATGCCCGCAATGTGACCTGATGGTCGCGTTGCCTGCATTGTCTCCCGGCAACCGGGCAAACTGTCCGCGCTGCCATACCACCCTCCAGACTGCCTGGGCTGAACCACGCCGCCGCCCGATGGTGTTTGCGTTAAGCGCCCTGTTTATGCTGTTGCTCGCCAATCTTTTTCCGTTCGTCAGTATCCATGTCAAAGGGTTGAGCAGCGAGATTACGCTGTACCAGATCCCGCAGGTGATGATGTCAGAGGATTACGCCAGCATGGCCGGGATGTTCATCCTGTTTGTGCAGCTGGTGCCCGCGTTCTGCATGGTCACTATTATTCTGCTCTGCCTGCGGGTGCAGATGCCGCAGTCGCTGAAAGTCAGGCTGGCTCGCTGGCTGTTTATGCTGAAAGCCTGGAGCATGGTGGAAATTTTCCTGGCCGGTGTGCTGGTCAGCTTCGTCAAGCTGATGGCGTACGGCAATATCGGCATCAGCCTGAGCTTTTACGCGTATGTGTTGTTCTGCCTGTTGCAGGTGCGGGCGTTCCAGTGCCTGGACCGCCGCACCCTCTGGAATGACATCGCGCCCGCACCCGCACCGGGGCGCGTCTTGCGGGTGGGGCAGAGCGGGTTGCAGCAGCAATTGCGCGCCTGCCCCTGCTGCACCGCGGTGTTACCGGCCGGGCAGAAGCAGTGCCCGCGTTGCGGCACCAAAGGGCACCTGCGCAAAAAACACAGCCTGCAATGGACAATGGCGCTGCTGATCACCGCGGCGCTGCTCTACATCCCGGCTAATGTCCTGCCGATCATGAATACCGAGCTGCTGGGTAACCCGGCTCCCTCGACCATTATGGCGGGCGTGATATTGCTGTGGAGCGACGGCTCCTACCCGGTGGCGCTGGTGATTTTTATCGCCAGCATCATGGTGCCGACGCTGAAGATGATGGCGATCGCCTGGCTCTGCTGGGACGCGCGCCACCCTGACCGGCAGCGTGACAGCGAGCGGATGCACCTGATCTATGAAGTCGTGGAGTTCGTCGGCCGCTGGTCAATGATCGATGTGTTTGTGATTGCGGTGCTCTCCGCGCTGGTCAGAATCGGGCAGCTGATGAATGTGTATCCTCAGGTCGCTGCGGTGTTGTTTGCCATGGTGGTGATCCTGACGATGATTGCCGCCATGACCTTTGATCCCAGATTAAGCTGGGATGGTCTGAATAGAAAAAACCAAAAGGAGCTGCATCTTGACAGCAAATGAAGGCACCGCCCGGGTGGAGAAGATCAAGCGCTGGTCACCGGTATGGATTGTGCCGATTGTGACGGCACTGATTGGCGCCTGGATCCTGTTCTACCACTTCAGCCATCAGGGGCCGGAAGTGACCCTGATCACCACCACAGCCGAAGGCATTGAGGGCGGTAAAACCACCATTAAAAGCCGCAACGTTGACGTCGGCCGGGTGGAAAGTGTGACGCTGAGCGATGATCTTAACCACGTGATCCTTAAAGCCCGCCTGAACCCGGACATGAAAAAGCTGCTGAAAGGGGACTCCGCGTTCTGGGTAGTGAAACCACAGATTGGCAAAGAGGGCATCTCGGGCCTCGGCACCTTGCTTTCCGGGGCTTACATTGAATTGCAGCCGGGCCGCAAAGGCGAGGAACCGGCGCAGTACCAGTTGCTCGACTCCCCGCCGCTGGCCGCGCCGGATGCCAAAGGGATCCGCGTGGTGCTGGACAGCGAACGCTCCGGCCAGCTTAACCCCGGCGATCCGGTGCTGTTCCGCGGTTACCGGGTCGGCTCAGTGGAGACCAGCCGGTTTGATACCGAGACGCGCTCAATGCATTATCAGCTGTTTATCAATGCGCCGTATGACTCGCTGGTGACCAGCAACGTGCGTTTCTGGAAAGACAGCGGCGTCAACTTTGATATGTCCTCGCAGGGTATGCGGGTGGAGATGGGATCGCTGACCACGCTGTTCAGCGGCGGCGTCAGTTTTGATGTGCCGAACGGCTGGGAGCGCGGGGAACAGGCGCAGGAACATGCGGAATACACCCTGTTTGACGATCAGCGCAGCATCCAGGATTCGCTCTACACGGAACACCGCGACTTTGTGATGTTCTTCTCTGACTCGATCCGTGGCCTCTCGCCGGGCGCGCCGGTGGAGTTCCGCGGCATCCGGCTGGGCACCGTTTCGTCAGTCCCGTTCACCATTCCCGGTATTGAACAGCAAATGGACAGCGATTACCGCATCCCGGTGTTGATCCGCATTGAACCCGATCGCTTCACCAAACAACTGGGCAAAAACTTTGATATGGAAGCGGCCCTGAAAGATGCCCTGCAACGGGGTATGCGGGCGTCGCTGAAGTCAGGTAACTTGCTCACCGGCGCGCTGTATATCGATCTTGATTTCTATCCGAATGAGAAGGCGTGGAAAGGGCCGCGTAAACTGGGCGGCTATGAACTCCTGCCGACGACCAGCGGCGGCCTGGCGCAGATCCAGCAGAAAGTCATGATGACGCTGGACAAGATCAATGCGCTGCCGCTGAACCCGCTGATTGAAGAAGCCACGCAGACCCTGGCGCAGAGTAAACGTACGCTGGCAGAAACACAGCGCACGATGGCCTCGCTGAACAAAATTACCTCCAGCAAAGAGATGCAGAACCTGCCGGCGGACATGCAGAAAACGCTGCTGGAGCTGAACCGCAGCATGAAAGGCTTCCAGCCCGGTTCACCGGCGTACACCAAAATGGTCGCGGATATGCAGCGCCTCGATCAGGTGATGCGCGAACTGCAACCGGTACTGCGCACCATCAATGACAAGAGCAATGCATTGGTGTTTGAAGCGTCAGAGAGCCCCGATCCTCAGCCGAAGAAGGCCAAAAAATGATGAAATGGATACTTCCTGTCACGCTGGCTGCCCTGCTGGCCGCGTGCAGCAGTGATGACAGCGGCAAAACCTACTATCAATTGCCGGTACCCACGCAGCCGGCTGCGGCTGCGTCAGCCACACAGGCGCAGACCACGCAACGCCAGTTATGGATTGAGCAGGTGGGCGTCGCGGATTACCTGAACGGCAGTGGGGTGGTGTACCAGACTAACGATGTGCAGTACGTCATCGCCAAGGACAATCTGTGGGCCAGCCCACTGGAGCAGCAACTGCAACAGAACCTGGTCACACAGCTGAGCCGGGATCTGCCGGGCTGGCTGGTGTCAGCGCAGACCCTGGCCGGCGATCAGGACGTACTGAACGTGACGGTTACGGGTTTCCACGGGCGTTATGACGGCAAAGCGGTGGTCAGCGGGCAGTGGACGCTGACACAGAACGGCCAAACCGTTACCCAGCCGTTTAACCTGCAACTGGATCAGCCGGAAGATGGCTATGACACGCTGGTGCGCACCCTGGCGCAGGGCTGGCAACAGCAAGCTGACGTCATTGCCGCCTACGTAAAATAGTCATCTGAAAAAAGGGTAAAGCCCGGTGATGGGATCGCTGAATGCGGTCTGCTCACCGGGCTTTTTATTTATTCTTATAGTAATCAACGGGTTGTATCATCATCATTTACATCAGTGAGTTACCTGATTCTGCTTATATACCTCACAAATGTGACATTGGCGTGAATATTGCGCATTGATCTTCCCCTCTTAAAGGGCTATTGCTTAAACGTGGCGTGCGCAGACTGCGGCGACCACTGTTTTCTTTCCACCAGACCATGAATGAGGGAAATAAGGCATATGATGAAGAGACAAAAACGCGATCGCCTGGAACGGGCACATTCACGCGGGTATCACGCAGGTATTTCAGGTCGTCCCAGGGAATTATGTCCCTATCAATCGTTGGACGCCCGGTCTCACTGGTTGGGAGGTTGGCGACAAGCCATGGAGGACAGGGCCGTGACCGCTGCATAAGCGGCGCCCTGTAAGAAAAGGGAAGAACCTCCGCCAGGCGCGGAGGTTTTTATTGGGGGCAGATCCTCACTATTGTGTTCATTTAGTCATCATAACTCCCTTGAAGAGCTGGCCTCACTACTGGCTGCTGTCCTGAAAAAACCACTCTGCAACATTATGATAAAAATGCTCTGTTAAAATAAAGTCTGAAGAAGGCAGGCGTTTGGCTACAGAAATATTATTCACGCAAAATAAGACTAAGCAGCTAAATTATTAGTAGGCTTTTTATTGCATAGAAAGTTTAATGGATTATTGCAAGGTACATTATATAAAAATCTTATCTTTTTATAAGTCGGCGTTATTAAGTGAAAAAATCTCTTTTTAGATAGTATTGAGAAATAGCATTTTTTTATTATCTTTTAAAGGCATGAGTGAAAGGCAATGCTGACAGTATTAATATAGAGAGTGCGTAATAGATATAAAATAAGTTGAGAAAGATTTCAGGAAAATATGGTTTCTATCGTGGTGTTAAAACGGTGCATAAGTTTGTGAGGAAAGAATAAAATAAAAGGAATAAGATGGTTTTTTGCGTGGTATCAATTGATCACTGCAAATGGGTAACATTATAATTTTCGTGGTTATTGGGTTCTGATATATCCGCGTAATGGGTTAGTTAAATAAAATGGCTCACTATTGTTAAGGAATATCAGAATCTGGCGATGATAAGAATAGACTCTTTTTTATCTTCTCATCGGCCTGTCTCATTTATTCTCAATTATTGGTATGTCCTGTTTACCGGAGAAATTCATGCCTGAAGTTTATGCAAATGTTATCATTTCTATGCCGAGCGGACCTTTCACCGCCGTTAACACGTTCGAGGCTGTGTCTGGCGGCCGGGTCTATATAGGAAAGACAGATACTGACCCTGTGCGCCCAGAGAACCAGATTCAAGTCTACCTGGAACAAGCACAAGGCGAACTCATTCCGGTATTGCAACCATTAATGCTTAATGCAGGTGGTTATCTTACGTATGAGGGAGAACCAGCCAAATTTGTTACTGAAAAAAACTATAGTATGACAGTGATTGACTGCCACAATGTGCTTCAGTTTCATTACCCTAATATTTTTAAATATGAGCCTGATCAATTCAAACAACAATTAAGCTATCCGGATGGACTGAAATACATTGGTCGCTGTGCTGATATCGGGGCGTTACGAAACATAGAGCCAACTGAACAACATCAGTTGATTGACGTTGTGGAATATTTCACAGGGTGCAAGTTCGGCGGAGGCTATTTTATTTATGATAACGCAGATAAAAACAGTGCAGATAATGGTGGATCAATTATTGTTACCGCTGGGGGCTGTCGTTGGAAACGTCGTGAAACCCAACTGTTGCCCGTGCATTTTGGTGCTGTTCCTGATGGGAAAACAGATGTCACTGACAGTATGCGGCGTTATATTGCTGCTTCAGAAAAAAGGACAGTGGATTTTCGTAACGGGTTATGGCGCATTTCGGCCACACTGGATTTAACCAATGTGGCCGCCATCATTGCTGATGGTTCCTGTGCATTTAAAGTCAATCCCACTGGGTTTTCCGGGGAGTGGGCCATGACGATTGGCAACCCTGCTACCGGTGATTACGCCGGCAGGGTAGCCAAATTTGTCATCCAAGGGGTACTGACTATTGACTGTGATAGCCGGGCTGCACCATTAAACGGTTTGTATATGAAAGGGAACTGGTTTGCCGTAGATCACATTCGTATCACTAATTTTAATGGGTGTGGGCTTAACCAGACAGCGGTGTGGGACTCAACGTTCCAGCGATTGTCTATTGAGTTATGTGGCAATGCGGAAAAATATGCCTGTATCTTAAGTAACAATGGAGATACTCATAATACGACCCATATAGTCGCATTACAGGTAGAACAAGCGTATGACAAAGCGTTAAGCATCACGGCCATCCGTAACGTGATTGATAATATTCACTGTGAACGCACCTATATTACAACGTTGAATGATGGGAATACAAACCTCCCATCTGGACTAAAGTATACGACGTGTGATTTTAATATTGGCAACTCGGTAATAAACCAGACAATCATTAATGCGTACCCTGAGAACTATGCACCTGATGGAAGCCCCTGTGTTTCAGATTGCCCTTCAATTGCACTATCTCTGGATTATTCAGAGGCGAGAAATATTAGTGCCGCAGGCGCAGTGCTATGTTGCTTATTCGGTCACCAGGTAATATATAGTACAGTGGTTGCACGTGATTTTTATATCGTTGATCCATCGCAAAAAATAACAATAGATACTCCACGTATCGTTGGAACTCTCGTTGTAGGATCTGAAGTGGTCATTAACAATGGTATTATTGGTACTTTTACACCAAGACATAATGCCAGGAACGTTATTGTAAGTGGTGGGGAGATAAATAAAATTGAATTTACATCCCCGATTAGAGGGCAAATAACGTTTAATAATGTGACCGTAATGGAAGAAATAGGAGATTTAAAAAGTCCCCCTGGAGGGAATATTAACGGTATTATTGGTGCAGAGTTTCCGCCAACAACATTTAACAACTGTCAATTAGAAAGAGTGGTGGGTGCCTGGAACTCAAGAGCCATTTTTAATGGTGGTAAAATTAAAAATGTTACTCTTAATTCACAAAGTGCTTTTGAATTTTATAATGTATCAATAGGTACTTTTAGCTACTCAGGGAATACCGCATTTATCACCCGTGGAGTCAAGGCTGACAACGTCCTGCGTTGGTCAGAACCAAGACATTTTCTGTATCCAGCTGGCACCATCACCGAACGGATAGGTCCAGCAACGAACTGCGGTGTAATTTATGTATGCAGGAGTAATACAGAGGTCTCCTGGACACCCATTGTCTCTGTATAAAAGATATTCAAATAATTTTTGAGAACTAATACCTAAGTTGGCGTTGGCTAATCTACCTTTTTTAAAACCCGATGCGGTGTGGTTTCATCAACCACAGTTGAGCTGGCCGGATTCTATGTCCTAAAAAAGATAGTCAATTTGATTGTTTGAGCTTGGCGGCCTTATATCATGAAAAAGCGCCATCTGGAAACAGATGGCGCTTTAGATAAACCCGTTAATGCCAACTAATCAGAAGACGCTGGTGTCTTTAAACAGGCCCACTTTCAGGTCGCTGGCGGTATAGATGACTTTACCGTCGACCAGCACTTCGCCGTCTGCCACGCCCATGATCAGCTTGCGGTTGATCACACGCTTGAAGTTAATGCGGTAGGTGACTTTCTTCGCGGTCGGCAGCACCTGACCGGTGAACTTCACTTCGCCCACGCCCAGCGCACGGCCTTTGCCTTCACCGCCCAGCCAGCCGAGATAGAAACCGACCAGCTGCCACATGGCGTCCAGACCCAGGCAGCCCGGCATGACCGGGTCACCAATAAAGTGACAACCAAAGAACCACAGGTCAGGGTTGATATCCAGCTCCGCTTCCACGTAGCCTTTGTTATGGCTGCCGCCGTCTTCGCTCATTTTAACGATGCGGTCCATCATCAGCATATTGCCTGACGGCAGCGGTGGGCCGCCTGCGCCAAACAGCTCACTGCGGCCGGAGGCTTCCAGATCTTCTTTCGTGTAAGAGTCGCGTTTTTCTACCATGTCGATGTAGCCTTATTTTAATGAAGGTCGCAGATTAGCTTACATGTGTAAGCTGAACAAGTCCGATCAGCCGCGGCTGAACCAGTTTAACCAGCGTAAGAACCAGGGCAGGTGCCGGCGTTCATGCGCGGTGACTTGTGCTATGCGATCCTGAATGGCGCCCAGTAAGCTGGGTTGCTGCTCGTCAGCATACGTTACGCCCGTGATTATCGTTAATGCCTCTGCCGCAGAGGAGACCGCCCACAGATGGAACTGCCCCTCACGCACGGCATCCACCACCTGCGGTTGCAGGCAGAGATGGCGCAGGTTAGACAGCGGCAGAATAACGCCCTGCTTGCCGGTCAGACCGCGCCGTTGGCAGACTTCAAAGAAGCCTTCAATTTTTTCGTTCACGCCGCCAATCGGCTGGACGTTACCGAACTGGTCTACGGAGCCGGTCACCGCAATCTGCTGGTTAATCGGCTGTTGCGCCAGGGCGCTGATCAGCACACACAGCTCAGCCAGTGAGGCGCTGTCGCCATCCACTTCACCATAAGATTGCTCAAAAACCAGTGATGCAGAGAAGGGCAGCGGCTGATCCTGATCCAATTCAGAGATCAGGTAGGCCTGCATAATCATCATGCCTTTGGCATGCAGATTACCGCCCAGTTCCGCTTTGCGCTCGACGTCATTAAATTCACCGTCACCGGCGTGCACCACACAACTGATGCGTGACGGCTCGCCAAAGGCGCGTGGGTGGCCGGGGTATTCCAGCACGGATAAGCCGTTGATCTGCCCAATGACTTCGCCTTCGGTTTCAATCAGGATCTGGCCCAGCTCAATCTCATCCTGCATCCGTTCTGCCAGATAGCTTTCACGCCAGGCTTTGGCCTGTAACGCGGCATCAAGGGCTTTTTCATCCAGCAGCGTCTCTTCATTATAGAGGGCGGCTTCAGAAAGCAGGGCGCTGATCCACTCCGGGCAGAGCGGCAGGCTGCCCTGGTCGCCACTGAAACGCACTGCCTGCGTTAACAGCGTCGGCCAGGCGTTTTCAGCCGGGCGCGGCAGGTTCTGGCTGTCGGCCAGGGTGTTGATATAGGCGCACCAGGTGGCCATATCCTCAGGGTCGGTCAGCGGCAATTCGCCTTCAAACTCACCGTATAACCCGTGCTCCGCCAGCTCAGGCTCCATCTCATTGAGATCGGCCAGGCCGGGGCGGTCACCCACAATAATCAGTTTGAGATCCAGCGGCATCGCCGGGATATTCACCGGCAGCGGGCGCGTTTCATCCGGAGAAACCCAGCGGAACAGACCCTCACTGATGATCTGTTTCAGGCGCAGCCACATCAGCGGCTGTGCCAGCAGGGTACGGGCGCTGAGGATTAATATCCCGCCGTTAACCTGATGTACGGCACCGGGGTGCAGCACGATTTCGCCATTAAACAGGCCGGCGCGGCCGAATAATTGCTCCGGCTCAATCCATTCCCGGTAGAGACAGCGCGTGTCCGCCACAAAAGGGCCGCGCCGGGGCAGGGACGCGGCAAGCGTCGCCTGGGTTCCGGTAATCTGATAATGGCTGCCGATCGGTTGGTCGTCATCCGGCAGCAGGCTGTCGACCGCTTCAGCGATCACCGCAAGATAGGCACGACTCTCCTGGGCTTTAACCGTCATGATGCGCGGGCGCGACTGCGGATGACAGAACAGCGTCAGGCCATTTTCCAGGCGGGGCTGGGTCACTGCGAAGGTTATCGGGGCCAAGTCAGGCGCCGTAGCGAATAATGTCTGGTAAGGCGCGGCGTCAGGAACGAGTGACTGCCATTCAAGTCGGTTATTGGTCAAAGTGTTAGGGTCAATCAGCAAAAAGGGAAAGGGCGATTATACAAGAATAACGAAGGCTGCATATAAGCAGAGTTATTCTTCGGCGAATGCGGTTTGACAATAATGCCGGGCTGTGTAAAAAACAGACAAGCGAGACGGTGAAAATTCATAAAAACTCCCGGCAAAACTGTTATGCTTAAGAAAGTTACACGGTCACATTAAGGCTCGCGATGAAATATCAGCAACTGGAAAATCTGGAAAGCGGATGGAAATGGAAATACCTGGTAAAAAAGCACCGGGAAGGGGAACGCATTACCCGCTATCTTGAAAACAGCGCTGCGCAAGAAGCCGTACACGAATTACTGAAAATGGAAAGCAATCCGGTCAATGTGCTGCAATGGATCACCCGGCATATGAACCCGGCCCTCGACAACCGGATGAAACAGACTATCCGGGCGCGGCGTAAACGGCATTTTAATGCTGAGCATCAGCACACCCGCAAAAAATCTATCGACCTTGAGTTTCTTGTCTGGCAGCGGTTGGCAGGCCTGGCGCGCCGGCGCGGCGTCACGCTGTCCGAAACCGTGGTGCAGCTGATTGAAGATGCAGAGCGCAAAGAAAAATACGCCAGCCAGATGTCCTCCCTGAGGCAGGATTTGCAAGAAATCCTGGCGAAAAAAGAGTAATGCCCGCTGGGCTCCTCCCTTTCCTTCTTCTCTTTCCCGGTTTATACCTCCCATAAAAAAACCCCGCCGGAGCGGGGTTTTAAAATCACGTACGTTTAACTTAAGCCTGCGGCTGAGTTACAACGTCTTTGATGCCTTTAACTTCAATCTCTACGCGGCGATCTGGTGCCAGGCAGTTGATCAGGGCAGCACGGCCTTTCACGCTGTCACAGGTAGAACCGGTAACCGGCTGGGTTTCACCCATGCCACGTGCGGAGATTTTGTCAGCCGGGATACCTTTGGATACCAGGTAGTCCACAACGCTCTGAGCGCGCTGCTCAGACAGTTTTTGGTTGTACTGGTCAGAACCGATACGGTCACTGAAGCCCAGAACAACAACGGAACCGTCTTTCGGATCCATGGAGCTCAGCTGGGTGTACAGCTGATCCAGAGCCTGCTGGCCTTCGCCTTTCAGGGTGGATTTGTTGAAGTTGAACAGAACGTCAGACTTCAGGGTGAAACGCTTGGTTTCAACAACCGGAGCCGGTGCCGGAGTCGGAGCTGGTGCCGGAGCAGCCATCTCGTCCTGGCCGAAGCGGTAAGAAACACCCAGGCTCAGCATGGCGTTGTCAGGACGTGCGCCAACGGTCGCTGCGTCACCGATGTTGTTAACCCACTGGTAGTCCAGGCGGGTAGCCCAGTTTTTGGTCAGTGCGTATTCAACACCAACAGCTGCCAGCGGGGAAACGCCGGTGTCGTGGTCGCTGATGCGGTTGCCGTTCACAGAAGCGGTGGAATCAGCACGCCAAACCATACCACCCAGACGGGTGTACAGGTCCAGGTCATCATAGATTGGGTAGCTCAGTTTAGCTGCCAGCTGGATGCCCTGTGCTTTGAAAGCACCGTTGTTGACGCTGCCTTTGTAAGGCATACGGCCAAGCCAGTCATATCCCATTTCAAAGCCCAGGTATTGGTTCGCTTGGTAGCCCGCGAACGCACCTGCACCCACTTGGCTGTCATGGGTCGGGCCATTGCCAACACCGTTGTAGCCATTACCATAGAAACCTGTGTCATGGAACTGGGACCAGCCCACTTTAGCACCGGTGTACCAGGTGTTATCTTTCGGGGCGGCTTGCGCTACGGTAGCGAAACCTGCCAGTGCCACTGCTAATGCGATAGCTGTCTTTTTCATTTTGCGCCTCGTTATCATCCAAATAGGCAATGAGCTTTAAGCTGTTATAAGCCCTTGGTTAAAATCCTTCGCCAAGGTTATTGCTTCCGTTAGTTACTTTGCCAATTAATTTGGCCTTATAGAGCAACCTTGGCGATGTAAAGTCTACAACGTGGTGTGAAACTTACAAGTATGAAGTTTTCCTGAACCCGCAAAAAGGCGCAAAACGTACATAATTTTTAACATGTTCGGGCAATTGGTGACGAAATTACGTGAAAAAAACCCTTAACAAGCATTAAACAAGCCGCCAAAACCGCCATTGAAAGCGCTTTTGGCCGAAAAAAAGGCTTTTTTCATGAGAATATTCCTAATTTCTTTCAATGATAGCGGGGAGAGTGAATTTTAAGTGAAGGCAGATGTCCCCGGCCTGCGCGTCCCTCATATTGAGGCCGCATAATGAAACCGTAAGCATGGCCCGATTGCGCGGCCCGTTGCAGCCTTTCCCGCTCTTTCTCAGTCAGTTCCGGTAACCACCCTAATACCACGCTGTAATTCCCGCTTTGCAACGCTTTTTCCATGGCATCGACCGTGGAGGTCGGCTGGATGGCGCGTAACTGTACCACCTTGTCTACCGGCAGGCCGGAATGGCGCAGCCAGTTACGGCTCAGTTTTTGTTGCGGTGCCAGCCAGAGCAGCCAGCGTGACTGAGTACCCAGATGATGGAGAAGGGGAAGAAGAATCTGGGCCAGAGCAGGTTGATCATCACTGTAAACGAACTCACTGACCAGGCCGCCGGGCTGAGCCGCAGGCGCCTGAAAAGAGGAGGATGGCATGGTTATCTGAGCGTGTTCGCCGGTCTGATAGTTATGAGAAGATGGACGCATAATTTCCCTGCTCCGATGTCACTGTATGTATATACAGTATCCCCACTTTCCACAAAGATCAATGCGATTCTTTCAATACGTCTCGCAGATTTGATACGTAAATCCTTGTAACGGCATTTTGTCATTGGCAGCGCCGGTAACTTTCCGTATTTTGTAATTCCTTGTTCTTAATGAAATTATTTAGGTAGCGAATATATTTACTAAAGGAAATAGTAATGAAGAACCTATACGAAAAAAGGATCGATCAGGCAAAACAGATACTGGCTCCATTGGGGGAAATTCATACACGTTCCCAGTTTGGGGGGTATGGGCTGTTGGCTGATAACACCATGTTTGGCCTGTTTTTGCAGGGTGAGGTCTACCTGAGGGCAACGGCGCAAATAGAAGAGGTATTCCACCGGCATCAGATGGCGCGGTTACGTTATATCCGGCGTGGCCTGCCCCTGACACTCTCTTATTTTCAGCTTACCGAGGCGGGCTGGCAGGATCCGGCCCTGTTTCTGCAATTGGCTACCCTGGCATTGAATGGGGCCAGGCAGGAGCTGGCAGAAAAGCAGAACCGTGAGCGGCTGAAAGCCTTGCCCAACATCGGCGGGCATCTGGAAAGCCTGCTGTTACAAGCCGGTATCCACAATCAGGAACAGTTAAAAGCGCAGGGAGCAAAGGCGTGCTATCTCAAACTGGATACGGATGATATTCCGCTCAGCCTTAAAGTGCTCTATGCCCTGGAGGGGGCCGTCACCGGTTACCACGAAGCGGCCCTGCCGGCGGAAAAACGTGATGAGTTGCGTAGCTGGTATGAGGCGCAGCACCCTGAGGCAGCCACCAAATACCGCCGCTGAAAGAGATGGCCAGCGCCCGGCTGGCCATCGTGATTGCATTGTTCAGTAAAAGCGGTGGTTCAGTCACGCCTGCGGGTCAGGTGACGGGCGGGTCAGCCGCTGATGCAGCGCGATTAATTCAGGCAGCAGGCCCAGGATTAACCCAACCTGTTGCAGCACCAGCTGCTCGCGGCTTTCCGCCTCCGGCACCACCGCCGCCACCCGCTGTGAAAGGCCCGCCAGCAGCCGTTGCAGCCGCCCGGCATCATTCGCCATCAGATGCAGCGCCCCGTCAACATAACAGGCGGCATCGTCGAGGATCGTCAGCACGTTGCTGTCATTCAGTTGCCCGCGATGGGCGCCCAACGCCGAAATGTAGCTCAGCAGCGTATGGTTCAGGCATAGCAGCCGGAACGCCTGCTCCTGCATCGTGGCACTGGCATCCGGCTCAACGGACATATTGGAAATCACGGAGGCCAGCTCTGCATTGCCGTTGTGCGCGTCCCGGCGCGCGATACGGTAGTCGAGCCGGTTGTCACGCCCCTGGTGATACTGCACCAGGATGGCATCCAGATAACGGCAGTTGGCATTCAGCGTTTTATCAATGACCAGCGGAAGCTGGCGGAAGCGCCAGTCAGGCCAGATAAAGGTCACGGCGGCCCAGGCGATGGCACACCCCAGCAGGGTATCGATCACACGCGGCAGGGCGACTTCAAACCCTTCGCCCAGCAGGTTGAAGCAGAGCAGCACCAGAAAGGTGATGAACATGGTGGCATGGGCGTACTGCACATTCCGGAAGGCAAAAAACAGCACGCCGCTGATGACAATAAGCACCAGTTGCCCTTCGGTGGAGGGCACAAAATAGAGGATCGGCAAGCCCAGCAGCACCCCAGCCAGGGTGCCGATAATCCGCAGCGCTAACCGGCGGCGGGTGGCATTGTAGTTAGGCTGGCAGACAAACAGGCTGGTCAGCAAAATCCAGTAACCATGATCCATGCCGGTGACCTGGATAAAGGTATAGCCGGCACACAAAACCACCGACATACGGATGGCGTGGCGGAACAGGGCCGATTGCGGCGTCAGGTTGCGGCGGAAACGCAACAGCATATCGCCCCAGCCGGAGAGGCGCTCCTCGGCCAGACGGGTTTCCTGTTGCTGGCCGGTTGCCAGCGCCTGTTCCGATTCAATATTGGCCAGCTGGGCGTCAATCGCCCGCAGGTTTTTCAGCAGATGCTGTAAGGCACGCAGCGGATCACGGTTATCCGGGTCATCAGCCAGGCGCACCAGGGTCGCCTGCAACTGGCTGAAAGCCCGCTCAAACTGGCTGTTATGCTGGTAAGACTGTTGCAGCAAAACACACTGGGCCAGGTGCTGGCAGGCGCGGGCCTGCATACTCAGCATCCGCTGGAAGCGAAACATGATGTCGCTGTAGCGGAATTTTTCATTCAGTTCGCGGTACTGCGCATGGGTGGAGCTGGCACGCTCATGAATATCCTGCGCGGCAAAATAGTAGTGCAGGGCGCGGCGGGTGCCGCGCTGGCCACGATCGCCTTTCAGCCGGGTCAGCAGTGAGATTTTGGTCTGGTTCAGGGTCGCCACCAGTGCGCTGTTGGCCATCGCGACCTCAATCAAGGGCTGGTCTCCCTCTTCGAGGTCGGGGTCAAACAGGTTGGATTTTGCATCCAGATAGTGGGCCAGCTGATCAAAACTGCGGGCAATCTGCTCCTGCAACGGCCGGATAGGGAAAATCAGGTGACCCATCAGCGTCAGCAGGTTATACCAGACAGCACCGCACAACAGCAGCAGCGGTTGCTGATACCATACCTGGTACATCGACGTGCCCAGCATGGTGTAGACGGCAATCAGCAGCGCGCCGAAGGCGATGGTGGCATAGCGCTGCCCGAGCGCGCCCAGCAGGATAAAGCCGCAGGTGGACAACATCAGCCCGGCCGCGAACAGCCACGGGTAGGGAAACAGCAGCTCGATAGAGGCCGAGGCGATAAAAAAGCACAGCAGGGTGATAAACAGATTGCGCAGGCGGCCGGCCAGCCGGTCATCCAGATCCGCCAGGGCCGCCGCCACCACCCCAAGCGTCAGCGGAATGGTCAGCTTCGGTTGCCCAAGCCACCACGGTGCTGCCGCTGCCCCGGTCAGGGCCAGGGTGATGCGGATATAGTAAAGAATACTGCTGTTATAAATATACCGGCGCAGGCCGGGGGCGTAAGCGAGCACAAAAGACTCCGGAAGCGAGAAGGTCAGCCCGGCTCAGGGCCGGAAAAGCGGGCAACCACCGGGTGGCGGCGGCCCGGCATTCATCAGCGGCGGGCGTTATTGAGCCGTGCCTGTTGGGCCACTTCGACCGGGACTACCCGGCGGCCTACCGGCCAGAGCGCAATGGCCGCAATTTTGAAGTTGGCGAGCCCCACCGGAATACCGATAATTGACACGCATTGCATAATCCCGGTCGCGATGTGGGACAGGCAAAGCCACCAGCCAAACAGCAGGAACCATACAATATTCAGCAAGGTGCCCCCGCTGCTCAGCACGGCGTTACGGCTCTCCGGATGAAGTTCATCAACGTGAATCGCCTCATTACCGTAAGGCAGCAGCGAAAGTTTGGTAATCTCCCAGCAGGAGCGGGTCAGCGGCAGGGTAAAGATCAGGACGACACTGACCACCGTTGCCAGCACCCAGGCCAGAGTAGTAAAAAAGCCGCCTAACACGAAATTCAAGATATTCAGTACAGTACGCATAATAAGAAATGTGCTCTAAATAAAAAACCAACAGGGATGTGTGTGCGTTATGGCCGTGCCACAACCCCAGAGTCTACTCTTTTTTTCACGCGGGAGCCTCTCTGCCTGCTCCAGGCAGACCGGCACCGGCACAGTAAAAAGCCCTTTACTTTCATGGCACAGAATTATGGAACTCAAAGCGACGCCCCTCGGCAAACATCTGGCTCAGCACCCCTATAACCGGGTAAGGCTGCTTAACGCCGGTGTGGAAGTCAGCGGGGATAAACACCACTACCTGATCCCCTTTAACCAGTTGATCGCTATTCAGTGTAAACGAGGAATCGTGTGGGGGGAGCTGGAGTTTGAGCTGCCGGAAAGGAAAGTAGTGCGGCTGCACGGCACCGAATGGCAGGAGACCCAGCGTTTTTACCATCATCTCTTTTCACGCTGGCAGCAGTGGAGTGAGGAGATGGCTGAGATCAGCGCGCAGGTGCTGGTGGCGCAGCAGGCGGTGATTGCACAGGCAGAACAACAGCCGCGCTGGCTGACGGAGCATGATCTGGCCACGTTGCAGCAGGGTATCCGGGAGGCATTTGAGGCGCTGCCGATGCCGGTGGCGCGCATGGCGGAGTTCGCCGCCTGCCGGGAGGCCTGTGAGCACTGCCTGCGCTGGCTGGACGAGGGCAGGGCGCAGTGTGAGGCGCGGAACCGGGCCTGGGCCGGGCGGATGGCAGCGGAGTATGCACCCTTTTTTGCCTCGGTAGAGCAAGGCCCGCTGAATGCGCCCCAGGTGCAGGCGGTGGTGAACGGTGAAGAGACGGTGCAGGTGCTGGGCGGCGCGGGCAGCGGCAAAACCGCGCTGGTGGCAGCGCGTGCCGGCTGGCTGTTGCAGCGGGGGGAGGCCGCGCCTGAACAGATACTGTTGCTGGCTCCTGACCGGCAGGGCGCGGACGCGTTGAACCAGCGGATCGCTGCCCGGCTGGGCAAGGCCGGGGTGGAGGCCCTCACGTTTCAGGCGCTGGCATTGCAAATCATCGCCCAAAGCGGGCGAAAAGTGCCGAAAATCAGCAAACTGGAAGAGGACGGCAGCGCGCGCCGGAAAATGCTGCTCAAAGCGTGGCAGCAGCAGTGCGAGACGAAAAAGCCCCAGGCAGCCGGGTGGCGCACATTGCTGACGGACGACCTGGGCTGGGCGATCCCTGACAAAGCCTTCTGGAAAAACCGGGCGCTGGGGGAACAGCTGGCCCCCCGGCTGGATCAGTGGCTGGCATTGATGCGCAACCACGGCGGCAGCCAGGCAGAAATGTTAAGTGAAGCGCCGGAGGCGCTGCAGAGCGCGTTCCAGAAACAGATGCGCCTGCTGGCACCGTTACTGAAAGCCTGGAAAGCGGCGTTGAAAGAGGAGGGGGCGGTGGATGCCGGCGCGCTGTTGCATCAGGCAATGGATGTACTCAATAAAGGGCGCTTTATCAGCCCCTGGAAACAGATCCTGGTGGACGACCTCCACGCCGTCTCCCCGCCCTGGGTGCAGCTGCTGGTTGCCCTGCGGGCGCAGAACAGCCATACCGGCCTGTTTGCTGTGCTGGATAATGTGCTGGTGGGCCGCGACACCACCAGCCCGGACGGCCCGCTGTATCCCCTTTTTGATAAGCCCCATGCGCAGTGTGAGCTGGAAACCACCTACCGGCTGAATGATCTTATTGCAGACGTGGCGGCCGGCATTATCCCGCTGCCGCCCGGGCAGGGCCGCCCCGCGCTGACCAGCCTGCGCCGCGGCGATAAAAAAAGCCTCCAGCTGTTGCCGGATGACCAACTGGATGCCTTGCTGGACAAACTGAGCGGCTTTGTTTCCCCCACGGAGCAGGTGCTGTTATTGGCCCGCCACGCTGCCTTGCGCCCCGCCATCGTGCAGAAAGCGGCAACCCGCTGGCCGAAGCTCAATCTCCGTTTTTCCACTCTTCATGGCAGCCGGGGGCAACAGGCGGAGTACGTCATAGTGCTGGGGTTGCAGGGCGGGCATGAAGGTTTTCCGGCCCCGGAAGGGGAGACAGCGGCCGATCAGGTGTTAACACCGGTACAAGGGGCTGCAACGCACGAGCAGGAGCACCGGTTACTGTATACGGCGCTGACCAGGGCGGCCGGGCGGGTGTGGCTGCTTTATTCGCCCGGTAACCTGTCCCGTTTTGTGGACGAATTGAAGAAGCGGGGCGTGCCGGTGCAGCGTAAGCCGTAACGGCGCGCCCGGCCGGGTTATTTCAGACGATCCTGCAGATAGCGCTGATAGTCCGGGATCGTGACCTGCACTTCCCGGCGGAACAGGCTGGACTCAATCAGGAAATCCGCCGTCGAGCGGTTATTGGCGACCGGAATGTTCCACACCGTCGCCAGGCGCAGCAGCGCTTTGACGTCCGGGTCATGCGGCACGGCGTTGAGCGGATCCCAGAAGAAAATCAGCATATCGATTTTGCCTTCAGAGATCAGCGCGCCGACCTGCTGGTCCCCGCCCATCGGGCCGCTGAGCATACTGGTCACCTCAAGCCCGGTGGCGCGCTGTACCAGGTTGCCGGTGGTGCCGGTGGCATACAACCGATGCTCCGCCAGCAACGCCTTATTCTCATCAACCCAGCTCAGCAGAATATTTTTACAGTGATCGTGGGCGACCAGCGCGATGTGTTTTTGTATGCCAATGGTGCGGGTGGTGAATTCCATATAAAAGCCCTTTATCAAAGGTAAGAGATAACGGACAGAGTACTGAAACTGGTTTTTCCTGCAAATGGCTGATGGCTGAAAAAAGCGGGAAGCCACAGGAAAAAGCGCTTTTTAGGGTAAAAAGCGCCTGGAGGGATTAACGCGCCGGGTGTTTTTCGGCCCAGTTCAGGAAGCGCTGGCGGGTTGGGGCGTCCGCCTGTTGGAACCAGTATTGCAGCATCTGCTCCGCCACGTTTTCGCCCTGTACGGTGACGGAAGCCTGGCTTACGGTGCCGGATGTGGCCGGCAGCGCCGGGCTGGCGGCTGCGGCAGGTAGCAGCGCGGTCACCGAGGCCGGCTGGTTCGCGGCGTTATACTCCGCTATCGCTTTTTCCAGATCGGCACCCAGGCTCAGGCCGGGGATCTGCAGCGTGTCGCGGCGCACCGGCAGCGGGTGTTGATTGCCATCAACAACCTGGTAATCCGGGTGGGCATCAAAGCGTTTGCCGTCAGCGTCATTTTCCAGCCGCGGCAGGGTAAGCTGCCATGCGCCCTCAGCCGGGATATCGAACGCCGCAATCTGCGGTGACGAATGGTACAGGTACTGGTCACGCGCCCCGGCGCGCAGCACTCTGGAGACGCGGAACAGCAACTGATGCCGGCCCGGTGCCAGTGTCAGCTGCTCAACCTGATTCAGCGACGACCCCGCCGCCTTTTTACCGTCAACCACCAGTACATCAACGTCCGGCGACAACGCCAGCGTGGCCGCGGTGGCAGGCAGGCACACAGAGAGCGCCAGCAGGCCGGTGACTATCCATCCTCGTTTCATTTCTCAGTTCCTCAGCAAAAAAGTCCGGCGTATTGTCCGGCAAGGTTTCCGGTGAGTCAAAGCATTCAACCGTTTGATTTGTATGTATTTTTAAGGTGAATGAGAGGGGCGTAAAGTATGTGTTTTAATGATGAATATTGGGTGCAACCGCACTTTTTTGCGGCCGTTACTGAGAAAATGTGGCCCGCTGCCGGTGTAATCCGCGCCGGTGACGTACACTTGGCTGATACCACATCAAAGGGAGCATCAGGATGCAAGACAGTGACATCGCACAGGTACTGAAAAAGGTGAAAACCATTGCGCTGGTGGGCGCGAGTGATAATCCGTCCCGGCCCAGTTATGGCGTCATGGCGTATCTGCTGTCGCAGGGGTATGAGGTGATCCCGGTCAGCCCGAAACTGGCCGGCAGTACCCTGCTGGGGCAGCCGGTGGTCGCATCGCTGAAAGAGATCGGCCGCCATGTGGATATGGTGGATGTGTTTCGCAATACCGAGGCGGCCTACGGGGTGGCCCAGGAGGCGATCGAGATCGGGGCCGATGTGTTGTGGTTACAGATTGGGGTGATCAATGAGCAGGCGGCGGTACTGGCGCAGGATGCCGGGCTGCGCGTTATCATGGATCGCTGCCCGAAAATAGAGATCCCGCGCCTCGGCCTGCATCGCGCTGCCTGACGCAGCCCATAAAAAAGCCCAGACAAGGTCTGGGCTCCGGCGTTTCTCAGCAGCATCATTAATGGCGCAGACGCGGCGCCTGAAGCTGGTGGCGGATCTTTGCCGCCAGTTCATCCAGAGAAGGCTGTTCAGGGTGGGCGTCTGCCACTTCTCTGTCCAGTTGCGCTTCGGCCAGATACGTATGTACCGGCTGGCCTTGATCATCTTCCATCACAACGTGATACCAGGGCGCAAAACGCAGGCGTTCATTACCTGCAACCTCTTCTGCGCTTGGTTTTTCCAATGAGTATTCGGGGTCAATATCAATCACGACACCCAAAAAACCCAGCAGCTTATGGCGTACCTGCTGGCCAATACCAAATTTGCTGGCAATCATCATGACCTCCTGAGAAACCGTGCCTTTGCCTGAGAGAAATGGGGGCGAAAAGCACGTTTTCAAGTTACATCATCCGGCAGGCAAAGCCTTTCAGATAGAGGCCTTCAGGGTAAGGCGCGATAACCGGATGATCCGCCGCCTGGCGGAACTGCTCTATAAATTGTACATCACGCCCTGCATCTACGGCGGCATCGGCCAAAATTTTCTGGAACAGCTCAACCGGCATCAAACCTGAACAGGAGAAGCTCAGCAGAATGCCGCCCGGCGACAGTAACTGCATCGCCAGCATGTTGATGTCTTTATAACCGCGGCAGGCACCGGCCAGCTGGTTTTTGTTCTCAACAAACTTAGGCGGGTCCATCACGATCAGGTCAAAGGTTTCACCCCGGTCGCGGTAAGCGCGCAGCAGCTGGAACACATCATCCCGGACAAAGTCCGCTTTGCTGAGATCAAGCTGGTTGAGCTCGACGTTCTGGCGGGCAATGTCCAGCGCAGCTTGGGAGGTATCCACACTGGTGACATGCGTGCAACCGCCCATCAGGGCCGCGACGGCAAATGCGCCGGTGTAGGAGAAGCAGTTCAGTACCCGGCGGCCTTCTGCATAACGGCGGGCAGCCAGGCGGCTGTCACGCTGGTCCAGGTAAAAACCGGTTTTGTGGCCCTGCTGGATATCCACCAGCAGCTGCATGCCGTGTTCGGTAATCGGCAGTAGGGCCGGCGGCATGTCGCCCAGCACGTGGCCCTGGGCCAGCGGCAAGCCCTCTTTTTTACGCACCGCCACATCAGAGCGATCGTAAATGGCGCATTCCGGGAAACATTCCTGCAGCGCAGTCAGCAGGGCGGCGCGCTGGTATTCGGCACCGGCAGAGAGCAGTTGCAGCACCAGGAAGTTCTGGAAACGGTCGATGGTGATGCCCGGCAGGCCGTCGGACTCACCGGCAATCAGGCGGTAGCCGTTCAGGCCGTCACGTTTGGCCAGCCAGTCACGCCACTGCTGGGCCTGCTTCAGCCGGCGGACAAAGAAGGCGGTATCAATCTGTTCCTGCTTGTCGAACGTCCAGACGCGGGCACGGATCTGGGACTGGGGCGAGTAAGCGCCACGTGCCAGCCATTTGCCCTGGTTGTCGTAGATCTCAACGGTATCACCGGAAACGGCGTCACCTTCAACGCGGTGAACAGCACCGGAAAAAACCCACGGATGGCGGCGGAGCAGGGATTTTTCGCGCCCTTTGGCGAGATATAAACGTACGGTCATAATATAAAGGCTGCCAGCTTAAAAAAAAGAGCGACATTGTCGGAGTATGACGCCGAAAATGCAACGAATCACACCAGATGAGGAGAAGATTATGGCAAAGGTCTGTGTTTCTGCCTATGTGTATGGGCTTGTTCAGGGCGTCGGGTTCCGTTACTCGACGCAGCATCAGGCAAAAAGCCTGGGGTTGACCGGTTACGCGCGTAACCTGGAAGACGGCAGTGTGGAAGTAGTGGCCTGCGGCCCGCAGGAGAAGCTGGACCAGCTGATAAGCTGGCTGAAGCAGGGCGGGCCGAAAAGCGCCAGGGTAGACCGGGTGTTGACGGAACCCAAAGCCGCCGGGGAATACAGCGACTTCAGCATCCGGCATTAAGTCAGAGGCACTTCACCGGCTTGGGCAGGCCGGCAATTTTGGTGGCCTGTTTGGCCGGCCCTTTAGGGAACAGGCGGAACAGGTAACGGCTGTTGCCTTTCTCTTCCCCATATTTTTGCGCCATCGCTTTCACCAGCATACGGATGGCCGGTGAGGTATTGAACTCCAGATAAAACGCGCGTACGAAACGCACCACTTCCCAATGGGCGTCAGTCAGGGTAATGCCTTCCTGCGCAGCCAGCAGCGGGGCCATCCCTTCCTGCCAGTCCGCGCTGTTTTTCAGGTAGCCCTGGGTATCGGTGTCGATGGTGCGGCCTTCAAACTCGAACATACAACCTCAGAAACGGGAAAAATCGGCGGGCAGTTTACCAAAATTGGGGCGGTGCCAACAATAACCGTGCGCAGGTTGCAGCAGCGTGAAGGCCGTCTCAGGGAAAGGCAAGGGGGGCGTCACCCCGCCGCAGCGGGGTGAGCAGGCACAGCATCAGTTACTGCGGGCGAAGCCCAGCAGGCTCAGCAGGCTGACAAACACGTTGTACAGTGACACATACAGGCTCACGGTCGCGCGGATATAGTTGGTTTCCCCGCCGTGAATGATGTTGCTGGTTTCCCACAGGATAGCGCCCGAGGAGAACAGGATGAACATCACGCTGATGGCCAGATAAAGCGCCGGGATCTGCAGGAACAGGTTGGCGATCACCGCCACCAGCAACACCACAAACCCGGCCATCATCATGCCGGAGAGGAAAGACATGTCCTTACGGGTGGTCAGCACGTAGGCGGAGCAACAGAAGAACACCAGCGCGGTGCCGCCCAGCGCCAGCATGATGATGTCCCCGGCACCGGCAGACAGCAGCGAGCTTAAGATGGGGCCGAGGGTATACCCCATAAAGCCGGTCAGGGCGAACGCCGCCAGGATACCGGCCGGGCTGTCAGCCAGGCGGTACGTCAGGAACATCAGGCCATAGAAGCCGACCAGCATCAGCAGCAGGCCGGGGGCCGGCAACATCAGCAGCGTACTGGCCGTTGCCGTCAGGGCCGAGAAGCCCAGCGTCAACGCCAACAGGAAATAGGTGTTACGCAACACCTTATGCGTGCTCAACAGTGAGCGTTCACGTGACGAAACGACGATACGATCCATATGCGATCCCACCAGGTATAGTGAAAAGAAACAGAATCATAGAAAGTTGGTGCCGCGCCGCATAGACGTTTTACCCTTCTTTACGCGGTCATGACGAGTGAAAAAGCGGCAGCCTGCTGGTTTTTACGGCGATTGCGCGGCATGCGTCTATTTTTCAGGCGATTGAATCATCTCGGGCTTTACAAGCCGATCAGGGATGTTTATAGTTCGCGTCGTTGCGGAGGAGTGGCCGAGCGGCTGAAGGCAACGGTCTTGAAAACCGTCGATGGGCGACTATCCGTGAGTTCGAATCTCACCTCCTCCGCCATCAAATTTAAGGGGTTGCCGAAAGGCAGCCCCTTTTGCTTTGTAGCGTTTCAACGCATCTGCTCTGCCGTCCGGCGCGTTTACCCTTTCCGGCATCACGAAACGTGATCCAGCTCTGAATTACCCGCAAACCATATTCTCTTCGCCCCGAAAGTGATCGCCATCACGACAGGCAAGTAAAAATTAAATTAGGATTAGTGCCAATAGACGAACGGAAGTTGTCTGCTGTGTGTTCCGTTAAAGAGCTGACTTGCCTGACAACCGGAGATAAGCGCCGGGGAACAACACATTTTTCTGACTGGACTTCTGTAAGCAGTAGCCTCCTGAATAAGTAAAATGATGTCGTTTTCAAAATATACCCTGCCTGGTGCAGGGTTTTTTTGTACCTGGGCTGTGCAGGGCAGTGCCTGGCCGGATTTTCAACCCGACAGAGATGGCACAACTTTTATGGATTGTTTATCATATGTTCATAACGGTCGTGAATGAATCACCTTCATCATGTGCCGTGCCGGCAAGGCCTGCATCAGGGCATCGATACCGGCAGGCCGTGGTGAACCCAGGCAGTAATGAACGCGTCAGTGGCAAAGTGAGATGGTGTGAAAAAAAGATCTTCTCTCCCGGAGAAGCCGTTGTACCAGGAAACCCTGGGAGATGCGCAGTTTGCTGTGGCGGTACTGGTGCTGACATCCTGTACATTGATCGTTTTCACGCTGATCATTACGCTGCTGGTGACATAACGGATGATGCAGGGAGCCGGTAACATGGACAAAAAACGTCTTGATGACAACAAGCTGATCGCAATCATTGCGTTGCTCGTCTCCAGCCTGATTGTGGTCTCTGTGTTGTTCGGCATGACATACTTTTCCGATATCAAAAACCACGATGCGGCGCGGCTGGACGTTAAACGCTGCTACATCAAAGAGTGACGCTTCCCAGGCCGGTTCCGTTCAGGGAGCGGCCCAGTATTTCAACACGCCCTCGTTATGCCCGGTCACCGGGTCACTCTTCGGCAGCGGCACATCCTGCACGGCTTTCGTGCGCGCGGACAGCAGCGCCGGTTCATCACGGCATAAATCCGGGCTGAAGCCGGCCGGATAGGCCCCCACCAGCATAAATTCCTTATCAGCCGAGAGCTGTTTATGGCCCACGCCCGCCGGGATCAGCAGCACATCACCGGGTTTTACCTCATGAACCGGTCCCTGCTCACCGCCCAGTTGCAGGCGGGCCGTTCCGGCATAGCAGCCTACCACCTCGTGCGTGGTGGTGTGAAAATGGGTAAACGGGTAGACGGGGTAACGCCACTGCGGCGGCCAGCCGTTCGCCGTGAACAGGTGCTCCAGATAGGCGGCATTATCCGCGGTGTCCGGCGGAATCACATGGTGGTAGAGCATCACCGGGTAGGGGCTGTTCGGCACGCCGTGCGCCGGTGTGGTCAGGCTAATCCTCTCCATAGCAACCTCTCTCGATTGGGCGCGGGTAAAAGGGCAGACAGGGGCAGCGGCCAGTATTGCCAGAATGCGGCAAAACCGGCGGCGGTCAATGGGCATCCACGTTCCTCCATTCCATGTGTCACAGTGAGATAAGCACAGCAACCGCGCGGGGTTACATCCAACAGGTATAGCGCAAAACGTGATGATGATCGTTTTCTGCTGATCTTTTTCTGAAAGCGGGCGCCGGCGTACGCGACGCATTTTTGGGAGGCCACATGGCCGGAAGCCCGCTGTCACCGGGCTTCGCGCGTGCCGCACGTTGCGTGCTGCAGGGGGCGCAACATCAGGCCGTGGTGAAAGAGGGGAAATGGATTTGAAAAAAAACCTTTATCTTCTAGGCTTAAAGAACATAAAGCACTTCAGGAGGAGAAGTCATGAATAAAAAAACACTGTTAATGGCAGCGATGGGAGCTGTAACGCTGCTGTCAGGATGTACCGCTTATGACCGCGCATCCAGCTATGTTGATGAGCCGGTCGTGAGCGACGTGAAAGTCGGCATGACCCGCGAGCAGGTACGCGCCATCGCCGGGCCGCCGTCCACCGATGTGACCATGATCCATGCGAAAGGGACGTGCAGCAACTACGCGATCAAACCGCGTGACGGCAAAGCGCAGGTTTACTTTGTCAGCTTTGATGAGACCGGTCATGTCCTGAATAAAGGCTACCAGTCATGTGCGGATTACGACACCGACCCGCAGCAGGGCAAATAATACCCCGACAAGGGTAAATAAGCCTGCGCAAAGCGACAATACAGAAACGGCCGCCTGGTTCTTCCGGCGGCCGTTTTTATTGGGCATCAGGGGGTGGGGCAACGGCTGACAGGGGAAAAAACAGCGGCTATCGTTGAATTTAGGCCCACAGCAGCCGGTTATTCGCGCAATGGTTTTTGTGGCGGCAGGCGTATTCTGATGCCACTTAACCAGCCTGACAGGAATAACCATGAGCTTACGCACCGAACGCCTTTTCAAATACCTCAGCCTGATTTGCGGCGTGGCGATTATCGGCCTGCTGACGGTGATGTACCGTACCGGCCTCTGAGTCCCTTTCAGGCGTCGTTATTGATCTTCACCCCGATCCGGGTCACGTTCCCGCCTTCCATCTCGGCAATCGTCCAGATCAGATCGTTCCAGTCGATATGGTCACCGATAACCGGTTCTCCGCCCAGCCGCTGCAACATAAAGTGATGCAATGGCTGGCCGGGGTCGATATCCGCTGACAGCGTCAGGCCATATTGCTCCGCCACTGCGCCCAGCCGGGCATCCGCATCCAGAATAAAGTCGCCGAAGAAGCGCTCGTCCACCTTGGTGCGCGGCGTCTCACTGAAGAGTTTGCCTAACTGCGGAATATCGCTTTCGCGGCCAATCACACACAAAATATCGCCCTCCTGCAGGCGGGTGTTGCGCGTGGGGTAGAGCATCTCCTGGCCGCGGAACAGCGCGGTGATGCGGGTCTGCGGCGGCAGTTGTAAATCGCGGATCGCCGCGCCGATATACCACTTTTCCGCCCCGAGCTTGTAGGTGAAATGCTGCCAGATATTCTGCGGGTCGATATCCAGCCCGATGCGTGACTCCGGCGTCGGTGTCGGCGGCACAATGACCCGCGCCTGCTGGGCAGCCCAGGCCAGTGAGGTGCCCTGTACCAGCAGCGACACCAGCACGATAAAGAACGCCACATTGAAGAACAGGCGCGCATCAGGGATGCCCGCCATCATCGGGAACACCGCCAGGATAATCGGCACCGCGCCGCGCAACCCAACCCATGACAGGAATACCCGCTCACGGCCGGTAAAGCTGCGGAACGGCAGCAGGCTGGCAAACACCGCCACCGGCCGCACAAACACAATCATCCACACCGAAAGCAGCAGGGCCGGCAGCGCAATCGGCAGCAACTGGCTGGGCGTCAGCAGCAGGCCGAGCACCATAAACATGCCGATCTGGCTCAGCCAGGCCATGCCGTCAAAGGTTTGCAAAATGCCGTGGCGGTTGCGGATCGGCGAGTTGCCGAGCTTCAGGCCGCACAGGTAAACCGCCAGAATACCGCTGCCCTCCAGCAGGGTAGTGAGGGCAAACACCAGCAGGCCGCCGCTCAGGGCCAGCAGCGGGTAAAGCCCTGGTGCCAGGGGGATGCGGTTGATCGACTGCTGTAACAGCCAGCCACCGGCAAACCCGAGGGCGATGCCCAGGCCGAACTGGCGGATGATGTCCACAATAAACATCCAGCTCAGGCCATGCTCGCCTTTGCCGATCATGTCGATCAGGGTAATGGTCAGGAACACCGCCATCGGGTCATTGCAGCCGGACTCAATCTCCAGCGTGGCGCTGACGCGGTCATTCAGCCCTTTGCCGCCAATCATGGAAAACACGGCGGCCGCGTCGGTGGAGCCGACAATCGCCCCAATCAGCAACCCCTGATAGAGGTTGACATGGAACAGCCAGGCGGCGGCCAGCCCGGTCAGCGCGGCGGTCAGCACCACGCCTACGGTGGCGAGCGAGAGTGCAGGCCACAGGGCGACGCGGAAATAGGAGGCCCGGGTGCGCATCCCGCCATCCAGCAGGATCACCGCCAGCGCCAGGTTGCTTATCATGTACGCCAGCGGATAGTTATCGAACTCAATCCCGCCCAGGCCATCCACGCCGGCCAGCATCCCAATGGCCAGAAAAATCACCAGGATCGGGATACCGAGCCGTGAAGAGAGCGAACTCAGCAGAATGCTTGCCCCTACCAACACGGCACCAATCACAAACAATGTGTTGATAGTGCTTGCTTCCAAATCGCTTTCTCCCCTGTTTTTGCCGGTTATGCAGCAACTATGCCAGTTAACTGATTATGCAGAACCACTATAGTGTAATTTAGCCTGAGAATATCAAAGAGGTGTTTGATAATTTAGGAAAATGAGCGATACGCCGGGCTTTTGGCGGGTGACAGGCAGCATGTTGCAACCATGCGACAGGGGTAGCGCAGGAACAGGGCCCCGTAATGGGGCCGGCAGAATCAACGCGGGTGGCGGCGTGCGCGTGGGTTAAGCAGGTTACGTGACCGGCTGAGCTGGATGTGGCGGTAAAGGGCATAGACCGCGAGTACGCAGAATACCACCATCAACATAATTAACGTGGTTTGCATCGGGATCTCCGGTAAAGAAAGGAAGCACCTCTGCCGGGTGGCAGCTTAACGTAGTGTAGTGTATGCCTTGCGGCTTGTGTGTTTTGTGAGCGTTTTGCCGGCTATCCGCGGTTGGGCCACCGGCCGCGAACGGGTATACTGCCGCGCTGTGCCCGGTTGGCGGGCTGTTGTTATCAAGGATTCGCGTTTGTCTGACATCTCTGCCCCGGCCCGGCCGGGCCTGCGTCTCGCGCTCCAGGAGTGGGTGCTGATCGGCATTACCATGATCTGGGGCGGCACGTTTCTGATCGTTCATCTGGCCGTCCAGGTCAGCGGCCCGTTCTTTTTCGTTGGCCTGCGGTTTGCCACGGCGACCGCCGTGCTGCTGCTGTTCTCCGCCCATACGCTGCGCGGCCTGACCTGGGCCGAGCTGAAAGCCGGCAGCCTGGTGGGGGTGGCCATTATGTTCGGCTATGGCCTGCAAACGGTGGGGTTGCAGAGCATTAACAGCAGCAAATCCGCCTTTATCACCGCCATGTATGTGCCGATTGTGCCGCTGTTACAGTGGCTGGTGCTGCGGCGTGCACCGGGCATCATGTCTTCGCTGGGCATTGTGCTGGCCTTCGCCGGGTTGATTCTGCTCGCCGGGCCGGACAACGCCTCGCTCAGTTTCACCTTTGGCGAGATCATTACGCTGGTGAGTGCGCTGGCGATTGCTGCTGAGATCCTGCTGATTGGCGCGTTTGCCGGCCAGGTGAATATCCGCCGCGTCACCATTATCCAGCTCGGCACCGCCTCGCTGCTGGCATTTTTGATGATGGCCCCGGCCGGGGAAAGCCTGCCGCCGCTCTCTGACCGGCTGCTCTGGAGCGCGCTGGGCTTAGGCTGTGCCAGTGCGCTGATCCAGGTCACCATGAACTGGGCGCAGAAGAGTGTGTCACCCACGCGCGCCACGGTGATCTACGCCGGTGAGCCGGTCTGGGCCGGGGTGGTCGGGCGGCTGGCCGGTGAACGGTTGCCGGGCGTTGCGCTGCTGGGCGGGGCGCTGATTGTGCTGGGGGTGCTGGTCAGTGAGCTGCGGTTGAAAAGAAAAAAACCGGCCGCTGTCTCAGACGGGTGTGCTGGATAGCGGCCGGCGATCATCAAGATGATGAGCTAAGGAGAAACTGAGGTCGTCAGCGATCTTTTAATGCAGCTTCTGTGCCAACCGGCACTCTACGCCGGTTGCGCAGCAGGGCATTCAGCAGAATGGCCCCAAAGGTAGCGGTGCCGATGCCCCCCATCGTGAAGCCGCCCAGGCTCAGGGCAAAATCCCCGGCGCCCAGCACCAGCGTCACGGCGACCATGATCAGGTTGCCGTTCTCACTGAGATCCACCCGGTTCTGCACCCAGATACGCGCGCCTGCCACGGCAATCAACCCAAACACCACAATCGAGGTGCCGCCCAGCACCGGGCCGGGAATGGTGTGGATCACTGCACCAAACTTGGGCGAGAAGCCCAGCAGAATGGCAACCAGCGCCGCCGCCACAAAAATCAGCGTGGAGTAGATGCGGGTCACCGCCATCACGCCGATATTCTCAGCATAGGTCGTCACACCGGTGCCGCCCATCGAGGCGGAAAGCATGGTCGCCAGGCCGTCACCGACAAAGGCGCGCCCCATGTACGGGTCGAGGTTTTTGCCGGTCATGCCCGCCACCGCTTTGATATGGCCGAGGTTCTCCGCCACCAGGATCACCGCCACCGGCGCGATCAGCAGCATCGCCTGGCTGCTGAATACCGGCGTGCTGAACGCCGGCAGGCCGAACCAGGCAGCTTGTGCCACCGGCGCAAAATTCACCGGTGTGCCCCAGCCCAGCCCGTTGGTCACCGCGATGTAGATCAGGTAGGCTGCCAGCAGCCCGATCAGGATCAGCAGGCGTTGCAGCAGCCCACGGGTAAACACCGCCACACTGCCGATACAGAGCACCGTGATCACCGCCATCCAGCTGTCAAACGTCGAGCCTGAGACGCTTTTCACCGCAATCGGTGCCAGGTTGAGGCCAATCGCCATCACCACCGCACCGGTGACCACCGGCGGCATCAGCCGTTCAATCCAGCGGGTGCCGGCCGCCATCACAATTACCCCGATCAGCGTATAGACGGCCCCACAGGCGATGATGCCGCCCAGCGCCACCCCCATATTGGGGTTCGGCCCCTGGCCGCCGTAGCCGGTCACGGCGATCACCAGCCCGACAAAAGCCGCGCTGGAGCCGAGGTAACTGGGCACCCGGCCGCCCACCACCAGAAAGAACAGCAGGGTGCCGATGCCGGACATCAGAATCGCCAGATTGGCATCAAAGCCCATCAGCAGCGGCATCAGCACCGTGGCACCAAACATCGCCACCGAGTGTTGCAGCCCCATCACCAGCGTCGGCCAGAGCGGCAACCGCTCATCCGGGGCGATGATTGCCCCGTCAAGATTGCCCTGCCGTTTATGCCATTTCGGAAACCAGGAAGAGGTCATGGTGTTCTCCAGAGGTGGAATGCAGACCGCCGCGGTGCGGCGGGCCGGTTAACTGAGCTGGCGCATCAGCGGGTGGTAGCGCCGGTCGAAATAGACCAGGCCGTGGCCCGCGTCATTACGCCGCAACGCCACCACCTCACAGAACAGGATGTCATGGGTGCCGACGCTGACCGTCTGGGTGATGCGGCAATCAAAATTGGCCACTGCCCCGGCCAGCACCGGCGAGCCGGTCGCCAGCCGCGACCAGTCGGCAGCGGCGAAGCGGGCCTCCATCGGCGTTTTGCCGCCAAACAGGTTGGAGAGGTCCTCGTGCCCGGCGGACAGCGTGTTAACGCAAAGCTGCTGGTTGCGGGCAAAGGCCGGGTGCACCGAGGCGGAACGGTTCAGGCAGACCAGCAGCGTCGGCGGGGTGTCGGTCACGCTGCATACTGCCGAGGCAGTAAAACCGGCGCGGCCTGCCGGGCCATCGGTGGTGATGATATTGACCGCCGCCCCCAGGCAGGACATGGCCTGGCGGAACGTGTGTTGCGTCACCGGCTCAACCGGGGGGGCCGCCTGCGCAGCGGTATCCGCATAGGGTAATGCAGTGTGCATATGTCAGCTCCTTACTATGAAATCAGCATAACCGGCAGGCGCGGTCGAACGGCAGGCGCGGCAGGCGGCCATACACCTTGCCGGCATCGCCATAGCCGATATTGATCAGAAAATTGACTTTCCAGCCCTGTTCCGCCAGAAATTCCTGCTCGATTTTCGCCGGGTCGAAACCGGACATTGGCCCGGTGTCCAGCCCCAGTGAGCGGCAGGCGATGATCAGGTAGGCGGCTTGCAGGCTGGCGTTACGGAACGCCGTCTCGTGGGCCAGTTCCGGGCTGGAGGTAAACCAGCTGCGGGCATCGCCGTGCGGGAAGAGTTCCGGCAGGGCGTCATAAAACGCCGGGTCCCAGGCCATAATGGCGGTGACCGGCGCACTTTGCGTCTTGGCGACATTGCCGCTGGAGAGCGCGGGCAGCAGCCGTGCGCGGGCTTGTGGGCTGCGCACAAACACGATGCGCGCCGGGCTGCAATTGGCGGAGGTCGGGCCGAGGCTGGCGAGCTGGTACACCTCCTGCAACAGCGCATCACTCACCGGCTTATCCAGCCAGCCATTCTGGCTGCGCGCCTCGGTAAACAGCGTGGCCAGGGCGGCAGCGCTCAGGGCTTCATTCATACAGGCTCCATTGGGTGGCGTTTCAGCCACGCCAGTAAAAGGGAAGTAAAGGTCTCCGGGTCCGTCACGCTCATGGCATGGCCGCCATAGGCCATCTCCTGGTAATGGCCCTGCGGCAGGGCCGCTGCCAGCGCCGCTGAACAAGGGTAGGGCACCAGCAGGTCATCCCGCGCGCACAGTGCCAGCACCGGTGCCTCCAGCGCCGGCAGCCGGGCACGCAGATCGGCGGCCATCAGCGCCTCCAGCCGGTGCAGCAGGTTTTCCATGCCCTGAAAGTGCGCGACCTGGTGCGCCTGCTCCTGCTCCAGCAGCGCCTCATGCTGTGACAGCCAGTCCGCCGGGTAGAGGAACAGCGGCTGGGCGCGCACATAGGCTTCCACGCCGCTGTTCAGCAGCAGATCGCGGCGCACGTTGAAGCAGCGCCGGGTCTGGCTGTCCAGCACCGGCCAGCCGTTGACCACCACCAGGCTGTGCAGCAGGCCGGGGTAATCCAGCGCCAGCTGCAACCCGATAATGCCGCCCAGCGCATGGCCCACCAGATGGCAGCGCTGCACCTCCAGCCGCTGTAACAACGCAGCCAGTTCGGCGGCCATGTCTGCCATCCGGTAGCCCGGCGCCAGGGTGCCGCCGCTGCGGCCGGTGCCATTGTGGTCGTAAAGGATCACCCGGCGTTCGGCCGCCAGCGCGGCCAGTTGCGGCTGCCAGAAACTGCCGCTGCCGCCCAGACCGGCACTGAGCACGACGGTCTCAGCAGTGGGCGACGGGTCGCCCAGCACCTCGTAATACATCATGGCCTCTCTTAGGTGACGGTCAGCGGGTGCCGATATGGGCAATGGTGGCGATCTCAATCAGCGCGTCCGGCTTCACCAGCCCGCACTGGATGCAGAAACGGGCCGGTTTGTCACCGGGGAAGTACCCGGCGTAGACCTGATTAATCGCCGCGTAATTGGCCCAGTCAGTGATAAAAATCGAGTTAAAGGTCACGTCATCCATCGTGCCGCCTGCGGTTTCAATCACGCTTTTGATGGTTTCGAGCACGTGGCGCGTCTGGGCGGCGGCATCGCCGACATGCACCACGTTGTTCTCTTTATCGAACGGCAGCGTCCCGGAGACATAGACCACGCCGTCAGCCAGCGTGCCGGGGACAAAGGGCGCCAGCGGTACGCCGCTGCCGGGGGGAATAATGGCGTGTTTAGGCATTGCGTCTCTCCCTGAAGTCAGGCGGTCTGGCTGAGCGGGGCGCGTTGCCCCTCCACGGCGCGGCAGAAACTTGCCACGTCCGAGACCCAGCCGAAAAAGGTTTCGATGTTGAACAGTGCGGCCTGCTGGGCAAACGGCGGCCCGGCCTGATGGGTGGCGTCTTCCAGCACCACGCCGAAATACTCCAGGAAGAAGCCGTCGCGCAACGTGGATTCCACGCAGACGTTGGTGGCGATGCCGGTAAACACCAGATGGTGGATGCCGTAACTGCGCAGCAGGCTGTCGAGCTGGGTATTGAAGAAGCCGCTGTAGCGCGGTTTCGGCAGCACGATGTCACCCGGCTGCGGGCGCAGCTCATCCACCAGCTCATAATCCCAGTCGCCTTTCGCCAGCAGCTTGCCCTGGAGCGCCGGGCGTTTGCGCATGGTTTTCAGCGCGTTGGATTTGTGGAAATTCGGCGAGCCGGGGCCGCCCGCTTCCACATACTGGTTGTCCCAGCCGTTCTGGAAGAAGATAACCTTGATGCCGGCGGCGCGGGCGGCGGCAATGGCGGTGTTAATATTGGCAATCACCGGCCCGGTGGCGGAGACATCAAACCCGGCCAGGTCCAGATAGCCACCCTGCGAGGCATAAGCATTCTGCATATCCACCACGATCAGCGCGGTCTGTTGCGGGCTGAAGGCAAGCGCCTCCGGCCGGGCGGGCAGGATCACTTCGCTGCCCGGCTCACCGGGCTGGCGGCGCACTACCGGGGTGGACTCTGCATCGTGATGGGGGTCAACAATGTTCATTACGCTACCTCGCGGTTGGTGTCACCGGTGAGCACCGACTGGCGGGTTTTCATCAGCGGCTGGATGCGTTCGCCAAACTGCTCGATGCCGTTGATAAAGTCGTCAAAGGTCAGCAGGACGCCTTCGGTACCGGGCACGGTGGCCACTTCATCCAGCATTTTCGCCACATGGGCATAAGAGCCGACCAGCGTGCCCATATTGATGTTGACGGCGGACGTCGGGTCAGCCATCTGGCGCACGTTGGTGTCCGCGCCGGATTTGGTGTCTTTGCTGCTCTGCTCGGTGAGCCAGGCCAGCGCCCCGGTGTCTGCACCCGCTTTGTAGTGCTCCCATTTGGCGCGCGCCGCCTCGTCGGTTTCATCGGCGATGATCATAAACAGGACGTAGGAGGAGACGTCCCGCCCGGTTTTCTCCGCAGCGCTTTTCATCCGGGCTGCGGTTGGGGCAAAGGCCGCCGGGGTGTTGACGCCCTTACCAAAGCAGAAGTTGTAGTCGGCATACTGCGCGGAGAAGGCCATGCCCGCGTCGCTCTGCCCGGCGCAAATCACTTTCATCTCCGCCTGCGGCTGCGGGCTGAGGCGGCAATCGTCCATCTGGAAGAAATCGCCTTTGAAGTCCGATTTGCCGGTGCCCCACAGGTCACGCAGCACCTGCACATATTCGGCCAGGTAGTCGTAACGGCGGCTGAAGTAGTCGTCGCCCGGCCAGATACCCATCTGCTCATATTCCGGTTTCTGCCAGCCGGTCACCACGTTCAGGCCGAAACGCCCGTTGGAGATGGAATCAATCGTTGAGGCCATGCGCGCCACAATCGCCGGGGGCATTGTCAGGGTGGCGGCCGTGGCAAAGATTTTGATGCGGGAGGTCACGGCAGCCAGCCCGGCCATCAGCGTGAAGGACTCCAGGTTATGGTCCCAGAACTCAGTTTTGCCGCCAAAGCCGCGCAGCTTGATCATCGACAGTGCGAAATCGAAATGGTAATGCTCCGCTTTCTGCACGATGGCTTTGTTCAGCTCAAAAGTCGGCTTGTATTGCGGGGCGTTGGTGGAGATTAACCAGCCGTTGTTGCCGATCGGGATAAAGACGCCAATTTTCATCTGCACACCTCATGTAGTCAGGACGGTCATGTCATCAGGCAGGTTGCCGGTGCAACGCGGTGCCGGGGTAAGGGAGGTATTGCAAACCCAATGCCACTTTTTTAAACAGTAAGCTAATCAGCAGGTTAAAAAATAACGGGCAGTGACTACTGACTGAATGGTCTGAAACAGACCATTTGGTAAAAAATTTGTGCACAAAAAGCAGGCAGATTTGAGCAAAAATGGTGCAGATTTGTTAAAAAATTAACCCAGACGGGGTAGGGAACGGCTTTGGGGCGGTAACATAGGCGCATTCATCGTCATTTGTTATGCTTGATGAAGAAAACATCATGTAAACCATTGAGAGTCCCTGGAGGGGATGTGAAGTTACCCGCAGAACAGGATGGCCAACCGGTGGCCGCGGCCACCAAAGCAAAAACACCCACCCGCCGTTCACGGGCCGTGGCCGCCAAACGGCAGGCGATTATGGCCGCGGCGCTGGAATTTTTTTCCCAGTACGGCATCCACGGCACCAGCCTCGATCAGGTGGCGGCGCGGGCGGACGTCTCCAAAACCAATCTGCTCTACTATTTCCCGTCCAAAGAGGCGCTTTATGTGGCGGTGCTGAAGGATCTCCTCGACATCTGGCTGGCCCCGCTGAAAGCGCTGCGCGCCGACCAGGCACCGCTGGCGGCGATCAGCGACTACATCCGGCTGAAACTGGAGGTGTCGCGCGATCACCCGCAGGCGTCGCGCCTGTTCTGCCTGGAGATGGTTCAGGGCGCGCCGCTGCTGAAGCAGGAGCTGCAAGGCTCGCTGAAAACGCTGGTGGCGGAGAAATCCGCGATCATCGAAGAGTGGGTGGCAACGCAGCGCATCGCACCGGTCGCGCCGTTGCAGCTGATCTTTATGCTGTGGGCCACTACCCAGCACTACGCGGATTTCTGGGTGCAGGTTGAGGCGATTTCCGGCCGCTCATTGCAGGATGAGGCCTTTTTCCAGCAGACCCTGGACACCCTCCAGCGCATCATTGTCGACGGCATCCGCCTGCGCCCCTGAACCGCCTGCCGGCCAGGGGCATTAATCCTAATCTCAGTGCCCATCCGACGGAGTTTTGGTAATTTTGCCCATCAGCGCATAGGGTTAAACCAGCCACGGCGGACGCTGATGCCGTCATACCGTTCTCTTTTTCGTTTTTGCCGTTCAGGGAGATGCGATGGATTCTGTTTCACAACTGGCGCTGGGTGCCGCCCTCAGCGTGACGGTGATGGGCCGCCGGATGCCGGTCTGGCAATCGGCCCTGCTGGGGGCGGTATGCGGCACGCTGCCCGATCTCGATGTGTTTTTTGACCGCGGCGACCCGGTCAGCAACATGACCATGCACCGCACCGAAAGCCACGCGCTGTTTTACCTGACGCTGGTGTCGCCGCTGATCTCCTGGCTGGCCGGCATCCTGTTCCGGCTGCGCGGCCAGGTGATCCGCCTCTGGCTCGCGGTGTGGCTGGCGCTGGTTACCCACCCGTTGCTGGACACCATGACGGTGTACGGCACCCAGTTCGGCCTGCCTTTTACCGATTACCCTTATGCCATCGGCAGCGTGTTTATCATCGATCCGCTCTATACCCTGCCGCTGCTGGTGGGCGTCATCGCGGCGCTCATCCTGCGTAACCGGCGCGGCCTGCGCTGGAACCACGGCGGGTTACTGCTGAGCTGCGTGTATCTGCTCTGGAGTGTGTTTGCCCAGCAGCAGGCAACCGACGCCGCCCGGCAGGCGATCGCCCGGAACTATATCAACAGCGAGCGGGTGCTGGTGACGCCGACCAGCCTGAATACCCTGGTATGGCGGGTGGTGGTGATGACGCCGGGCACCTACGGCGAAGGCTTCTATTCGCTGCTGGCACCGGATCAGCCGCTGACGTTCACCTTCTACCCGCGCGGTGAGGCGCTGTATGCGGCGCACCGTGATAACCCGTATGTGGCGCGCATGGCATGGTTTACCCACGGCTTTTTCCGGATGCAGGAACAGAACGGGCACCTGTGGCTCAGCGATCTGCGCATGGGCGAGGAACCGTATTACACCTTTACCTTTGATCTGGGGCCGCTGAATGCGCCCAACGGAGAAGTGCTGCCGACACGGATCAACAGTGTGCGCCCGCCGGTCAGTGAGATGATTGGCCGGGTGTGGCAACAGTTGAAAGCGGAATAGGGGGACGCGGGGGCGGGAATGAGGAGACTGCCCCGCCGCAGCGGGCGGGGCAGGCCGGTCAGGCGCGCTGTTTACGGCGCAGGGCCGCGTAAGTCACGCCCAGCAGCAGGAACCAGAGCGGCGTGACCATCAACGCCTGGCGGGTGTCTTCCTGCAACGTCAGCAGCACCAGCACAAAGGCGAAGAACGCCAGACATACCCAGCACATCACCACGCCGAGCGGCATTTTATAGGCAGACGCCTGGTGCAGTTGCGGGCGGGTACGGCGGTAGACCAGATAGGAGCAGAGAATGATGCTCCAGACGAACATAAACAGGATTGCCGACACCGTGGTGACCAGCGTGAACACCGTCATCACATTCGGGATCAGGTAGATCAGCACCACACCGCTCAGCAGGCAGATGCAAGAGAAGATCAGCCCGGTGGACGGCACCGCGCGGCGGGAGAGGCGGCCGAAACTTTTCGGCGCACTGCCTTCCTGCGACAGGCCAAACAGCATACGGCTGGTAGAGAAAATGCCGCTGTTGGCCGAGGAGGCTGCCGAGGTCAGCACCACAAAGTTAATGATGCTGGCTGCTGCCGGCAGGCCCACCAGCACAAACAGCTCGACGAACGGGCTTTTGTCCGCGACCACGGAACGCCACGGCGTCACGGCCATGATGGTCACCAGCGCAAACACATAGAACATGATGATACGCAGCGGGATGGAGTTGATGGCGCGCGGCAGCACGGTTTCCGGATCTTTGGTTTCCGCAGCGGTGGTGCCCACCAGCTCAATGCCGACAAACGCGAACACGGCAATCTGGAAGCCGGCAAAGAAGCCGCTCAGGCCTTTCGGGAACATGCCGCCGTCATTCCAGATGTTGCTGAACGCGGCCACGCTGCCCGACGGGGAAGGGAAGTGCATCATCACCATCACCACGCCGGCGATAATCAGCGCCACAATCGCGACAATCTTGATCATCGCAAACCAGAATTCCATCTCGCCGAACAGCTTGACCGTGGCCAGGTTCAGGCTCAGCAGCAGCAATACGCAAAGCAGCGAGGCAACCCAGTGCGATAAGCCGGGGAACCAGAACTGCGCATAGGAGGAGATGGCGACCACATCGGCAATGCCGGTGACAATCCAGCAGAACCAGTACGTCCAGCCGGTGAAATAACCGGCCCACGGGCCAAGCAGGTCGGTGGCAAAATCACTGAACGATTTATATTCCAGGTTAGACAGCAGCAGCTCGCCCATCGCGCGCATCACAAAAAACAGCATAAAGCCGATGATCATATAAACGAAGATGATCGACGGCCCGGCCAGGCTGATGGTTTTGCCGGAGCCCATAAACAGCCCGGTGCCGATGGCCCCGCCAATGGCAATAAGCTGAATATGCCGGTTTGTCAGATTGCGTTTCAGATTCTCTTCACCGCGCGCGGGGGCGGCGTTGAGTTCTTTTGTTTGATCAACCATTAATAAAGGTTCCTGTCTTGTTATCAGTGAGGAGCTCTGAATGGCTCTTGTTGATGTTGTGTTGTGCCTGAAGCGGTTATCAAGATAATGTAATATTTGTGTTAACTGTTAGTTTCGCGAAAGCTATTTTCTGCGGGGGCGAACGTACGGCTTGTATACTTATTTTTACGCGGGTGGAACGTCCGCCGGGGTAAATAGCAAAGCGCAAGAGGCTAACAAAATAAATACATCCGAACAACGTGATTCCGGTCACGGAGAAAGTAAATTGTGCGTTCTGCCGGGCAGCTATTTTTTTCTGAGCGAAATACGGTGAATAAAGCGGCGAAGGCGGGCACTTATGCCGCCATCAGCGCCGGTTATCCTGCGGCGTGCCGTGATAAGCCGTTGATCTGGCTATTCTCTGAAAGGTGCTAAGCATTGCCGGATCCGGCATTTCACCCGGCCGCGGAAACCCCTATAGTCGGGATATCGCTTTTCTTTCAGGAAGATGCCATGCCCAGACTGTTGCCCGTGACGGCGGCCCTCGCCGCACTCCTTGGTTTTTCCCCTGCACAGGCCGCCACGCCGGCGGATACGCTGATTGTGGCTATTTCGCTGGATGGGGTAATCAGCCTCGACCCGGCCGAGAGTTTTGAGACGGTGAGCACCGGCAGCCTGGTGGATATCTACCAGGGGCTGGTGGCCCCGGACCGGCAGGACCCGCGTAAACTGGTGCCGGCGCTGGCGACCGGGTGGCAGCCGGGCACCAGTGAGCACAGCCTGCGGTTTACCCTTAACCCCGACGCGCGTTTCGCCGGCGGCAACCCGGTCACGGCGGATGATGTGATCTATTCGCTGAGCCGCGTGGTAAAGCTGAACAAGACCCCGTCGTTTATCCTGAGTGAGTTTGGCTGGACGCCGGAGAACATTGGGGCGCAGTTCACCCGCTATGATGACCACCAGCTGGAGATCCGCTGGACGTCGCCGATTGGCCGCGATCTGGCCTTACGCCTGCTCTCTGCGCCGGTGGCCTCCATCGTGGACAGCAAACTGCTGGCGCAACAGACCCAGGGCAATGATTTTGGCAACGGCTGGCTGCGCACCCACTCCGCCGGCAGCGCAGCTTACCGCGTGCGCAACTACATTCCCCATGAGGCGCTGATCCTGGAAGCGAACCCGCAGGCTGCCACGGCCCCGAAACTGAAACGGGTGATCCTGAAAAACGTGGCTGACCCCGGCACCCGCCGCTTGCTGCTGGAGCAGGGCGACGCCGATGTGGCCTACGATCTGGGTGCAGACCAGTTTGCCGCGCTGGCGCACCAGCCGGGTGTGCGGGTGGCGGGCTTCCCCTCCGGGCTTATCTATTATCTCGGTTTTAACACCCAGAACCCGCAGCAGCCGGTGCTCGGCAACCCCGCATTCTGGCAGGCGGCGCGCTGGCTGGTGGATTATGACGGCATCGCCAACCAGTTGCTGAAAGGGCAGTTCCAGGTGCATCAGGCATTTCTGCCGCAAGGCTTCGACGGGGCGCTGGAGAGCAAACCCTTCCATCTGGATGTGGCAAAAGCGAAAGCCATTCTGGCCGGGGCGGGTATCAAGCCGGGCACCCACGTTGATTTGACCATCGTCAACCAGCCACCGTATACCGATGTGGCGCAGGCGTTACAGGCCAGCTTTGCCCAGGCGGATATTACGCTCAACATCAAACCGGTGCCGGAGGCGGAGCTGTGGGGCAAAATGCGCAGCCGCGATTTCCAATCGATTTTCATCTATTGGGGGCCGGACTACATCGACCCGAACACCAACGCCAGCACCTTTGCCTATAACGTGCCGGGTGGGCCAAAAACCCTGGCATGGCGCGTGGGCTGGCAGATCCCGTCGCTCAGTGAGCAGACCCGCACTGCCGCAGCAGCCAGCAATGCGACGCAGCGCCACGCGCTCTATACGCAGTTGCAGACAGAGATTCAGCAGAATTCACCGTATGTGGTGACGCTTCAGGGGCAGCGGCAGGTCGGGTTGCGCAGCGATATTGAGGGGGCCAGCCAGAACCTCGGCAACAGTATGCTGTTCTATGATGCCGTCAGCAAAAAACGCTGAGGCCGCCTGATTGCTGCGACAGGTGTGGAACCACCGTAAAAGGGCGTGCGCAATGATCGCGCACGCCCTTTTTTGCGGTTTTCCGGCAGGGCAGGCGTACAGCGCTCGTCAGCTTACGCTCATCCCGATAACGGCATTGACGAAAGACGAGGTGATAAACACCCCTCCCACAATAAGAAATGTTTGGTTTTTCATCGTGGCAGCAAGGGTCAGCATCACTAACCCTACCACCATCATTGGAATGGCAATGATCGTAAACGTGGACATCCTATCTCCTGTGCAGTTATTTCCTGGTAAGTCCTCAGCAGGCTATCACCTCTTACCGGCAGAGTGAGCGGACAGGCGCAGCGCCTGACGCCGGGGGTAAGACTCTGTCTCACTGTTTCTGTTGAGGTGGCCGGTAATACGCTAAAAAACCTTATAAAATTGACTCATTGATCTCATTTCGCGTTTCGGGTTCTTAATAAGATATCCCGGCATTTACTGCGCCTTTATACCATTTTTCATTAAAAAGGACATACGATGTTAAGGACTCTCTCTTATCGGGCATTGCTGCTGGCGTGCCTGAGTTTGACGGCGTATGACGCCACAGCAAAAAAAACACAGACGTCGGACGATGAAATAAAACAATTATTGATTGAAGCGTCTATTTCCGGCTATTCCGGCAATTGCGCCTGCCCTTATAACAGCGCCCGTAACGGCAGCCAGTGCGGCGGCCGCAGTGCCTGGAGTAAACCGGGCGGCGCGGAACCCCTCTGTTATAAAGAGGATGTCCCGGAGGAACAGGTAGAGGCATGGCGCAGGGCGCACGGCGAATAGCCTATTCCTCCGGCCGGGTGCGTTAAAGCAGGCTATGCTTATAGACTTCCCGGCCTGTCGCCTGGGCCGGGATATGGGTCATTACGCTGGAGGTAATATGGATAAAAAGCTGCAACAGACTGCGGAAGAATTGGGTGAAGTCCTGAAAGCACGCGGGATGAAAGTGACGTTTGCGGAATCCTGCACGGCGGGGCTGGCCGCGATGGCGGTGGCCTCAGCAGAATCAAGCGCGGATTTTTTCAGCCGCGGCTTTATTACGTATACCAACCAGGCGAAGCAGGAAGTCCTGGGGGTGAGCCGCAGTGCGCTCGACACTTATACTGCCGTCAGTGAGCCGGTGGTCCGGGAGATGGCGCAAGGTGCGCTGCGTATCTCCGGGGAGCAGGCCGCGGTGTCCATCAGTGGCTACGCCGGGCCGGATGGCGGGCCGGACGGCACACCCGCCGGGACGGTCTGGTTTGGCTGGGCGTTCTCTGACGGGCTGACCGTTGCCGAGGTGGAAACCTTTTCCGGTGATTGCGAGGAGGTGATTACCGCAGCGGCCCACTTTGCCCTGACGCGCCTGATCGCCCTGCTGAAAAACCGCTGATCGCCACCCCATACCGGGCCCGTGTATGGCGGGCCTGGTGCCCCCGGTTTATCCTGTCGCGGTTTCCCGCGTTATCCCCTTTATGGCCTGAGGGTCGAATCACGTGCATATCAATAAGCCGCGCTTCTGCCCGGCCACCTTGTTTGTGCGTCAGATAACCGGCAGCCGGTGTAGCACCGGTTGAAGTTCTCAGGCCTATTCAAGCTGTTATTCCGCCCGCGGAATCATGTATGGGAAATAAAAGTAATGAGCATAATTTATTTTATTACGCGCCTTTATTTATTCAAATGAGGGGCGGGTGAGTATTTATGATGCGCCATCACAATCCGGCCTCTTTATTTTTATTTCCGGCGGTGTTTTATTTCCGCAAATAACGATGCGCGTATAATAGAGTAAGCGCCGCGTCCCCTCACGATTCTCATCATTATCATTGAGTTATTTTGTTTTATGCCGTGATATTTAGTGTTGCCGGGCTGGCTATTCTATTTCGTGTGGATGCTACCGTTTAAAAAAACTTACCAATCGGAGAGCACACCTATGACACGCGATCAATTTAAACACGCCGCTGCCCTGACTGATACGCTGGCCGACCGCTGGTACGAGCCTTTTATGCAGACCTGCCACGAGTTTGTGATTGACACCCTGCCGCGCCAGGCCTGTTTTATTGCGCAGATTGGCACGGAGTCCGGCGGATTTACCCGGATTATTGAGTCCTTTAATTACAGCGTCACCGGCCTGATTATTTTTGGCCCGCGTATGACGCCGCAGCAACGCCAGGCACTGGGGCGCAAACCCGGCGAACCGGCACTGCCGGTGGAGCGGCAACGGGCGATTGCCAACCTGGTGTACGGGGGGCGGGTCGGCAATACGCAGCCTGATGACGGCTGGACTTACCGCGGCCGCGGCCTGAAGCAGGTGACATTCAAAGGCAACTATTTGCTGTGCGGCCGGGCGCTGGGGCTGGATCTGCTGGGGAACCCGGACCTGCTGCTGCTGGACATCAATGCGGCCCGTTCTGCGGGGTGGTTCTGGCGGGAGAAAAATCTCAGCCGTTTTGCGGACATGGGGGATTTTATCGGCATGACCAAAGCCATTAACGGTGGGCTGAACGGCATTGAAGACCGGCAGGCGCGCCTGCGGGTGGCGCAGAAAGCGCTGGGGCTGATGAAGTGAGCCTGAAAGGGGAGCCAGACGGCAGGCGTCTGGCTCGGCAGATTATTGGCGGTAGGCCTGTTTGATCTGGGCAAGCGTGGTGCGGAAGGTGTCCGCCTGCTGCTCATCTTCGATCTGGGCGATGAATTTTTCCAGGTTCAGCACCACTTTACCGGCATCAGCCTGGCCCAGCGCCTTCAGGATCATGGTCAGGGTCGCTTTCAGGCAGGCAATTTCAGTCGCCAGGGTTTCTACATTCGGGTCAGTGGCAAATTCGTTAAGGCTCACAATCTCATCTCCTTGCGATGAACAACGCGTCACGGCATACCGTACCGCAACGTAAAATACAGAAGCGGGCGAGTATACCACAGGAAGGGCGGCGTCTCTCCTCCGGCAACCGGCGATGACGCAGACGCACCGGGGGCATATGTCAGAAAAAGGATAAAATGCGCAAAAAAGTTATAAAAAAAGGCGTGACATGAAAACAGGTATTTAAAAGATACCATTATTAATTTCATTATCAGGCCAATTATCGGGCAAAACGTGCGGTAAGCTAATTGATGGGGCCAGGATAGCGAAATAATTCGCTGAGTTTAATGTAAACATGCTGTAAAAATGATCTGACAGTGTTGGCGTTTTTTGCGTTTTTCGACTAAATTCAAAGGTTTGCTAAAATGGTAAGCCTTGATGAAAACGCTAGCAATTTTTTACAGTGTTTATTGGTCAAATAAGCGGGCATACAGTAAAATGACCCCTGCAAATAGCCGCTTCCTTTTCGCAACGAATAAAAACAAGGTTCGCTGACGGCAGTGCGCAGTTTGTCATGTTTGGATGATAGAAAAATGGATGTTGTGAAAAACAGAGCCTGACGCGTGCCGGTGTGGCGTATCCCGTGGTTTCGGGCGCTGTGCACGCTCTCTTGTGTTCATTTCTGGCGTAGACACTGACCGATGTCAGTGGACACTAGCTGACGGCGTTACTCCCCTTTTTTGGAGAATTCTCTTTGATTAGCGTTCTTCTTGTTGATGACCACGAATTGGTGCGCGCAGGGATACGACGCATTCTTGAAGATGTGAAAGGTATCAAAGTCTCAGGTGAGGCACAGTGCGGCGAAGACGCCGTAAAATGGTGCCGCAGCAATGACGTTGATATTGTGCTTATGGACATGAACATGCCGGGGATCGGCGGGCTGGAAGCCACGCGCAAAATTGTGCGTTTTTCACCCGATATTAAAGTCATCATGTTGACGATTTATACCGAGAACCCGTTACCGGCCAAAGTGATGCAGGCCGGGGCGGCAGGTTACCTGAGTAAGGGGGCGGCCCCGCAGGAAGTGATTAACGCGATCCGGGTGGTGTCGGCCGGCCAGCGCTATATTGCGTCTGACATTGCCCAGCAGATGGCCCTGAGCCAGCTTGAGCCGCAGACTGAGACGCCGTTTGGCTGTCTTTCTGAGCGCGAACTGCAAATCATGCTTATGATTACCAAGGGCCAGAAAGTCAATGAGATCTCCGAGCAGCTTAATCTCAGCCCAAAAACCGTGAACAGCTATCGTTATCGCATGTTCAGTAAGTTAAATATCAGCGGTGACGTTGAGCTGACCCATCTGGCTATTCGTCACGGCTTATTCAACACCGAGAGCCTAACCAGCAGTGAGTGAGCGTTTCGATTCCCAGGCATTTCTGAAAACTGTCACCAGCCAGCCCGGTGTGTACCGGATGTACGATACCACCGGGACGGTCATCTATGTAGGGAAAGCGAAAGACCTGAAAAAGCGTCTTTCCAGCTATTTCCGCACCCATGTCGGCAGCCGCAAAACGGAAAATCTGGTCAAGAATATTGACCAGATTGACGTCACCGTGACCCACACGGAAACCGAGGCGCTGTTGCTGGAGCATAACTACATCAAGCTCTACCAGCCGCGTTATAACGTGTTGCTGCGTGATGATAAATCCTACCCGCTGATTTTCCTGAGTGCCGATGATCACCCGCGCATCGCCATTCACCGCGGGGCCAAGCACGCGAAAGGCGAGTATTTCGGGCCGTTCCCCAACTCCTATGCCGTGCGTGAGACGCTGGCGCTGTTGCAGAAACTGTTCCCGATCCGGCAGTGCGAAAACAGCGTCTACCGCAACCGTTCGCGCCCCTGCCTCCAGTACCAGATTGGCCGTTGCCTCGGCCCCTGTGTGAAAGGGCTGGTGAGCGAAGAAGAGTACCGGCAACAGGTGGAGTATGTGCGGCTGTTTCTGGCCGGCAAAGACCAGCAGGTGCTGACCCAGCTGATTGAGCGCATGGAGCAGGCCAGTAAATCACTGAACTTTGAGGAAGCCGGGCGTATCCGCGACCAGATCCAGGCAGTGCGCCGGGTCACGGAGCGGCAGTTTGTCTCCGGTGACGGTGACGACCTGGATGTGATCGGCGTCTCCTATGATGCCGGACTGGCCTGTATGCATGTGCTGTTTCTCCGGCAGGGGAAAGTGCTGGGCAGCCGCAGCTACTTCCCGAAAGTGCCGGGCGGCACGGAGCTTGCCGAAGTGGTGCAGACCTTTATCGGCCAGTTTTATTTGCAGGGCAGTGAAGGCCGGACCCTGCCGGGTGAAATTCTGCTGGATTTCGCCCTGCCGGAGAAAGAGCTGCTGGCGGAATCCCTGAGCGAGATGTCCGGCCGCAAAATTGCGATCCAGACCAAGCCGCGCGGTGACCGGGCGCGTTACCTCAAACTGGCGCGTACCAATGCGGCCACCGCGCTGGCCACCAAGCTTTCTCAGCAGTCCACGATTCACCAGCGGCTAAGTGAGCTGGCGAAAGTGTTGAACCTGCCTGAGATTAACCGCATGGAGTGTTTCGACATCAGCCATACGATGGGCGAGCAAACCGTCGCCTCTTGCGTGGTGTTTGACGGCAACGGGCCGGTCCGCGCCGAGTACCGCCGTTACAACATTACCGGCATTACGCCGGGCGATGACTATGCGGCAATGGCACAGGTGCTGAAACGCCGTTACGGTAAAGCGCTGGAAGAGAATAAAATCCCGGACGTGATCTTTATCGACGGCGGCAAAGGGCAGCTGGGCATGGCGATGGATGTGTTTGCGGAACTCAATGTGACCTGGGACAAAACACGGCCGAAGCTGATTGGCATTGCCAAAGGCACCGACCGCAAGGCGGGGCTGGAGACGCTGTTCTTTAAACCGGAAGGAGAGGGGATGGCCCTGCCGCCCGACTCACCGGCGTTGCACGTTATCCAGCATATCCGGGACGATTCCCATAACCATGCGATCACCGGCCACCGGAAAAAACGGGCGAAAGTACGCAATACCAGTGCGCTGGAAACGATTGAGGGCGTTGGCCCGAAACGCCGGCAGGTATTGCTGAAATATATGGGCGGGCTGCAACCCCTGCTCAACGCCAGCATCGAGGAAATTGCAAAAGTGCCGGGTATTTCACATGCATTGGCAGAAAAAATCTACAATGCGTTGAAACACTAGGGGCAATGTAGCAACATACTCACAATAATCCCTTTTGCCAGACAGTTACTGAGCGCTATGCAATTTAATATACCGACTTGCCTCACGTTGTTTCGCGTGGTTTTGATTCCCTTTTTCGTGCTGGCGTTCTACCTCCCGTTTGTCTGGGCGCCTATGGCCTGTGCCCTGATCTTCGTGGTGGCAGCCATCACAGACTGGTTTGATGGCTTCCTGGCCCGTCGCTGGAAGCAGACGACCCGTTTTGGCGCTTTCCTTGACCCGGTCGCAGACAAGGTCATGGTGGCGATTGCGCTGGTGCTGGTGGCGGAATATTTCCATGCCTGGTGGATAACCCTGCCGGCCGCCACCATGATTGCGCGTGAAATTATTATCTCGGCCCTGCGGGAGTGGATGGCGGAAGTCGGGAAACGCAGCAGCGTGGCCGTTTCTTGGGTCGGCAAGGTGAAAACCACCGCGCAGATGCTCTCTCTGGTGGCGCTGCTGTGGCGGCCCGATCCGACCCTGGAGTTTGTGGGGATCATTGCGCTGTACATCGCGGCGGTGCTGACTTTCTGGTCAATGTTCCAATATTTGCATGCGGCCCGGAAAGATTTGCTTGAACCGTGATCGATGTGACTTAAAAAACGCCAAACGAACATTTTGCGCTGATAATTCTGTTGACTCATCGGCACAGGTAAGTAGAATGCATCGCATCAGACGGCAGCGCAGCTTGCTGAAAGATAAGAAAATCAGGAACTTCTGATTATTGCGGGAATAGCTCAGTTGGTAGAGCACGACCTTGCCAAGGTCGGGGTCGCGAGTTCGAGTCTCGTTTCCCGCTCCAAATTTAAGTAAACTGGTAAGCGAAGCATTACGAGTTTAGCCATACAACATGGCAAATCAGTTACGGCGCGTTAACAAAGCGGTTATGTAGCGGATTGCAAATCCGCCTAGTCCGGTTCGACTCCGGAACGCGCCTCCACTTTTCCCGATGCCCGGGTGGTGAAATCGGTAGACACAAGGGATTTAAAATCCCTCGGCTTATGGCTGTGCGGGTTCAAGTCCCGCCCCGGGTACCACGGAAAGTAAAAGAATAACAAAGCAATAAGCAGTAATGTCGTAGACCGCCGAGAGGCGGTTTTTTTGTTTTTGTCACCCATTCCCCCCAAAATCCATAGCCACCGCCGCCGGTTTTTTATACGCTCATCTCTCCCTTCTTTTTTGAGGACAGACCATGCCAGAGCGTACCCAGCCCCCGGTTACCATCAGCCGTTTTCAGCCGTCAGAACGTGATCAGGTGATCAACGTTATTTTACCCATTCAGAATCAGGAGTTCGGCATTGCCATCACGGCAGCGCAACAGCCGGATCTCAGCGATATCCCGGGATTTTATCAGTGCGATAACGGGGAGTTCTGGGTGGCACGCTGTGGGGATGAGATTATTGGTACGCTGGGGCTGAAAGATATCGGTAACCGGCAGGCGGCGCTGCGTAAAATGTTCGTTACCGCCGCCTACCGCGGCCGGGCGTGGTCAGTGGCACCCCAGTTATTAGCCGCTTTGTTCCGCCACGCCGGGGAGGTGGGCATCCGGGATATTTACCTGGGCACCACCGATAAATTCCTGGCCGCCCATCGCTTTTATGAAAAGCAGGGGTTCAGTGAAGTGGCGGCCGACACCTTGCCTGCAACGTTCCCGCGTATGGCAGTAGACAGCAAATTTTACTGCTGGTCCGCCCCGGCATAGGGGAGTGCGGCTTACTCCTGCTCCCAGCTTTTGTCCCACTGGGCGTTTTCAATCAGTGGGCGCAGGGCCTGGTCAAAGACTTTCATCTGTGCCGGTGACAGGTTAGCCAATGTCTTTTCCGCCATGATCTGCCGGGCCACGCCGCGTGCGCTGGCCAGGTTGGTGCCGCTCTGCCCGGCCGTCTCTTCAATCAGCTCCGGCAGATTATGGTAGATATGGCTAAGGGCGTTGATATTCAGCATATTTCCTCCGAAGACGGCCGGCAAGGCCGTCAGACCAGCGGATTATCAATAGGCTCCAGCAGCGCCGGCCCCTCATGGTGCGGGTTGCCGACGGCCTTGTCGACCGGGTGCCAGCTGAACTGGTCCACCGGAACTGCCCCCTCAGCGGCCAGTGTCCCGGCCTCTTGCGGGCTGAGGGCAGGATCAAGCCAGGCCCGCGCCGCGTCCGGCGTCAGCGCCAGCGGGCGGCGATCGTGAATGTCGAGCAGCCCGGCATCCGAGGCCGCCGTGACGATCACAAAACCATCATCGTCCGGCGGCGTTGGGGCGTCAGGGTGGAATTTACCGATGGCGGCAAAGAAAAGCGGTGTGCGGTGCTGATGGTAAATAAAATAGGGTTGCTTGCGTTTGGCGTCCTCTGCATCCTTCTTCCACTCAAACCAGCCATCCGCCATCACCAGCGCCCGGCCATGTTGCCAGAGCGGTTTAAACATCCGGCTTTCGGCGGCGGTTTCTACCCTGGCATTGATCACCGGCGGCCGGTGCGCCTCTTTGGCCCAATGCGGCTGATAGCCCCAGCGCACCGGGTCGAGATAGAGCTGGTCATCGCGCTGGTTCAGCAGCAGCACGCGGGTGCCGGGCGCCACGTTATAGCGGTCAATCGGCACCGGGTCCAGCGCGCCATTGAAGGGAATATCCGGGGCCAGCGCCTCCAGATACTCTGACCGCGTCTGATGTTGTGAAAAGCGTCCGCACATAGTGCCTCCTGTTATGGCTAACAGGCTAAGTATAGGAAACTTAGACGGCAGCGATCGGCCGCTCCGGCGTCGGCAGCAATAACTGGTAAAAGGCGAGATCGAGCCAGCGGTCAAATTTATACCCCGCCTGCCGCACCGTGCCGCAATGGGTAAAGCCCAGGCGCTCATGCAGCGCAATACTGCCCTGATTGGTGCTGTCAATGCCGCCCACCAGCGTATGCACCTGGCGCGCCTGCGCTTCAGCGATCAGCCGTTCCAGCAGCAGGCGGCCCAGGCCACGCCCCCGGTGATCCGGGTGGACGTACAGCGAGTGCTCGACAGTGTATTTATTGGCGGGAAACGGGCGGAAAGTGCCGTAACTGGCAAAGCCCAGCAGGCAGCCGTGCTCATCTTCCAGGCCAATGACCGGGAAGCCGTTGTCCCGTTTCACGGCAAACCAGGTACGCATGGCGGAAAGCGGGCGGGGCTGGTAATCATACAGCGCGGTAGAGGTGAGGATGGCCTCATTAAAAATGGCCAGGATCGCCTCTGCATGCCGCTCTTCGTTGCATTCTACCCAGTTCATCTTGAACACTCCTGCTGTGCTGTTTACTATAATGAATATTATTCTCCTAAAGTAAACGCGGGCTTCAGCCATGTCAATTGATGAGATTATCGCCGGGCAATTACAGGCCAGGCGCAAGGAAAAAGGCTGGAGCCTCGACACGCTGGCGCAGCAGTCCGGGGTCAGTAAAGCTATGATCTCGAAAATCGAGCGCCAGGCCAGCAGCCCGAGTGCAGCGACGTTAGGGCGGCTGGCCGCCGGGCTGGGTATTGCGCTGGCGGAGCTGATTACCGAACATGCGCCGCAGCCGTACCCATTGCGCCGCCGGGCGCAGCAACCGGTCTGGCGCGATCCCGATCTGGGCTATCTGCGGCGGCAGGTGAGTGAGAAAAGTGACGGGCAGGGCGCGGAACTGGTGGAAATCACCTTACCGGCGGGCGCCAGGATCAATTACCCGCGCTGGAACGCCGCACCCTACCGGCAGCAGTTATGGGTGTGCGAGGGGTCTTTGGATCTGACCTACGGTGACACCTGCTATACGCTGGCCACGGGGGATTGCCTGAGTTTTGGCGTCGATGCGCCGCTGACATTCGCCAATCCGGGCAGCCAGCCCTGCCGGTATCTGTTGGTCATGACGTCAGCCTGACGGCTCAGAAGAGGGAAAACAGCAGCACCACCGGAAAACTCAGCGGCCAGGTCAGGCCAATAATGCCGGACGTGAATAAGCGGATCTTAAATGAGGAATCGCGGCTGATCAGTAAGGTGAAAAGGGCGGAGAGGGCAAAGCCGATAAGGAAAATGGTTTTTAACGCTTCCCAGGCGGTATGAGCAGACACATCTATTACCTGTCGTTTACACAATGTCATTATTGTATTGATTTTGCACTTTTCTATCAATTCTTTGATCAGGGTAATAGAAAAATTAAAAAGAACGGCTTCGTTAAACCGGGTATCGTGCGCGCCTTCAGGGTGTTGCCCCCTCTTCAGGCGTAAAAAAGCCCGGCCAGGCCGGGCTTTCACAGGGCGCATTTACCGCTTAGCGGCGGCCACCCAGCAGTTTTGCCAGCACGAAGCCAACACCCGCAGCGACCAGCAGGGCCGGAACCGGGTTATCAGACGTAGTACGCTTCACGGTATCTACGGCATCGTTAACGGCATAAGAGGCCTGGGAAAGATTCTTACGCACCGCCCCTTCAAATTGAGTCTTGCCGTCATCTGTTGCACGACCAAATTGCTCCTGGCCCGCACCTACAGCTTCTTCTGCTTTATCTTTTACTTTATCAAACATATGCAAACTCCATTTGTTGTGAACGTATTAAAAGCATAGACCAGAAAAACGGATCTGACCGGGTTATTAACATGCAGTAACAATGGTTTCGCCGCACAAGACGCTTAAACAGGGCTTTTCCGGGCGTGAAACCCCGGCCCGCCTGCTTATCGCGTACGCGGTATACAGCCTGCCAGGGGTTAGCATGTTGTTACATTCTGCTGCCGGAATCCTTACAGGCAAACCCTGTACTCTTGCTTTCGCGAATAAATCGCTGAATAACAGACACAGAGGTAATAATGAAGGTAATGAAATCAGTGATGCTGGGATCACTGTTAGCGCTGAGCAGTGCTGCGATGGCTGAACCGGTACACGCGGACGCAGCACCGGTAAACAAGGCTGCACAGAGCCAGGCCCACCGCACGGCACAGCCGGCAAAACCGGTCAGCCACAAAAAAACCGTGCAGCACGTGAAGAAAAAACCGGTGAAAAAGCCGGCGCCGAAAAAGCAGGTTGCGCCGCACGATCAGCCGCGTTAAGGCTCAGCCGCGTTACGCCCGGCGGCAGCTTGCGCAGTGAAAAAAGCCCACCACCAGGTGGGCTTTTTGCTGTCAGGCTTTGCGCTTCTGGTGGGTGGAGAGGCGCGGGCCGGCAGCGACCGGCTGATAGCGTTCGCGGAAATAGTGTTCGAGTTGCTCCAGGCTGCGGCCCCGGGTTTCCGGCACACACCGCACCACAAACAACGAACCGGCAATGCCGATGCAGGCAAAGGTAAAGAAGGCCCCGGCCAGCCCGACACCGGCCAGCAACATTGGGAAGGCCAGCGAGATCATGAAATTGGCGATCCACATCGCAAAGACCGCCGCCCCCATGCAGATGCCGCGCATACGGATCGGGAAGATTTCAGAGAGCAGCAGCCAGGTTACCGGCGACAGTGCACCCTGCTGGAAGCTCAGGAACATCAGCATCCCGCCCAGCACCAGGTAGCTGCGCAGCAGGTTAGGCAGGCCGCCCACGGTTTCCGGCATCAGGATGCAGACCGCCCCCAGGAAAAACAAACAGCAGGTACAGCCTATCTGTCCAAGCAGCACCAGCGGCCGACGGCCGATTTTGCCCAGCAGCCAGATGCCGGCAAAGGTCATCGCCACGGAAATCACCCCGTTGGCGATGGTCGCCAGCAGCGCGGCGTCGGTGCTCAGGCCGGTCGCCTCCAGCATGGTCGGTGCATAATACATAATGGTGTTGACGCCGGTGAGCTGCTGGATAACCGCAATCCCGATGCCCAACAGGAACAGCTTCATCAGCCACGGCGTGGCGAGATCCCGCAGGCGGCCTTTGCCCTGATGGCGGTTTTCTTCGATGGTTTCTTCGATCTCCGTCATCTCCCAGTCCACATCCTGGGCAGAACGGGTACGCTCCAGCACCCGGCGCGCCTCGGCCATCCGCCCTTTCATGGCGTACCAGCGTGGGGAATCCGGCATAAACAGCATCCCGAACCACAATAGCACCGCCGGCAGTGTGGCGATTGCCAGCATCCAGCGCCAGGTGGATTCCCCGCCCCACAATTCATGGAAGGTGGCATTCGAGATGTAAGCCAGCATCTGCCCGGAGACAATCATCAGCTCCTGCAGCGTGACCAACTGGCCGCGGCGGTTGGCCGGGGCGATCTCCGCGATATAGACCGGCACCGTGGCGGCCGCACCGCCGACCGCGACGCCCAGCACCAGCCGGAAGGCGATCATCCAGGTGACATCCGGTGCCAGGGCCGTGCCGATCGCGCCGACGGCAAAGATGACGGCCAGAAACAGGATGATCTTTTTGCGCCCGGCAGCATCCGCCAGGTGGCCGGCCATCAGCGCACCAAAGGCCGCCCCAAACAGCAGGGAGCTGGTGACCAGCCCGGTAGTAAAGGGCGTCAGGTGCAGTTCCTGGCCCATAAACAGCAGGGCACCGGAAATCACACCGGTGTCATAGCCGAACAGCAGGCCGCCCAGCGTGGAGATCAGCACGATGATTTTAACAAAGGGTTCGGTTTTGGTTTGGCTGTTTGGCCCAGAAGCTGGGTTGGTTGTTATGTATTGTTCCATGATAGCTCCAGTGGTCTCGCAGGGTCTGGTCGTGACAGAGAAGGCAGATAAAAAAACCTCACGTTAAACACGAATAACAAAGTCATTGTGGCTATTACTCAAGAGCAGGCAAATAGTTATAGACAGAAAATTTCATTTTTTAAAATAATGGAAATTTAATTTTGTGGTCTGGCTCATAAAATAGCCATGTGTTACTGCTATGTTGCGGATAAAAAGGCGGGCTGCTCTATTTCTTCGCTGAAAAAAGGAAATGGTTCTCTGTAAAATAGAATGTTTATTTCTAAATGAAGTGAGCGGGGAATGTATTATCTGAAGGAGCAGGGGCAGGGGTGCAGCAGATCAACCGCTTACCTGAGGCACTGTGACAAGGCGCATATTTCATTTTTTCTGAAACGGGCATGGCCGGGCAAAGCGGGATAACGCGGGCTGATCGCCTATTGTGAAGAGACGCTCAACAAAGGGGAGGAAGGTGGAAGGCCGGCAAAAGAGCGCAGATCAGCACATTATAAACGGCGGTTTTCCTGGCTCACTTCAATCAAATCACTCAGCGCGTGCATCGAAATGCCGCTGTTGCCCCAGTCAACCATCGCCCAGGGCTTTTCCTGTTTGGAAAGCATGGAAATAACCCGGCCAATAATCTCGCCGGTTTTATGTTTGACCAGAGAATTAACGCCAATGCTCATAATATTCCCCTCCGTTGCAGACGTCTTGCCAGACTACCCCCAGCGTTGAAAAATGCCAATAAGCTTATTATGGGTATCGTGATCACATTAGCGTAAATCATCGTTCGGCGGGGAGAGGCTGACGCAGCATTGGGGTGGCCATTCAGGGGCCGGGCACACAGGCAGATAAAAAGCGCTTTACTTTGTGTAATGATAATCGTTATCATCCAATCGTCTTCTGTTACGGCAGTTCATGCCGTATCGAAGGCACGACATTGCTCACATTGCTTCCAGTATTTTTCGCCAGCCATCGGGCTGGCGTTTTTTTTTGCTGCCGGTTACCCGGCGTCGGGTTCCAGAACCCAGATATGGTATGTCCCGTCAATCATCTCGGCCCCCTCCAGCTCTTTTTCAAAGCCTGGGAATTTTTCGCCCCATTCGGCAATACTGCGGATATAGCGCAGCCAGGGTTGGTCGTCACGGCCGAAGCGCTCGCCCGGCATCACAATCGGGATGCCGGGCGGGTAAGGGATAATCCCCACGGCAGAGACCCGGCCCGCCAGCCGGCCGAGCGGCAGATGGTTGCAACGCCCGGCCATGTGCGCCTGAAACGCCCGGCGCGGTAACACCACCGGCTCCGGCAACTGGCCGAACGCCTCTGATTGCAGTTTGTCCATCTGGCTGGTTTTCATGTAACTGAACATCTCGTCGCAGAGATCCTTCAGCCCCATTCCGGCGTAGCGCGCCGGATAGCCCCCGGCCAGATCCGGCAGGCAGGCGATGACCGGCGTGTTCTCATCATAGTGGCGTTTGAACTCCAGCAGGACGTTGATCAGCGTGCCCCATTTCCCTTTGGTGATCCCTACCGAGAACAGGCAGAGCACCATAAAGTCAGTGGTGCGTGACGGCACCACGCCGTGCTGGGTCAGGAAGGCGGTCACCATCGCCGCCGGGATGCCGGTCTGCATCAGGGTGCCGTCATCGTTCATGCCGGGCGACAAAATCCCGGCCTTGATCGGGTCGAGCATACACCACTCCTCCTCCAGCTGGTCAAAGCCGTGCCAGCGCTCACCGGGCTTCAGCACCCAGCAGCCGGGGTCGGTGGAGAGTTGTGCTTTTGAGGCCATGCGGAACGGAATTTTTTTGCCGGTTTCCGGGTCTGTCACTTCCGGGGCATTCCACGGTGCAAAAAACCATTCGCCGCGGTCGTGGAACGTGGCATTGACCTTGGCCAGCGCCAGCCGGAAATCCACCGCTTCGTTGATCACCTCCTGCGTTAAGGTCTGCCCCTGGCCCCCGCGCATCATCGCGGCACCGACCTCATTGGCGGCAATAATCGCATAGAGCGGTGAGGTAGTGGCCTGCAACATATAAGACTCATTGAAACGGGAGTGCACCACCGGCTTGCGGCCGTTACGGATATGGATATAGGACGCCTGTGACAGCGCGGCCAGCAGTTTATGGGTGGAATGGGTGGCAAATACCGTAGGGCCGTTTGGGTCGTGGTCTGCCGGGTCGCCGCGCATGGCAAAACGGTGCTGGTAGAAGGGGTTGAAGCGGGCGTACGCGTACCACGCCTCATCAAAATGGATCTGGTCTACGCTTTCGGCCAGCAGATCCTGCGCCTGCCCGGCGTGGTAGCACATGCCGTCATAGGTGCAGTTGGTGACCACCGCATACACCGGCGTGCGGTCGGCGGCCTGGTTAATCAGCGGGTGGGCGGCAATGCTGGCGCGGATGCTCTCCGGCCGGAATTGCTGCCTGGGGATCGGCCCAATAATGCCGAAACGGTTACGGGTCGGCACAAAAAACACCGGCAGTGCGCCGGTCATCACCAGGCCCTGTTCAATCGACTTGTGGCAGTTGCGGTCACACAGCGCCACCTGCCGGTCCCCGATCACCGCCGCCATGATCGCCCGGTTAGACCCGGACGTGCCGTTGAGCACCGAATAGCTCTGGTGCGCGCCGAACACTTTGGCCGCATAGGTTTCGGACGCCTTGATCGGCCCGCTGTGGTCAAGCAGCGATCCCATTGCCGCGCGTTCGATGCCGGTATCAGTGCGGAACAGGTTTTCACCAAAGAAATCGAGGAATTCACGGCCGACGGCGCTTTTGGTAAAGGCGACGCCGCCCTGGTGGCCCGGCGCGGCCCAGGAGTACTCCGGGGACGTCAGCGTATAGTGGAATAACGCCTTGGTGAACGGCGGCAGCAACTGGTCATAATATTTGGCGATCAGCGCCCTGGCGCGGGCGGCGATAAAATCGGCCGTGTCCTCATGCATCCAGACGAATTCATTCACCATGCGCATGATGTCCAGCGTCAGGCTATCGATGCAGGAGTGTTCCGCCATCAGCAATACCGGCACCTCTTTGTTGCGGTAGCGGATCTCTTTCAGCAGCGCGGACGCCTGGCTGTGGGAGGCGTCGTCGTTACCGCCGGATGTCCAGTCCACAAAGATGCAGCAGAGCGAGGCATCTGACATCACCGTGGCTTTGCCGTCCTCAAAGGTCGCCGCCGGGATCACGTCCAGGCCGGTAGCTTGCAGGGCGGTGATCAACTCCTGCACCGCCCGGCTGTTGGCGGTGTTGCTGTCCAGGATATTGCTGTCCACCACCAGGACTTTGCGTTTCTTGTTCATGCCTGAATCGATCATGCTGCCTGCCTCTGTCAACGTCATCGGGGCTTGCCCGCCGGATTACCGGGAGCGCTTAGTCATCATCGCGTACGAATGGGCGATCGAGCGGGAAGGGGGTTTTATGCCGCCGGTTGTAGTTCACGGTGTACATGGAGGTGATCACCATCACCGTCACAAAGGACCACATCACCTCCTGCGCGCCGGAACCGATGACCGCCCAGATGCAGTACACAAACGCCAGCAGGGTGATGAAGAAGTAGATGGCATGGCGGTTGCCGAGATGGCCGCGCCCCACCAGCAACAGCGCCGAACAGGTGTAGAGGTAGGGCACCAGCGTAAAAATCACGGACACCGAAGAAACCAGCGCGAATTGCGCGGTCGCGTTAGGCGAGATACTGGCGATTTGGAACAGGGTCATCAGCACGCCGATAATCAACAGCCCGGCCACCGGCACGTTCTCTTTGTTCACTTTGGCAAAAATGGGCGGGAACAGACCGTCGTCTGCGGCGGCTTTGGCAGTCTGGCCCGCCAGCAGCGTCCAGCCGCCGAGCGAGCCGAGGCAGCCCAGTGCGGCGCAGAGCGCCACGGTGCCGCCGGCCAGATCGCCCAGTGCCAGCCGGGCCGCATCACCAAAGGGTGAGGTGGAGAGGCGCAGTTCCGCATTGGGGATCATGCCCATGATGGCGGTAGTGGAGAGCACATAACAGACGGCGGCGATCAGCACGCCGCCGAGGGTGGCGATCGGCACATTGCGTTTCGGGTTTTTCACCACGCCCGCTGCCACCGAGGCGCTTTCCACCCCGATAAAAGACCAGAGGGTCACGCTCAGCGTGCTCTGAATCGCCCCGAGCGGCCCGAGGCCGCTGACATTCCAGGCGGACATATAGGTTTCCCCGCGGAACCAGAACCAGCCGAACAGCGCAATCGCCACAATCGGTACCAGGGCCAGCACCGTGGCCACCGCCTGCACCCGGGTGATCATTTTCGGTCCGACAATATTCAGCAACACAAACAGCCAGAGGATCGCCACACACGCGATGGTCAACGGAATGGGCGCTTTGAGCAGCGGGATAAAGTAGCTGAGGTAGCCTACGCCAATCACCACCATCGCAATATTGCCGATCCAGCAGGCCAGCCAGTAGAGCACATTGGTCTGATAGCCGATAAACGGCCCGAACGCGCGGCGGGCATAGGCATAAGAGCCGCCTGGGCTGGCATCCAGCGAGGACATTTTGGCGTAGACCATCGACAGCGCCAGCGCGCCGAGGAGGGTGACCAGCCAGCCCCAGATGGCAATACCGCCGGTGGCCGCTAAATTCGCCGGCAGCAGGAAAACGCCGGAACCCATAATATTCCCGGACACCATCAGGGTGACGGGAATAAGCCCCACTTTCTGATTTTCTGAGTCCATCGTGATTTTCTCCCTCAGGTTACTTTTGCCGATGCCCGCCCGGAGAGGAGAAAAAGAACGCCTGCGGCTGACCGGCGGTACAGGGAATAGGGGAAAGATAGCCAGCTTTCGGGTGATAAAACGATGAAAAAGAACTCATATTGTTTCACTGATAAAAATCATCGGCTTATCATTTATTTTACCGCCGGTGTGATGGCGGGGAGGGGCATATGGAGGCAGGGAAACCGTGCGTCAGCAGAGCGGATAAAGGCGCTCGCCGTGGGTGAAAAAGAGGGGAACAGGCGTCGCGGCTTCGCGAAATATCATGCTCTCATTCACACTGATGGCTATAACAGTTATGCGGTGAATATCCTTTAACTGCTATGCAGGCTATAACAGTCAGTGTGCTACGCTATGCGTCGCACTGCTCCTCCATTCCTAACAATCCCATGAGGGTGACACGATGGACGCCATCAAGACCATCCTGGTCAGAGAGATCCAACAGATTAACCAACAGGAACGCCGCGACGGCAAGGCGCGTTTCAATACGGAATTCTTTACCAAGCACCCCTGGCTCTGTCTGGCGATGCTGGCCGGTTATGTGGCGGTGGGCATCGTGATGTACTGCTCTCCCTATATGGGGCTGGGATGGTTTGCCGGTTTCACCGCGTTTCTGGTGCTGGTCTCCGGCGGCCTGCTGATGGACATCAAACCGGTCTACCGCTATGAGGATATCGGCGTGCTGGATCTGCGGGTCTGTTACAACGGCGAATGGTATTTCAGCCGGGAAGTGCCGGTGAAGGCAGTAGACGAGATCCTGGCGCACCCGCAGGTGGACAGCCGCATCAAAACGCGGATGCGGGAAATCATCCACCACAAAGGCACCATCGATTTCTATGACATCTATGACCTGGCGCGCAAGCAGGCCAGGCAGCCCGCACCTGTGGCCCCTACCGGGCAGCAGCACCCCGCACACTGAGAAACAGGGGATATGCACATTGTGCATATCCCTGGCCGCACCGGATCGGGTAGACTATACCTATTCACGCAATCAATGCGTTGTCCCGATCAGGAGCCGACGTGCACAAGATTAAGCTCACCATCCATCACCTCTATCAGGACCATGCCGACGGCAAACAGGATGCACGTGCCACCGCACGCATCTATGCCGGCGATCGCCTGATCATTACCGAAACCATGTCAGGGCAGGCGCTGCATTACCCGCGTTACCTCAGCGCGGCGGATGACAACGGCCAGCCGTTGCGGGTGGAATGGGACACCGACGGCTGCGCGGCAATGTCCGTCAGCCGCGCCGAGGTCTGCCCATGCTGCGGCGGCGACGAGTGGCATTAATTTAACCGGGACTTACCAGGGAGCCAGTGATGCAAATGCTGCAAAATGAGGCTGATTACCGCCGCTGGATTATGGCGGAACTGTTTATGGTACGGGAGCTGCGGGAAAGTACGCTGTTTGTGGAGCAGGAAATCGAGGATTTTATCTTTGATGCCCGCCCGACGGCTTATCCCTGCATTGCGGTGATGGTGCAGACCAAAGGGGAACCGGCGGTGTGCGAGCCGGAATTTATCTACAAAGAGCAGATCTTTGACTGGGCCCACCAGATGGGCTTCGGCTTCGGCAGCTGACCGGGCCGCCGCCGGAGACGGCGGCAGCCCTGAGGCTTACACGTTCTTGCGGTCGATCTTCTCCTCGCCCCAGAACAGGTGATCGGCATCGGTTTTTTCAAACGCCTTCAGCAGCACTTCATCATTGCCTTCTTCCCAGATTTTCTGTGCCAGGACTTCATCGTCATTCGCCAGCTCAAAAATCGCTTCTGCAATCTCGATCGATGTGTCCCTGACATTGGCCCAGGATTTAACATTATTGATATCGGTCATTCAAACTCTCCCTTATTGCGATCGCCAGGGGTGATCCTCTGGTTGTGGTGATGTTGACCTGTTAACTATGGTACTGACCCGGCGGGTATGCAAATCAGCCGCCGTTAACTGACGGGATTGTGAACAGTTGGCAATCTGTGCGCAATCCGGTACAGGCGGTGGCGTGTCAGGTATACTGCCGTGCTGCAAAACTGTGAGGAGAGTAACCATGAGTGATGATATTTTCGATTTTGACATCGACGCTGAGCTGGAAAAAGCGGCTGAGAAGACCGAAAAAAAAGCCGCTGAACTGCCTGAGGTGGTGGGTGGCGAAGACGAGTGCGAAGGCTGCAAAATCTGACGCTTACCCGACAGGGGTAAATCCAAAAAACCGCTGCGGCGGTTTTTTTGTGCCTGGAGTGAAATGATTAGCTGTTAAAAAATTAACACATTCAATAGAATTCTATTATTTAATGATTGGTATTAATTCATGGTAATAATATTACTGTAGAGATTTTCGGCATTTACGCCGAAGTTTAATTAAAAATGAAAATTTAAATTTTCTTTATTGCTTCACTGTTGCTGTTTTGTTATTTTCAATATCAAGAAAGCAACGGAACGCCTCATTTACGCGGGAATGCGTTAAGAGCCGGGTGAACGGGCAGAAGGTGCCATTTCACCCCTGCCGGAGTCTGTTTTAGCTGAAAGGCCACGCTATGCACCTGTTAACTAACCCGTTTGAATATCGTCATTGGATGATGACGAATTATTTTATGATCGATAATGTCGACGGCACCTCATTATTATCGGATGAGGAACTGGATGAATATCTCTTTGATTTACGGCCATTGGATTATCCTTGCCTGGCGATGATCAGCACCTCAATTAACCAGCCGATGGCGAATGAGGTGGTCTTTATTTATCGTGAACAAATTGCTCAATGGGCGGAAAAAATGGGTGTCAATTAATTTCCGGGGATAAATAATTGTACGGCCAACACCAGGGTGTACAGATAATAACAGCGTTACCCCAGTGATATTTCCAGGCTGCCGGCTTTTTGGGCAGCTTTTTTTATGCGTTTCCGGGGGCGTTTTCAGGGCACCGTTCAGGGATCGGGGGCAGAAAAAAACCAGCCGTCAGGCTGGTTTGATGGACACGCCTTGACGCGTGCCTGTGTGGCGCACGGCCCTTAGCGGGTCTGGGTAGTGGTCGACGTTGAGGTGGCGGTCGAGGTGCCGGTGCTGCCGCTTGGATCGCTGGCTGCGGCAGCGGCGGCGACGCCACCGGACAGCAGGGTCGCATCCGTCGCAGCGGCGGCACCGGTGCCGGTGCCTGCAGCGATCTCAGCGCCGGCGGTGGTGGCGGCAAAGGCTGCCGACGCCCCGGCCAGGTAAAGCGCAATGGCGGCCACGGTCATCACTTTCTTCATAGCTAACTCCTTGTGTTAAAGGGGACATAACATGCCGTAATGCATTTAACAGTCTAACCTTTAGCCAACCTATAAAAAATAAGAAAATGATGAAAATGAATTATAAATTTTGCTTATGTCAATAGGAATATCTTTAATCTGCCGCTGTTTTTTTGCCGGTCAGTCGCGCACCTCAACCAGTACCGGGCAGGGCGCGGTGGCCATAATGTCTGCACAGACTGACCCTTTCAATAACCGGTCAACCAGGCCGCGGTGGCGGTGTCCCATGACAATCACCGACGCCTCTTGCTGCGTCGCCTCGGCCACCAGCGCCTGGGCCGCATCACCGACAATAATCTGCCCGGTCACCTTATCCCCCAATGCATGCAGTTGCCGCATCGCGTCCCGCACGATCCGGGCGGCAGCGTTCTCCTCTTCACAGGCAGGCTGATACAGGGTGACCTCACCGGCCGGGTCACTGCCGCTGTCAACGGCATAGGAGGCATCGACGCAGCAGGTTACGGAAATGCGGGCGCCGGAGGCCGCCGCCAGATCGGCCGCCAGGGCGATTACGCGTGGGGTCTGGCGTGATCCGTCCACGGCCAGCAGAATTTGGGTAAACATAGTGACTCCTTTTGCCGGCATCCGCCGGTCTCAACGGCGATCCAGCCTGCCGATCTCGCCCATTAATGAAGCCCGGCACGCCAGAATGGCCGTGTGCAGGGCCGGGTAATGCCGGTGCAGGCGATCGGTCGGCACCAGCAGGGAAACAGAATAACGCCCGAGCAGCGTGTCAATCGCGACGCCCATTGATGAAATCCCCTCCAGCGTTTCGCCATGCTCCACCGCCACGCCCTGTTGGCGCACCTGCTGCAACGCCCCCAGCAAGGTATCAATGTCGCACACGGTGTCGGCCGTGACCGGCTCAAACGTTTCACCGAGCAAGCGGCGGATTTCGTCATCACTGCTCAGGGCCAGCAGCGCCCGGCCGCCGGAGGTGCTGTAGATCGGCAGATTCAGGCCAAAACGCGGCACCACGCGCAGCTCGCGGTTCGCCACCACCATATGGACAATCGCAATCTGCCGCCCGCTGGGGCGCGCCAGTGTCACTGTCTCGTTGGTTTCATTACATAACGCCTGCAAAAACGGCGTGGCGATGGCGATGATGTCGCTGTGCACCGTGGCCACCAGCCGCAACAGCGTCGGGCCGAGGCGAAAACCGCTGCTGCCGTGGCTGCGCACCATGCCTTCGTCAGCCAGCGCCGCCACAATGCGCTGCACCGTGGAGCGGGGCAGGGCCACCGCCTGGGCAATCGCCCCCAGGCTCATTCCTTCCGGGTGTGCGCCCAGGGCATTCAGGATCGACGCCGCGCGGGAAATCACCTGGATGCCGCCGCTGCGCTCCTCATCGGTGGCATGGCTGTCATGGGTTGTCACACTATGCTTCCTTTTAAGGTAAAAACCGCAGGTATTTAACGGCATTCCGCTGCTGAACTCAATGAGTACCACATTGCAATACACCTAACCGTATTGTAGTATCCGCAGCGTGACCGGCATCACATGATGCTGCCGGCACGTCACCTGCCATTATTCGCCTCTGCTTCCTGCTGTGTCATGACGTATGGCCTGTTGCCCTCACGGCAACCCGGAGCGGCGTGCGTAAAACAAACGAGTTTATTTATGAGTGTAGTCAGTGTGCCGCCGGTGAGCGCCGGCGGCGCTCCCCCCGCTGCCCCCGCGGCGCAGCCCTTTAACGGGCGGCTGGTGGCCGGCCTTATCGGCGTGTTGATTGCCGCCCTCTCATCCGGCCTGAATGACCGGGTGACCGACATCGCCCTGAATGATGTGCGGGGCGCGTTGAGCATCGGCAGTGATGAAGGCTCCTGGCTGATTGGCGGCTATCAGGCGGCAGAAGTGGCCGCGATGATGCTGGCACCCTGGCTGGCCATGACCTTCTCCATGCGCCGTTTTGCGATGTCGATGGTGCTGGGGTTTGGGGTGCTGGGCGCGCTGATCCCGTTTGCGCCCAACCTGCCGGTATTTATCACCCTGCGGGTGATCCAGGGGCTGTTTGGCGGGGCGCTGCCGCCGCTGCTGATGACGGTGGCGCTGCGCTTCCTGCCGCCCGGCTTTAAATTGTATGGGCTGGGGGCGTATGCACTCAGCGCCACCTTTGGCCCAAATATGGCGACCTCGCTGGCCGCGCTGTGGACCGATCATGTCGGCTGGCAGTTCGTTTACTGGCAGGTGATCCCACCGTGTCTGCTGGCTTTCGCCATGATCAGCCACGGCATCCCGCAGGACCCGCTGCGGCTGGAGCGGTTCAGGCAGATTGACGCCTTCGGCATGGTGACCGGCTGCAGCGGGGTGGCGATGCTGGTGCTGGCGCTGCAACAGGGCGAACGGCAGGACTGGCTGGAATCCACGCAGATCTGCGCGCTGCTGTTTGGGGCCGTGGTGCTGCTGACGGCGTTCCTGATCAATGAGTGGTATCACCCGCTGCCGCTGTTCAAATTACAGATGCTGAAACGGCGTAACCTGGCGCATGGCCTGCTGACGCTGGCCGGGCTGATGGTGGTTTACCTCTCCGGTTCGGCACTGCCGTCTAACTACCTGATGTCCGTCAACGGCTTCCGTGCCGCCGAAATGGGGCCGTTGTCGCTGACCATCGGTGTGCCGCAACTGCTGATGGCCCCGCTGGTGGCGGCAGTCTGTAACCTGCGCTGGGTGGACAGCCGCTGGGTGCTGGCGACCGGGCTCGGGCTGCTGGCGTTTGCCTGTTATTGCGGGTCAGAGATTAACAGCGCCTGGGTACAGGATAACTTTTATTGGTTGCAGGCGATGCAGGCCGTGGCCCAGCCGATGGCCGTGATCCCTATCCTGATGAGCGCCACCAGCGTGGTGCAGCCGCCTGAGGGGCCGTTCGCTTCCGCGATGTTCAATACCGTGCGCGGGCTGGGCAGTGTGGCAGGCTCTGCGCTGCTGGAAACCTTTATCAGCCACCGGGAGAAGTTCCATTCCCATGTGCTGCTGGACCACGCCGGGTCGGTGAGCTACCTGCTGTCACAGCCTTATGACGGTAACCGTGCACCACCGGCCCCGTTGAATGCTGACGGCAGTGCCGTTTCGAGCGAAGTGCTGGCGCGCTTCTCCACCCTGGCGAAGCATCAGGCCACCATTCTTGGCCTGAGTGATACCTATTTGATGATCATGGGCGTGGCGCTGGGGCTGATTCTGCTGGCGGCGCTGTTGCCGCAGCGCACCTATCCGCCGCAGTCGCTGGTCAACCGTTGATTGCCGTTATGTCCGCTCTGAGTGAGCCTTAAGAGAAGAGAACCATGTTAGCAACATCTTCAAAACGTATTCCGCTGCTGGTGGCAGTGATCCTGATTGCCCTGCTGGCCGGCTTCGCGGTCTGGCGGATGGCCGGCCATGGCCATGAAACCACCAATGATGCCTACGTCACCGCGGATTACACGCTGGTGGCCCCGCGCATCTCCGGGCATATCGCCGAGGTGCTGGTGGAAGACAACCAGCAGGTCAAGGCCGGGCAACTGCTGGCCCGGATTGATGACCGGGATTACCTCAATGCACTCAATACCGCCCGGGCAACGCTGGAGAGCAAACAGGCACAGCTGAAAAGCCTGGATGCGCAGCTGGTTAAACAGCAACAGGTGATCATCCAGGCGCAGGCCGCGCTGAGTTCCAGTTCAGCCGGGATGAATTACGCGCGTCAGAGTGCAGACCGTTATCGCCGTCTGTTACAGCAAGGTTCCGGCACCGCCGACCAGCGTGATGAGTCAGACGCGACCTACCGCGAGAAAGCCGCTGCGCACCAGAGCAATGTGGCCGCACTGGAAGCCGCCCAACAGGAAGTGGATGTGCTGAAGGCGGAGCGCGCCGAAGCGCTGGCCGCGATTGACGCCGCCACGGCCGACCTTGAGCAGGCAAAACTGAACCTCTCCTATACCCGCATCACCGCCCCGGTGGCCGGGACAGTCGGCCAGCGTTCGCTGCGCGTGGGGGCGTATGTCAGCGCCGGAACCCGCGTGCTGGCGGTGGTGCCGTTGCAGCACGCCTATATTGTGGCGAACTACCTGGAAACCCAGCTGGGCAGCGTGGTGCCGGACCAGCCGGTCAGCCTGCGGGTGGACGCGCTGCCGGATGTGGAGCTGCATGGCCATGTGGAGAGCATTGCACCGGCGACCGGTGCCACCTTCTCACCGATTGCAGCGGATAACGCCACCGGCAACTTCACCAAAGTCGCCCAGCGTCTGGCCGTGAAGATTGTGCTGGAGGGCAACCAGCCGCAGGTACAGCGCCTGAAAGTCGGGATGTCCGTGGTGCCGACCATCGATACCACCCAGCCTTAAGCGCAATTGCGGACGGTCTGATAACAGAACGCCCGCCCCGGTGACCGGGGCGGGCGTTTTGCTGTGGGGAGATCACTGGGAAGAGGGGGCCACCACCGGTTTTTGTGATTTGCCGGAGAACAGGAAACGCAGCAGCGGAATACGTTGATGCACTTCATACAGCAGGAACGCCAGCCCGAAAACAAATATCAGCCCCAGCGCAAACCCCACCAGATTATTCTCAATCCGCGGAGTGACAAAGGCCCCATATATCAGCGTCAGCGGGTGGTGCACCAGATAGATAAATAGCGACGCATTAACCAGATAGGTAATACGCGGCGAGTGGCTGTTGAGCAACCGGTGGCCGAAGGAGAACACCAGATTGACCATCACGATGCCCAGCGTGCCGGTAATCAGCGTGTCAATCTCCGGGGAGAAGTGAGCCGTATCATTGAGATGCTGATTGGCGATATAGGCAGCAAACAGCAGCGGGGCCAGCAGCAGCGCCAGCGGCGAAGGCCGGAGCAGCATGGCCTTCAGCCCTGCATATTTAAACGCCAGTGCCCCCAGAATAAAGAACGGCAGATAAAACAGCGATTCCATCACCACAAAATTAAATACGCTGTTAAATAACAGCTCAGGCGAGGCAATAAGGATCCCGCGCTGAATTACCGCGTAGCCCAGGCTGAACAACAGGAAATAAAATAAGAGTTTTCCTAAGCTCTGAAAATGATTAGCCGGAAAAGGAATACGATTCGTCTGAATTGTTTTCAGTTTGCGGAAAATAGCGAAGCCCAGGCAGGTCAGAATAATTAATGTTAACAAAAACCAGAGATGTGAAACTAATTCCCAGATCGTGACATTTATTTTTTCATACAAGGTAAAGGCCGCCCAGCCCTGAATCCGGTTGGTGAAATTCTTCAGCATCAGGAATTGCGGCAAGGTGATCAGCACCACGGCCGAGAGCATCGGAATCGCCACCCGCTCGAGCCGCACCTTCAGCCAGCGCTGCGGCTCATAGCGCTCATACAGCATATAGGAAAAGTAGCCGGAGATAACGAAGAACACCTGCATACGGAAGGCGTGGATCACGTCATTCAGCACGGTGAGCAGGGCAGAGGAGGTCTGGCTGTTGACCGCCCATTGATGGCTGGAGTAGATCAAAGAAAGATGGAACGGAATGCCGAGCAACATCAAATAGGCCCGGATCGAATCGAGAAAGTATTCCCGTGATACTGTTTTTTTTGTCATAAGTTTCCAGGTTTTTTACTTTTGGTCCTGGCGCTTATTTTAGCGCGTTTCATAAATCCGGGCGATTCGGGTTACTCTCAAAGCGTTTGGCTTAAATCGCGGGAGAAAAACCCTACTATAGCGTCCGGCAATTTTCCATAGCCGTTTAATCTCTCTGTTGCTACCCTTGATCCCGGTCATCTGATTAAACAGTGACCCACAGAGAGGAACCATCCATTTATCATGTTGTCGGATAGCCAAATAATCCTTTAATATGGATTTCGAATGATTTCAGCACTCGAAAGGGGGGGTTGTGCGAGTTAAAAATGTAGCCAAGGGGCCGCGTGTGGCAAAAATTTGCGTGTTGAGTGCCGCTGTAATGATGACGTTAAGCGCAGCACCGGCATGGGCGTTCTCTATTGATGATGTCGCCCAACAAGCTAAGGAGTTGGCAGGTAAGGGATTTGAGGCTCCAAAGAGCAATCTCCCCTCCCAGTTCCGCGAAATGAAATTTGCGGACTACCAGCAGATCCAGTTCAACCATGACAAAGCCTATTGGAACAAGCTGAACACACCGTTCAAGCTGGAGTTCTACCACCAGGGCATGTACTTCGAATACCCGGTCAAAATCAACGAAATCACCGCCAACAAGGCGAGTGAGATCAAATACAGCCCGGACTACTTTAACTTCGGTAACGTCAAGCACGATGCCGACGCCGTGAAAAACCTCGGCTTTGCCGGGTTTAAAGTGCTCTATCCGCTGAATAAAGCGGACAAGAATGACGAAATCATGAGCGTGCTGGGCGCGAGCTACTTCCGCGTCATCGGTAAAGACCAGGTGTACGGCCTCTCTGCCCGCGGCCTGGCAATTGATACCGCACTCGCTTCCGGCGAAGAGTTCCCGCGTTTCCGCGAGTTCTGGATTGAGCGCCCGAACCCGGATGAGAAACACCTGGTTATCTATGCGCTGCTGGACTCCCCGCGCGCCGCCGGTGCCTACCGTTTTGACCTCTACCCAGGGCGTGAAACCACCGTTGACGTGCAGGCTAAAGTCTACCTGCGTGACAAAGTGGGCAAGCTGGGCATCGCCCCGCTGACCAGTATGTTCCTGTTCGGGCCGAACCAGCCTTCGCCGACCATGAACTACCGCCAGGCGCTGCATGACTCAAACGGCCTCTCTATCCATGCCGGCAACGGCGAATGGATCTGGCGCCCGCTGAACAACCCGCGCCATTTGTCCGTCAGCACCTATACCATTGAGAACCCGAAAGGGTTCGGCCTGCTGCAACGCGGCCGTGATTTCGCGCAGTATGAAGATCTGGACGACCGCTATGACCTGCGCCCGAGCGGCTGGGTGGAAACCCGCGGTGACTGGGGCAAAGGCCGGGTCGAGCTGGTGGAGATCCCGACAGCGGATGAAACCAACGACAACATCGTGGCGTACTGGTCACCGGAAAAACTGCCGGATGCCGGCCAGCCGCTGGATCTGAACTACCGCCTGCACTTCACCCGTGAGGAAGAGAAGCTGCATTCGCCGGATCTGGCTTACGTCAAGCAGACCCTGCGTTCCGCGGGCGACGTGAAACAGTCTAACCTGATCCGTGAGCCGGACGGCAGCACCGCGCTGCTGGTGGATTTCGTCGGCCCGGTGCTGAAAGCACTGAAAGACGATACCCCGGTCGCCTCACAGGTCAGTGTGAATGACAATGCGGACATGGTAGAAAACAGCGTCCGTTACAATCCGGTCACCAAAGGCTGGCGTCTCACCTTGCGCGTCAAGGTCAAGGATCCGAAGAAACCGGTCGAGATGCGCGCCGCGCTGGTTAATGGTGACAAACCGTTGAGTGAAACCTGGAGCTATCAGCTGCCTGCCAATGAATAAGTCAACGCCGTTACCCCACGATTATATTGAGGCACTGCCCCTCTCCGACCAGGAGAAGGGCACGCTGACCGGCCGCCTGCCGGCCGGCAGCGAGGTGGCCTTTACCGATCTGCACCACCAGCTGGCGGGGGCAGAGGCTGCCGCCCCGGCGGACGACGCGCCGCTGGCCTCGGTCAAAACCCGGCTGCAACACGCCTGGCCGGGCGTCTCTGCCCAACACGATCTGCTGGGTGAGGATGCAGAAGGGCGCACCACGCTGAAGGCGATGCCGCCTATCCGGCGTTCCAGCATGTTCCCGGAAGCCTGGCGTACCAACCCGCTGGCACGGTTCTGGGACTCCCTGCTGGGCCGCAGCGCCATGCCGAAAGAGCCGATTTCCCAGGAGATGGCGGAATCGGAAAAGCGCTGGCGTGTGGTCGGTTCACTGCGCCGCTACATCCTGCTGTTCCTGATGCTGGTGCAGACCGGCATCGCCACCTGGTACATGAAAACCATCCTGCCTTATCAGGGCTGGGCGCTGATCGACCCGATGGAGATCTTCAACCAGGACCTGATGCAATCGGTGCTGCAACTGCTGCCCTATGTGTTGCAGACCGGCATCCTGGTGCTGTTCGCCATTCTCTTCTGTTGGGTTTCGGCCGGTTTCTGGACCGCGCTGATGGGCTTTTTGCAGTTGCTGATCGGCAAGGATAAATACAGTATCTCTGCCTCCAGCACCGGCACCGAGCCGCTCGACCCGGCCCAGCGTACCGCGCTTATCATGCCTATCTGTAACGAGGACGTGGAACGCGTCTTCGCCGGGCTGCGCGCGACCTATGAGTCGGTCAAACGTACCGGTGACCTCGAGCACTTTGACATCTACGTGCTGAGCGACAGTTACGACCCGGACATCTGCGTGGCAGAACAGAAGGCGTGGCTGGAGCTGTGCAACGAGGTGGATGGCCACGGCAAGATCTTCTATCGCCGCCGCCGCCGCCGGGTGAAACGCAAAAGCGGCAACATCGATGACTGGTGCCGCCGCTGGGGCGGGGATTACAGCTACATGGTGATCCTGGATGCGGACAGCGTAATGAGTGGTGAGTGCCTTACCGGCCTGGTGCGCCTGATGAATGCCAACCCGCACGCCGGGATCATTCAGTCTTCGCCGAAAGCGTCCGGCATGGATACCCTCTATGCGCGCCTGCAACAGTTTGCCACCCGGGTGTACGGGCCGCTGTTTACCGCCGGTCTGCACTTCTGGCAGCTGGGCGAGTCGCACTACTGGGGCCACAACGCCATCATCCGCGTGAAGCCGTTTATTGAGCACTGTGCGCTGGCACCGTTGCCGGGCGAAGGCTCGTTTGCCGGTTCCATCCTTTCCCACGACTTCGTCGAGGCGGCATTGATGCGCCGGGCGGGCTGGGGCGTCTGGATCGCCTATGACCTGCCGGGAAGTTACGAGGAGCTGCCGCCGAACCTGCTGGATGAGCTGAAGCGTGACCGTCGCTGGTGCCACGGTAACCTGATGAACTTCCGCCTGTTCCTGGTGAAAGGCATGCACCCGGTGCACCGTGCGGTGTTCCTGACCGGCGTGATGTCCTACCTGTCGGCACCGCTCTGGTTTATGTTCCTGGCGCTCTCCACGGCCTTGCAGGTGGTGCATACGCTGATGGAGCCGCAATACTTCCTCCAGCCGCGCCAGCTGTTCCCGGTGTGGCCGCAGTGGCGTCCTGAGCTGGCGATTGCGCTGTTCTCCACCACGCTGGTGCTGCTGTTCCTGCCGAAACTGCTCAGTGTGGTGCTGATCTGGGCGAAAGGGGCGAAGGAGTACGGCGGGGCCTTCCGGCTGTTTATTTCCATGCTGATGGAAATGCTGTTCTCGGTGCTGCTGGCACCGGTGCGGATGCTGTTCCACACGGTGTTTGTGGTCAGCGCCTTCCTGGGCTGGGAAGTGGTCTGGAACTCGCCGCAGCGTGATGACGATGACACCCCGTGGGGGGAATCCTTCCGCCGTCATGGTTCGCAGATGCTGCTGGGCCTGGTATGGGCGGGCGGCATGGCCTGGCTGGACCTGCGTTTCCTCTGGTGGCTGGCACCGATTGTCTTCTCCCTGATCCTGTCGCCGATTGTGTCGGTGCTGTCGAGCCGGGCGACCCTGGGCCTGAAAAGCAAGCGTGCGAAGCTGTTCCTGATCCCGGAGGAGTACAACCCGCCGCGTGAACTGGTGGCGACCGACGAGTACCTGTCGCTGAACCGTACGCGGGCGCTGGAAAACGGCTTTATGCATGCCGTGGTCGATCCTTCCTTCAACGCACTGGCCACGGCAATGGCGACCTCACGTCACCATACCCGCGCGGCCATTGAGCACTGGCGCAGTGAGCGCCTGAGCCAGGCGTTGCAGGTCGGCCCGGCCCGGCTGAACAAAGCAGAGCGTCTGCTGCTGCTGAGTGATCCGGTGCTGATGGCGCGGCTGCACAGTGAAGTCTGGAGCCACCCGGAGCACAGCCAGCAGTGGCGCGATTATTATCGCACCCTGCCGCGCAATGAGCTGGCGTTCCCCAACGCGAACTGATGGCCTGAAAGGTCTCATGAAAAGCGGAATGCGTGAGCATTCCGCTTTTTTTATGGTCTGTTACCGGGCGATCGGCACCAAATGCCTAAAATACCCGGTTTAACCTGACTACTATGCACGCCGTCAATACTTACGCTGTTAATAATTATAAGAGTAATACTATGTCTTCTGATTTTTACACCATTCTCCGCGCACTCCGGCACTTTGTGCTGTGTGCTGTGGTTATCGCGCTTTTCTCATCGTTGTTGTTTGTGGATGTCATCTGGCTGCATAACTTTGTCAAAGAGATCTCCATGACCGAGATCGCCCAGGAAGGGCTGCTGGCCGGCACGGCGCTGGTTTTCTTCCTGCTGGCGCGGCGTTATCCGGCATGGCGTTATGGCTTTGTGCTGCTTGGGGGGTTCCTGACCACGATGCTGATCCGTGAACTGGATGCCGTGTTTGATCTTATCAAACATGGCTGCTGGGTCTATGTGGCCGTGGCCGTTACCCTGGCGTGCCTGATCGCGGCGGCTACCCACCTGCGCTCCACCCTGGCCGGGCTGGCCTGTTTTGTCCGTGCGCGCAGCTACGGCATGATGCTCTGCGGCCTGCTCTGTATCCTGCTGTTCTCCCGGCTGATTGGCATGCATGTGATTTGGTCGCATGTGTTGCTGGACGGTTATGACCGTACCGCCAAAAATGTGGTGGAGGAGGGGGTGGAGTTGTTTGGCTATACCCTGTGCTTCCTGGCCAGCCTGCAATTTATGCGCGGGTTGCCGCGCGCCTGACTTTACATACTCTTAACTTTCCCGCTTGCGCCGGGCGTGCGGGTGACATGCTATGCTAAGGCATACAATCTCATAGCCTGCGCACCCCGCGCAGCAGACGACGAAAGGTAAGGGTGTGGTGCAGAGCAAGGTGTTACGAATCATCATGATGGGGGTGCTGGCGGCCACGCTGAGCGGGTGCGGCAGCATCATCAGCCGGACAATGCCGGGGCAGGGGCACGGTAATCAGTACTACCCCGGCGTACAATGGGATCTGCGTGACAGTGCATGGCGCTACGTTACGGTGATTGATGTGCCGCTGTCGATGATCGTGGATACCTTTATGCTGCCGATCGACGCCCGCCACGGCCCCTACGAATAAGCATGCCGGGGGTTACCCGGCTGCAAAGGCCACCATCTGATAGCCGCGGTTGTTGCAGGTAAACCCGGCGATATCCGTCATGCCCAGCCCATCCACATGCGCGGCCAGTGAGTGCGGGTTGCTGTTGTCGATAAACGCAATGCCGCTGTCATAGCGGTCACGGGTAAAGGTTTTCACCCCCTGATAGAGTTGCTTTAACACCCCTTTCCCACGCCAGCCGTGATCCACACACACCGGGCCATACAGGAACAGCCGCTGGGTGGACATCGGTTTATTGCGGAAATAGTGCCGGTTCTTCACCTGCAACAAGGTATCCACCACCGGGGGGCGCGGGGTGAAGTGGGTGGGGGAGAGGCAGACGAAACCAATTACCCGCTCATCCTGCACGGCCACCAGCACGCCCAGTGCCTGGTTGATGCGCGTCAGTTGCGCGTTATCCAGGGCAGACACAATAAACCCCTGGCGACGCTCTGCCGGGCTGAGGTTATCGCGTACGTTGGCGTGCTGTAACGCCAGAATCTGCGGGTAATCCTCTGCCTGGGCGCGCCGCACCCGGACGGCTGCCTCACTCACCGCTCATCCCACTCATCGGCCGCGGTTTTGCCCTCTTCGGTATCCAGCGGCGGGTCGAGCTGGAATTCGCCTTCATCCCACTCATGCAGGGTGTTCTCTTCCAGCCACTCCAGACGCAATTCAGTTTCATCGAAATCGTCTTCATAGATGGCTTGCGCCGCCGCGCCGCTGCGGAACGGCAGGCCCTCTATCGCATCGCCTTCATCCAGGAAAAATTCTGCCTGCCACATAATGTCGCCATCCTGCAGCACATATTTTTGCAGGTTAAACTGCTGCGGCGAAGGGATCTCATCATCCGCGTAGTCATCTGCGAGCGCTTCCAGGTACTCTTCGCGCGCAATTTCAATGGCTTCTTCCAGGGTTGCATACATGCTCATTGTTGGCCTCCTTCAATGACACGGTTGCGCCGTGTCAGCGCAGTAAACAGGGGTACCGGTTAAGTGTTGCCGGTGAGGCGGAGGATGCAAGTTTTTGGCGCAGGGAATACGAATAAAATTTTTTATGCTGCCTGCAACGGGGACATCACTGATCTTACGCTATTTTATCAGGTGAAATTTAATCAATAACATAGGGCGCAGACGCACGGGCAGCACGAACCTTCCGGGGCGCTCGGGATGCGCTGCCGGTTATTTCAGCAAGGCCCGTTTCGGGGCGCGTTGCAGGCACCAGTAAGAGTAAACCGCATTGAACAACACCACACAGGCCGTTACGCCAAACACGGCGCGGAACCCATAACCGGCAGAAACCGCCGCACCCAGCAGCGGGCCGGTAACATTGCCGATATCGCGGAATGACTGGTTATAACTGAACACCCGCCCGGCCACCTGCTGGGTGCTGTTGTAGATAAGCAGCGTCTGCACTGCCGGCAGCAGGGCACCATCCGCCGCGCCGAGCAAAAACCGTAAAATGCCGAGCTGTACCGGGTTCTGCACAAATGCCATCGGGATCAAAATCACCACCGACAGCGCCATCATGGTAATCAGGATGCGTTCCGGGCCGATGCGATCCCCCAGTTTGCCCAGCCGGGGCGCGCTGATCAGGGCTGCCACGCCCGGCACGGAGGCGATCATGCCGCTGATAAAGGCCAGGTTCTGCGTATCGCCGGCCAGTTCGCGCACGTACAGCGTCAGGATAGGCGCAATGGAGCCGGTCGCCACCTGGATGATCAGCGTGGTGACGAACAGGCAGAGCACCAGCTTCGGGTTTTTCAGCGAGGCAAGCACCTGGCGGCCTGTGAGCATCTCTTTCTTCGACACCGGCACAAACTGCTCTTTGATCAGGAACAGCGTGAAGACAAAGCAGACAAACAGCACCAGCGCGGTAATAAAGAACACCGGGCGCAGGCCATAGCGGTCAGCCAGCAACCCGCCAATCAGCGGCCCAATCAGCGCGCCGCTGACCGCGCCGGTAGAGAGGGTGCCGAGCGCCCAGCCGCTTCGGTTGCGCGGCACCTGGGTGGCGATCAGCGCATTGGCATTCGGCACAAAGCCGCCCAGCAGCCCCAGCACCGCCCGCAGTGCCAGCAATTGCCAGATGGTGGTCGCCAGCCCCATCAGCACCATCACCACGGCCATGCCCAGCGCTGAGCGCAGCAGCATCAGTTTGCGCCCTTTGCGGTCAGCCAGGCCGCCCCAGAACGGCGAGGCCACGGCGGAAAACAGAAAGGTGATGCTGAACACCAGCCCCGACCACATATTTACCGCTTCGTGGCCGGTGACGCCGAGCGTTTCGATGTACAGCGGCAGGAAAGGCATAATCAGGCTGAAGGCCACGCCGGTCAGGAAGCAGCCGAGCCAGGCAACCGCCAGGTTGCGTTTCCAGTTAATGGGGAGAGCAGCGGGAAGCGTATTCTGCACAGCGGGGTAATATCCTGCGGTCAGGGGTAAACACCGCACTGCCGCCGGTGTCACCTGAGCAGAAGAGAAAACGCAGGCGCGCCTGGGAGGGCAGAGCATGAAAAGCAGACAGTTAGCGCGTTAAGTATGCGCCGCAACCGCTGTATTATCAACCAGCTGGGCAAAAGGAAAGGGGCAGCGAAAGAGAACAGGGCGTGAAACAAGGGGGGAGATGGCCGGCAGGGCACGGGCACCCACCGGCAGCAGACCGGACAAGCCGCAGTCCGGAAAAATATTACACGCCTTTCAGGCAGGCCAGTTGGGCGTTGGTCAGGGTGACTTCAACGGCAGTGACCTCATAACGGGCAACCGCCTGGAACGGGTCTTCCCCCAGAATACGGTCCAGTTCATCACGCGACACGCCCTGTGCCAGGATGACGCCGCCGTTACGCGGATCTTTGCGGCCGGCGGCCAGGAACGTGCCCTGACGGAAATACTGGTCGAGCCAGGCCAGATGGCCTTCAAGGTGAGTGTCTACGGTGTCCAGAGGCTGGGTGTAGGTCAGGCTGATGATATACATCGCGATCTCCGCTTTAACAGGGAGGGCGGCGCCCTCCGGGGTGAAAGTAACGGGTGTGCCGCCGCCTTAATACAGCGAAGGCTGCCCTTCCGGGCGGGTTTTGAAACGGCGGTGCAGCCACATATATTGGTCAGGGGCCATCATGATCGCCTCTTCGACCACCTGGTTCATGCGCGTGGCCGCGGCCAGTTCACTGTCCAGCGGCATATCCTCGACATCAGGCAGGATCACCAGCTCATAGCCGCGGCCATCCGGCAGGCGGCGCGGCACAAACGGAATAATCGCCGGTTTGGCCATCCGCGCCAGCAGATAGGTGCCGGTGGTGGTGGCGGCGTCCGGCACCGCAAACAGCGGCGCAAACACGCTGGCACGCGGGCCGTAGTCATGATCCGGCGCATACCAGATGATGTCACCCTGCTTCAGGCAGCGGATCATGCCTTTCAGATCTTTGCGGTCCAGCATGGTTTTATTGGAGCGCGTGCGGCCCCAGGTCTGGATCCAGTCCATCAGTTTATTGTCATGCGGGCGATAAACGCCGATACCGGGGTTGTAGAGGCCAAAAATGCGCGCGCCCAGTTCCAGCGTCAGGAAATGGAGGCCGACCAGCAGCACGCCCTGTTTTTTGGCCTTCGCCATGGCAATGTTTTCTTCACCGCTCACGGCAAACCAGCGGTGTACCCGCCAATCCGGCCAGAACCAGGCCATGCCGGTTTCAAACAGCCCCATGCCGACGGATTCAAAGTTTTTGCGCACCAGGACATCCCGTTCGGCGGCCGGCATCTCCGGGAAACAGAGCGCCAGATTACGCTGCGCGATATGCACCCGGCGTTTAAGGAACCGCATTGAGAAGCGGCCCAGGCGGGTACCCAGCCAGTAAATCACCGGATAGGGCAGCAGCACCAGCACATATAACAGGCCGATGCCCAGCCAGGTCAGCCAGTATCGCGGGTGCAAAAGAGAACGGTTAAAGGTAGGAAGGTGCGTCATAATTTCTCTGCTTTATTTTGTTACGACGTAACAATCATGCTCTGGACAATACGTCCCTGTCAGCGCGGCAGAAGCTCCATGCCTAAAGCTGCCGGTGGCGGTTCAGAAACGCAGTATGGCAGGGATGAACCCTATGTATTCAGCCGCTACATTGTTGGCTATTGTGCCATTATTAGCAGCATAGGTGAAAATTCACCGCATAAAAGGTTCATTTTGTTAGAGTCGTGTACAAAACCACGTCAGATTGGGGTGATTTTCAGCATAATGCGGGTCAGCGCAAAGATGGCGGGCCGGGCGGCCCGCCTCGCAGGGGTTACTTATCGTTGAACAACCCTTTCAGCGCATGGGGTTCCGAGCGCTTGTACTGATCGGGCGCGATGGCTTTCTCGCCCAGTTTGGCAGCCGCATGCCACGGCCAGCGTGGGTCATACAGCATCCCGCGCGCCAGGGCCACCAGATCCGCCTGGCCGGTCGCCACGATGGCGTCCGCCTGTTCCGGTTCGGTGATGAGGCCGACCGCGATGACCGGCATCTTCACGTTCTGACGGATTTGATCGGCAAACGGCACCTGATAGTTAGGGCTGATGCTGATTTTCTGCTCCCTGGCGTTCCCACCGCTGGAGACGTGGATGTAGCTGCAACCCAGCTCGTCCAGTGCTTTCGCCAGCGCCACCGACTGTTCGATATCCCAGCCGCCTTCTTCCACCCAGTCTGTGGCTGAAATACGCACGCCGATCGGTTTTTCCGCCGGGAATGCCTCGCGCAGCGCCTGATACACCTCCAGCACCAGCCGCATCCGGTTCTGCAACGAGCCGCCGTACTGGTCGGTACGCTGGTTGGAGAGCGGGGAAAGGAACTGGTGCAACAGGTAGCCATGAGCGGCGTGCAGCTCCAGCAGGTCAAAGCCCAGCCGGTCAGCACGTTTGGCCGCCGCCACATAGGCCTGTTTCAGTTCATCGATGCGCGCCTGCGTCATCGCTTCCGGCGTTTCATCCTGTTCCGGGTTATAGGGGATTGCCGACGGGGCGATGGTTTTCCAGCCGCCCGGCTGGCCGTCAGGAATAGAGCTGCCGCCTTCCCACGGGCGCTTACAGGAGGCTTTGCGCCCGGCATGGCCAAGCTGGATGCCGAGCGGGATCGCGCTGTTTTCGCGGATCGCCTTAACGACGCCGGAAAGCGCCTGTTCAGTGTCGTCGTCCCACAGGCCGAGATCCTGTTGCGTGATGCGGCCCACCGCTTCCACCGCCGTGGCCTCAACAATCAGCAGACCGGCACCGGAAAGCGCTAGATGGCCGAGATGGATGGTGTGCCAGGAGGTGGCTTTGCCGTCATCGGAGGAGTATTGGCACATCGGGGCGATGACGATACGGTTTGGCAGTGTCAAGGAACCCAGGTGAAAAGGGGTAAACAGCTGACTCATGAAGACCTCGCTTGTCAATGAAAGGGAAAGGGGTGCCGTATGGCCGGCGGCCCCCCACCGGAGATACGTGTTTTAATTGTCTCACTCTTAAGGCTTATCCCTTTTCTGCCTGACGTCAACCTGCGGGTCGGCAACAAATTGTTTCCAGTGGAGCCGGGGGCGGAAAAGCCACTATTCATTGGTTATGGTGATGTTTTGGAAAAAACTATCATGTATCATACGCCCCCGTTTACGCCCGCTGCGGCGCAAACGCCGTTTTGTTGAGACTTGATTACCCCCAGGAACGTACACCATGCCAGTGTTACACAACCAAATTTCCAACGAAGAACTGAAGGCACGTATGCTGGCCGAAACCGAGCCGCGTACCACTGTCTCTTTCTACAAATATTTTACCCTTGACGACCCGAAAGCCTTCCGTGACGCCCTGTATCTGGCGTTTAAGGCTGAGCAGGTCTTTGGCCGCGTCTATGTGGCAAAAGAGGGGATTAATGCCCAGATAAGCGTGCCGCAAAGCCGTTTTGAGGCATTCAAACAGGCGCTGTTTGCCAGCCACCCGGCGCTGGATCAGGTGCGCCTGAACATTGCGCTGGAAGATGACGGCAAGTCGTTCTGGGTGCTGCGCATGAAAGTGCGTGAGCGCATTGTGGCTGACGGCATCGAGGATGAAAGCTTCGACCCGTCCCAGGTGGGTGAGTACCTGAAAGCCGATCAGGTCAACCAGATGATTGACGATCCTGATACGCTGTTTGTCGACATGCGCAACCATTATGAGTATGAAGTCGGGCACTTTGAAAACGCGCTTGAGGTGCCGTCAGACACCTTCCGCGAGCAGTTGCCGATGGCAGTCGAAATGCTGCAGGATCAGAAAGACAAAAACATCGTGATGTACTGCACCGGCGGCATCCGTTGTGAAAAGGCCAGCGCCTACATGCTGCACCACGGCTTTAAAAACATCTATCACGTTGAGGGCGGCATCATTGAATACACCCGCCGGGCGCGTGAGCAAGGCCTGCCGCTGAAATTCATCGGCAAAAACTTTGTGTTTGATGAGCGGATGGGGGAGCGCATCTCCGACGATGTGATCGCCCAGTGCCACCAGTGTGGTGAGCCGTGTGACAGCCACACCAACTGTAAAAACGATGGCTGCCACCTGCTGTTTATCCAGTGCCCGCGTTGTGCGGCAGCTTACGAAGGCTGTTGCAGCGCCCTGTGCCAGGAAGAGCTGAAACTGCCGCCGGAAGAGCAACGCGCCCGCCGCGCCGGCCGTGAAAACGGCAATAAGATCTTCAATAAGTCTAAAGGCCTGTTGCGCCCCCGCTTGCAGATCCCGGCGCCAGACAGCGAAGCCTGATGCTGATAGGCGGCGCACGGTAAGAAACACGCAGTAAAAAAGGTCACCTGAGGTGACCTTTTTTTATACATCACACTGCCCGGCCGGCCTTATTTCGGCCGTACCCCTTCCAGCGAGATAATCAGCTGCACATTCTGCGAGGCAGGCCCAAGTTTGGTGTTGATGTTGTAATCCTTCAGCGCAAACTCGCCTTCTGCCTCAAACCCGGCACGGTAGGCGCCCCACGGGTCATCACCCTGGCCCATCAGCTTCGCTTCCAGCGTCAGCGGCTTGGTCACGCCGTTCAGCGTAAAGTTACCGGTGATTTTCAGTTCATCCCCGTCTTTTTCCACCTTGGTGGAGACGAACGTCGCCTGCGGATATTTACCGGTATTCAGGAAATCAGGGCTGCGCAGGTGTTTGTCACGCTCGGCATGGTTGGTATCGAGGCTGTTGGTGTTGATGGTGACGTTGACTTTGTCTGACGCAGGGTTTTGCTCGTCATAGGTAAAGGTGCCGTCAAAATCTTTAAAGCTGCCGTAGATCCAGCTGTAACCTAAGTGTTTGATGCGAAATTGCAGGAAGGCGTGCTGGCCTTCTTTGTCAATTTTATAATCAGCGGCCACCGCACTTCCGGTGCTCAGCAGTAATGAGGCCAGTGTCAGGCCCAGGGCGCGCTTTTTCAGTCGCGGAGTCATCGTCAGCATAGCAATCTCCATGTTACCAGTAGGTGAGTCTTAAGATGAGCGGCGACCCAGCATCCGTTTAAGGGTGACATCGCCGTCGATAAAGTGGTGTTTCAGGGCGGCCAGCGCGTGCAATACCGAGAGCACCACCACGCCCCAGGCCAGCCAGAGGTGCAGGTCACCGGCCAGGTCAGTCTGCGCCGGGCCGAGGGTCACCAGGGCCGGTACGCCAAACCAGCCGAAGACGCTGATGGGCTGGCCTTCTGCGGTGGCAATCAGGTAGCCGGTGACCAGGATGCCGATCAGGCCCGCCAGCAGCAGCAAATGCGCCGTGGTCGCCGCGATGCGGGTGGTTGCGCTGTAGGTACTGAGCGGCAGGGGCGGCGGGGAGACAAACCGCCAGACAATACGGAACAGGATCAGGGCGGCGAGCAGCACCCCGATACTTTTATGCAGCTCCGGCGCCCGGTGATACCAGACGTCGTAATAGCCCAGGGTCACCATCCATAAGCCAAGGGCAAACATGCCGTAAATGACCAGCGCGGCCAGCCAATGGATCAGCACACTGGTATGGCCGAAAGCCTGCGTATCGTTTTTGAAATGCATTTTGAAACCTTTACCGGACGGTAACGAGTTTTTAAAAAATAGACATCTGATTTTACAAAATCAACGGTTATTTTTTATTTGTAATCAATTTGAAATTTCTTTCATAAATTTTGATTTAGTCATGGTTATCTTATTCAGTGGCTTCGGCGAAATAACGTGAATGAGGGATAACGTAAATACCCAGGGCGGGACAGGTATTGTCAATAATTGTCAGGGTTTGTCAGTATAAACGGGCATATCTCAGAACAGCGGCAAATTAATTTCCGCCACGTGAAAAAGGAAAAAGCAAAACAGGATAACGGGGTGAAAAAAAGAGGCAGGTGAGCCGGGGCAGATGCACGGGCGATGCCGGGGGAGACCCGGCAGGCACTCAGGTAAACAAGGGGGAAAGGCACAGAAAGGAGAAATTATAAGGCGTGATGCAATTCGGCTATGATCCTGTCCCGTTCCGGGAAGAAAAAAGGCGGGTAGATGACATGCTTAATAACCGGGTAGAGAAAACAGAATTCCAGCCGGTTACGCACTGCCAGCTTACGGATGGCCTGGCGTTTATGCACATAGACCGTCCGCCCGCAGATGCCCAGTTGCCGCGCAATATCATTGTTCGTCTGTTGCGCCATCCAGAGGGAAATCACCGCTAACTCCTGGCGGCTGTAGAGGTAGCCTCTGCCGTTGCGCTTAAAGAAGGCCGGGGGCTGGCAAACATCACCTATCTGGTGCAGTAAGGGCAGCAGACACTGTTTATTCATCAAAGAGACCCGGCCGGACAGCGTAATAGGTTCGATCGCCGTGGGGTAAGGCGCATCAACATAAATATAAACATGGGCATCACCGCAGGCGAGAAAGAAATCAACGAGCTGGGGAAACTCGCCGCCGCGGCGACAATAATGCGTCATGTTAATCAACACCAGATCCGGATGGAAATCCTCAATCAGCGGCAGCGCGAGGTCAATGGCTGTGGCATGTTCCGTAATGACAGTAGGGTATTTTTCCAAAAAGCAGCAGGTGCCCAATAGGGTAAAGACACAACTGTCAATTATCATGATCCGCATTTGCCGCTCTCCTCGGGGATGGGTTAAATTTCCTTTTTAATAACCGGGCAAATTAATCACATCCAGAAGAGGCGTCAATTCTGAAAAAGCAGGGTCAACAGAATACAATTTCCGAATATATGGGCGGGTTCTATATTTAATAATAAAAGATTTGTCCTGATTATTATTTAAAGCCGCCGCCACCGGGGCAGCGGCTGTTCAGTCAGGCGAAACGGGACAGGCTAAACGGCGTAAGATCATAGGGAAGGGGCTGGTCATCCGCATACAGCGCGGCAATTTCACCCAGTACACTGGCAAATTTAAACCCATGCCCGCTCAACCCGGCGATAACCATCGCCTGCGGGCAGCCGGGCAGGGTATCAATGATAAAGTCTTCATCAGGCGTCATGTCATAGGTGCAGGCTTCCCCATGCAGACAAACCCCAACCCCCGGCAAAAAACGCCGCAGGAAGCGGAAGACTTCCGTGCCGTCCTCGGCAATGCTGCCGAACGGTTTACGCTGTTCCGGTGCCGAAATCGGCTGGCCGCCCTGGTGTTTGCCGAGCTTCAGACCCTCTTTACCCGCCGGGAAGCCGTAATAGTGGTCGCCCTCGGCCATTTCGACCGTAAAGGCCGGGAAATGATTTTCCTCACTGTAGCGGCCATCGGCCTGATGCCAGGAGAAGACTTTACGCAATGGCTGTATCGGCAGGGAGGGCAGCAACGCCTGCACCCAGGTACCGGCGCTGATCACCACTTTCCGGGCGGTGAACGCCCCTTCCGGCGTGGTGACCTGCATCCCTTGTTCCAGCGGCGTGAGGGCGGTGACCGGGCAGTTAAACAATTGGGCGCATCCGGCTTCGCGCGCCAGCCGGATATACTCGCTAATCGCCTGTTCACATTGCAGCACGCCTGATCCCGGCTCAAAGATGCCGATGAAGTTATCCGGCACGGTAAACTCCGGCCAGCGGGCCTGCACCTGGTCAGGCCCCAGGATCTCAACCGGCAGCCCGTAGGTTTCGGCACTGAGACGCACATTGCGCATAAAGGCTGAATCTGCCGACCCGAGGTTAATCACGCCGCACGGGTGAAACAGGCGCTGGCCGCTGATGTCGGCCAGTTGCTCCCATAATGCCTGCGCCCGCAATACCATCGGGACATAGCGTTCCCCTTCGCCATACGCATGGCGGATGATGCGCGTCTGACCGTGATGGCTCGCGCCTTTGTGCGGGGGCATGGCGCTGTCAATCATCAGCACTTTCATGCCGGCCTGGGTGGCATAGTAGCCTGCCGCTGCGCCAACTGAACCGCTGCCGACAATGATCAGATCATATTCCATGGAAGGTGCTTCCTCGTGATTCAGGGTAAAAAGACCCTGCCATCATAGAGAGAGTGACCCGGCGTTGACAATCCGCACCGGCAGAGAAAAAGGGTTGGGGGCCAGAAATGCAAAAGGCACCCGGATAACGGGTGCCTCAGGCCAAGCGATAAATAACGTTAATGTTTACGATGGTCCAGATCCAGGTATTCATTGGATTCTATCTTTGCGATGCCTGCTTCAAGAATGGAAACAAGTTGCCGCGCCACATCTGTCGTTAACCATAACGTTCTGTCAACATGTGCTTCTTCTGGAGATTGGTCTGTTGAAGACAGGTAATGAAGACGAATCATCATGGCATCATAAACATCGACGGTACTGATATCCCAACCTACGAGCGGGTGTGTCTGAATTACTTCATCTTTTCTGTCCATATAGACCCCTTCTTTGGTAGTGACTAACGTGAGTGACTAACTGAGGAGCAATGCGGCTCTTTATGAAGTGAGCACTTAAGTATAAGCACGGCCGACAGGTTTTTGGGAAGTAAAAGTTGATAATAGGCTAAAAAGAGGCCCGAATGGGCAATAAATGAACATGATGCGGTGTTTTTGGCGATTAATCAGGAGAAACCTCCCCGGCATAACCGGAGAGGCTGAAGATTACTCGGCCGAAGGGGTAATAACCGGTGAAAAGCGTTTTTCCCACTGCGCTGCCAACTGCGCAAAATGTTTTTGTGTCTCTTCATCCCGGTTCTGGTTCTGCGATTCCAGCTTCAGGCTGTGAATCATTAATTGGGCTGATTTATCATCGTGACTGAAAGCCAGATAAGAGAATGCCGTCTCCAGCACGCTCAGCCGACGTTGCTGATCGCGTATCAGCTCCAGCAGCTCGCCAAACGTCATTGCCTCTTCCGGTTTTTCGGCGGCCATGTGCCTACCTCCTGTGTGAATACAAGCCAGACAGATTACGGGCCGTGAACGGGGCAGGGGCGGCACGGTAGATGGCGACCCGGTTGACCCATCACAAACGGCCCTGTTACACGCGACAGCGGTTAACGCTGAGTATGTAACATAATGTTATATCGGTCTGGGGAAGAAAAACAGGCTGGCCTGAGATATAAAAAAGCCGGGAAGCGACGCCCGGCAAAAAAACAGCAAAGGGTTAAAAGTCAGTGACGAACCACTCGTCGGCGCTTTCCCATGTTTCTTGTAAGATCTCTTCGATCAGCGCCCGGTCCGTTTTCGCGCCGCCCAGCACCGACAGATGATTGGCCCCGGCGTAACGCACCTGTACGGCCACATCGGTAAACTGCTGGTTGAGGCGTTTGCTCAGCTCACCCGAGAGCGCCTCAAGCGCGCCCGCCGGCAAGGGTTTGGTTTTATCCACGGTAAGTTCAACACGCATAGTGCACCCCCACATCAGAATATACTGTTAATTTATACAGTATGCTGTGCAGGGGCGCAAGCCTGTTTTAAAGGAAACCGGAAAGCGTGGTCAGGAAACGCGCGTCACGCGCCAGGGGAGGGTCTGGCCCGCCAGGAACGGCACCACACTTTCACCGGCTACCGCAATCTCCTCTTCCTGCACCACATCTGTCCGGGTCAGCTCAATAAACCCTTCATTGACCGGCAAGCCGTAGAATTGCGGGCCGTTCAGCGAGGCGAAGGCTTCCAGGTGTTCCAGTGCGCCCAGCTCGTCAAACACCGTGGCATAAGCTGACATGGCTAACGGCGCATTGAAGCAGCCGGCACAGCCGCAGCTGGATTCTTTGCGGTGGCGGGTATGGGGCGCGGAGTCGGTACCGAGGAAGAAACGATCGCTGCCGCTGGCAACGGCACTGCGCAGTGCCTGCTGGTGGATATTACGTTTCAAAATCGGCAGGCAGAACAGATGCGGGCGGATACCGCCTACCAGCATGTCATTGCGGTTGAACATCAAATGCTGGGGCGTTACGGTGGCCCCTAAATAGCGGTCACCCGCCAGGACGTAATCCGCGGCGTCTTTCGTGGTGATATGTTCGAACACAATCTTCAGGGCCGGGAAATGGCGGCGGATCGGGTCCATGACTTCGTCAATAAAACGTGCTTCGCGGTCGAAAATATCAACGTGCGCATGCGTGACCTCACCGTGGATCAGCAGCGGCATCCCAATCCTTTGCATCTCTTCAAATAAAGGGTAAATGCCCGGCACATCAGTCACGCCGTGAGACGAGTTGGTGGTGGCATTCGCAGGATAGAGTTTTGCTGCGGTAAAGACCCCTTGCTCAAACCCTTGTACCAGCTCACTGGCGGCCAGGGAGTCTGTCAGGTAGCAGGTCATCAGTGGGGTAAAGTGATGGCCGGAAGGCACCGCCGCCAAGATGCGTTCACGGTAGGCAATCGCTTGCGCGACTGAGGTGACGGGGGGCGTCAGGTTCGGCATGACAATCGCCCGGCCAAAAACGTCACTGGTGTAAGGCACCACGGTTCTGAGCATGTCATCATCACGCAGATGGATGTGCCAGTCGTCAGGGCGGCGGATCTTCAGAACTTGCGGTTGGGCGGTCATTTCACAACACTCCGGCATAAATGGAAAAGGCGTTAAAGGCATCAGCCGTATAAACAGGCGATTTATGGCGGGGTGTAAGGATAAGCGTAAACTTGATCAGATGCATCTGTTTGTTAATCCAAAGTTGAAATCACCGGCAAGATAGGGCCATAGTAAACCTGGTCATCCGGCCGGCGGCGATATTGCCTTAAGCGCGCCGTCCGGCATTAAAAAATAAGGAGTCATGAGTATGGAAGTGCGTGTCGTCGCAAGTCTGGTTGCCAAACCAGAATACCTGGAAGACGTGACCAATACCCTGCATGAAATTATTGAACCGAGCCGCCTGGAAGTCGGGTGCATTCAATATGAACTGCATCAGGATGAAGAAAATCCTGCCTGCTTCGTGTTTTTTGAGCGCTGGCGTTCACAAGAGGCGCTGGATAAGCACAGCAACAGCGAACATTTCGGCCGCTTTGCCAGCCAACTGGAAGGCAAACTCGCGTCGTTGGACATCAAAACATTAAAACAGATCGCCTGAGCCGCTGTGCCGCCGCCCGGCATTGCCCATAAAAAAACCCGCCGGATGGCGGGTTTTGTTTTTTGCGGCGGAGTTATTCACTCATTTCAGGTTTGGTTGCCGGGGCAGTGGCGGTGTTTACCGCCGCATGTCCGCCCGCAGAGCCTTTACCTTCAAAGTTAAACACCGGACGCTGCCAGTCACTTTGGCGGGCCGGTTCCGGGGTGTATGCCGGTGCCGGTGCCTTGGTCATCGGCGCGGTCGCGTGGTGAGTAAACTCAACCGGAGCCGGTGACACCGCAGGTTTAGCCGCAGCGGCCGTGGCTTCAGCAATCAGCGTCTCTTTGACCGCCTTTTCCTCTTCCAGCGGCGCAACGTCAGCCTCAGGTGCCACAGCGGCAGCACTAACCGTCGCTTCAGCGGCATTTACCGGTGCTTCAGCGGCGTTAACCGGTGCTTCAGCAGCGTTAACCGGGGCTTCAGCGGCGTTAACCGGGGCTTCAGCGACGTTAACCGGTGCTTCAGCAGCGTTAACCGGTGCTTCAGCAGCGTTAACCGGTGCTTCGGCAGCGTTAACAGGCTCTTCGGCAGCGTTAACCGGCTCTACAGCGGCATTTACCGGGGCTTCTACGGCAGGGGCCTGAGCAGGAACCTCTTGTGCCTGAGCAGCAGCTACAGCAGGCGCAGTGTCCGGCATGCTGACCGGTGCAGGCGCGCGCTCTTCAGCCACAGGCTGTGGCTCAGCAGCAGGGGCCTCTTTTACCGGCTCAACGTCCAGCTCAATACCTGCTTCCGGTGCGACAGTTTCCACCTGGTCGATGGTTTCCGCGGTCAGCGGATCAGCCATGATTTCCAGGGTCGGGGTCTCAACGGTTACGGTGTCCTCTGTCACCTCGTCTGCCGTAATGTCAGTACGGGCAGCATCTGTACCGGCAATCTCTTCCGGGGTAGAGGACGGATAAACGTAATCACCATTTTCATGCAGCTCAGCGATACCGGCGGACAACGCAGTGTGCGGAGACATCGGCTCGTCATGATGCTCGTCAGTGGACGCAGTGACAGGGTAGCTGACCCAGACCTTACCTGACGCCATTTCCGGCGAGGCAAAGGCACCTGCCAGCGGCACCGGTGACTGAGAAGGGTAACGCTCATCACGGTAACGACGACGGCGCTGGCCGCTGACACGCAGGTGACGCGGCGAACGGCGGGAACGACGCGGCATCCCGGTTTCACCGTTGGCGTTACGGCCTTCCGCATTGTCATCATCTTGCTGAACGGACGCCTCTGCAACCGGCTGGCTCTCCGCAACAGGGGTGCTTTCCACCGCAGCCTCACCATTAAAGCGCACTTTCTGCGTCAATGGGCGACGTTCGCGGCGCGGCATCACCGGCTGCTGGCGATCGTCCTGATCGTTGTCATCCGTGTTGACGGCGGCCGTCACATCTACCGGGGCGATCACCTCTTCAGCGGCGATATCCTGCGGTGCTTTACGCTTCTCTTCCTGACGACGGCGCTGACGCTCAGCTCGCTGCTCACGACGTTGCTGCTGCTCTTCACGCAGGGCCTTTTCAGCCTCTTCACTGCGCGGCTCAGCCACCACGTCCTGATTGCGCTTATTACGGCGCTGCTCGTCACGGGGTTCACGCATTTCACGAGGTTCGCGCGGCTCACGGGCTTCGCGTGGTTCGCGGGATTCACGTGGTTCACGGGCCTCACGCGGTTCGCGGGATTCACGCGGCTCACGGTCGTCACGCGGGCGACGCTCCCCGTTACGCTCTTTACGGTTATTGCTCTGGCGACGCGGTGTACGGCGATCGCGCTCATTACGGCGAGGCTCGGTGCTCTCTTCCTTCACCACCACGTCTTCTTCAGCCGGTTTGGCTTCAGGTTGCTGCGGCTCACCCACAAACAGGTTTTTCAGGCCACTCAGCAGGCGGCTGATAAAGCCAGGCGCAGCAGGCGCTTCCTCTTTTTTCACCGGTTGGCTTGCGGCAGCGGCGACAGGCTTACCGGCGGCTTTTTCTTCAAACACCGGTGGTGCTTCAACCGGCAGGGCAAAGGTCGCCAGCGCCGGTTGTTCCGGACGTTTGCGCTCAGCCGGCAGGTCGTCTGAAGGCTGGACCATCTCTGCTTCATGCAGTTGCGGCAGCAGGTAGCTCAGGGTTGACGTCTCTTCGCCTTTACGCACGCGCAGCACCGAATAGTGCGGGGTGTGCATCTGGTCGCTTGGCACGATGATGGCGCGCACGCCGCCCTGGCGTTTTTCGATGGCATTGACGGCTTCACGTTTTTCGTTCAGCAGGTAAGAGGCGATCTGTACCGGAACAATCGCGTGCACTTCCTTGGTGTTCTCTTTCAGCGCTTCTTCTTCAATCAGACGCAGGATAGAGAGCGACAAGGATTCGTTGTCACGGATGGTGCCGGTGCCGCTGCAACGCGGGCAGACATGGTGGCTTGACTCACCCAGGGACGGGCTGAGGCGCTGGCGTGACATCTCCAGCAGGCCAAACCGTGAAATACGGCCGATCTGGATGCGGGCACGATCCTGGCGCACCGCATCACGCAGGCGGTTTTCCACTTCACGCTGGTGGCGCACCGGGGTCATGTCGATAAAGTCGATGACAATCAGGCCGCCGAGGTCACGCAGGCGCAGCTGGCGGGCAATTTCATCAGCCGCTTCCAGGTTGGTGTTGAAGGCGGTTTCTTCGATATCGCCGCCGCGGGTCGCACGGGCGGAGTTGATGTCGATGGCGGTCAGCGCTTCGGTGGTATCGATAACGATAGAGCCGCCGGACGGCAGGCGCACTTCGCGCTGGAACGCAGACTCAATCTGCGATTCGATCTGGTAGTGGCTGAACAGCGGGATCTCACCGGTATATGGCTTGATTTTGCTGCTGAAATCAGGACGGCCCAGGGCAGCAATGTGCTCTTTGGCCAGGTCAAGAATCTTCGGGTTGTCGATCAGGATCTCGCCGATATCCGGGCGCAGATAGTCACGGAAAGCACGGACGATCACGTTGCTTTCCTGATGGATCAGGAACGGGGCCGGGCGGCCTTCCGCGGCTTTCTTAATCGCTTCCCAGTGTTTGATGCGGAAAGAGAGATCCCACTGCAGCGCGTCAGCAGATTTACCGACACCGGCGGTACGGACAATCAGCCCCATGCCGTCCGGCAGTTGCAGTGAAGAGAGGGCTTCTTTCAGCTCTGTGCGGTCATCCCCTTCAATACGGCGTGAAATGCCCCCGGCGCGCGGGTTATTCGGCATCAATACCAGGTAGCTGCCGGCCAGGCTGATAAAGGTAGTGAGGGCAGCGCCTTTATTGCCGCGCTCTTCTTTATCAACCTGAACGATGACTTCCTGGCCTTCACGCAGCACATCTTTGATGTTGGGGCGACCATGAGAGGAGTAGTTACTGGGAAAATATTCGCGGGCAATTTCTTTGAGGGGGAGAAAACCGTGTCTTTCGGCACCGTAATCAACAAAAGCGGCTTCAAGGCTCGGTTCTATACGGGTGATTTTGCCTTTATAGATATTGGCTTTTTTCTGTTCATGGCCTGGGCTTTCAATATCCAGGTCATATAAACGCTGTCCATCTACGAGGGCAACACGCAACTCTTCCTGCTGAGTTGCGTTAATTAACATTCTTTTCATCTTAACTTACTCGTTATTTTTGCATTGTCGATAAAGCTGCGGGCAAAATAACCTCCTGACCGGTGTTACCGTTGGCCCCGTGTCTTCTCGCAAAGCCGTCAACCTCCCGGTTGTCGCCTGCATAGGGGCGCATTACTTCGGTAAGCCTGCCTTTCTTTGTGAAAAGCAGCGCTCTTTGTAGGGGAATAGCCTCTCAGTTACGTCGACAGATCTCATTCCATTATGCCGGCCAGGCTGCGACCCGCAGCCCGCTAATTGCTTGATTTCACGCTACGTCTTACGCCATTGCTGCGTGTGTGCCATCAGGCAACGTTCTGATTCCGCTATTTTCCCTGTCTTAACGAGATTAACGCGGAAAGAAATCGCATTATTCCATTGCAGACACGGTTATAGCAAGGTGACTTTAGCAGTGCCTTACAAGAAACTCACGCACAAGAAAGCAGGACGGTAACGGTTGCTGAGTAAATAAACAAAATTATGCCGGGTCTGCGGCCAAAAGCCGGGCTGCGTCACAAAAATCAGTGGCGCGAAGGCGGCCGGGTATTTAGAATCGCCGCCATGAAAACAGAGAATCCATCAGTGCAAATCGTCACTATTTCTGACGATCAGGCCGGCCAGCGAATCGACAACTTTTTGCGCACCCAACTTAAAGGGGTGCCGAAAAGCATGGTGTACCGCATCGTGCGTAAAGGCGAAGTCCGGGTAAATAAAAAGCGCATCAAACCCGAGTATAAACTGGAGGCGGGGGATGAAGTGCGTATCCCGCCTGTGCGGGTGGCTGAGCGCGAGGAGCCGCAGGTTTCCGCCAAACTGGATAAGGTGGCCGCACTGGCCGACTGTATCCTGTATGAGGACGAGCACCTGCTGATCCTGAACAAACCCGCCGGTACGGCGGTGCATGGCGGCAGCGGGCTGAGCTTCGGGGTAATTGAGGGGCTGCGCGCCCTGCGACCGGAGGCGCGCTTCCTGGAGCTGGTGCACCGGCTTGACCGCGATACCTCCGGCGTGTTGCTGGTGGCCAAGAAACGTTCGGCATTACGATCGCTCCATGAGCAATTGCGCCTGAAAGGGATGCAGAAAGATTACCTGGCACTGGTGCGCGGGCAATGGCAATCCCATTGCAAAGTGGTGCAGGCCCCGTTGCTGAAGAATATCCTGCAGAGCGGTGAGCGGATTGTGCGGGTCAACAGTGAGGGCAAACCTTCTGAGACGCGCTTTAAAGTCGAAGAGCGCTTTACCTTCGCCACGCTGGTCAAAGCCAGCCCGGTGACCGGCCGTACCCACCAGATCCGCGTTCATACATTACATGCCGGGCATCCGATCGCCTTTGACGACCGCTACGGTGACCGTGAGTTTGACAGCCAGCTGGCGTCAACCGGGCTGAAACGGCTGTTCCTCCATGCGGCGGCGCTGCGTTTTGAGCATCCGGGCACCGGTGAGACACTGCGCATTGAGGCACCGCTGGACGCCGCGCTGCAGCGCTGCCTGCAGGTGTTGCGCAAAGAGGCGAAAGCCTGATGGACTGAAAGGCACCGTAAAGTGCCTTTTTACCGCCTTTTTCAGGCAAGCAACGGATTGACCCCCTCCGCCCGTAACATGGCCAACAATGTGATCAGCGGCATCCCGACCAGGGTGTTGGGATCGCGGCCGGATAACCGGTCAAACAGGCTTATCCCTAATGCCTCGCTTTTAAAGCTGCCGGCACAGTCCAGCGGCTGTTCGCGCGCCAGATACCCGTGAATCTCGTCATCAGTCAGTGCCCGGAAATGCACCTCAAAAGGCTCGCAGCAGCACTGCACGGCACCGGTTTCGCTGTTAAGGAGCGCCAGCCCGGTATAAAACGTCACGCATTGGCCGCTGGCCTGCCGCAACTGGGCAAACGCGTTTTCCAGGGTATGCGGCTTGCCGGTGAGGGTGCCGTCCAGGACGCAGACCTGATCTGAACCTATAATCAGGTGGTGCGGGTAAGCCTCTGCCAGAGAACGGGCCTTGGCTGCCGCCAGGCGCTGCACCAGTGCCTCTGCCGTTTCACCGGGGCAGGGGGTTTCATCTGCCGCCGGTGCGGCGGCAGTAAATGTCAGGCCGGTTTTTTCCAGCAAAGCCCGGCGGTAGGGCGAGGTAGAGGCGAGAACCAGAGGAAGGGACATATTTTTTCCACAAACCGTAGCGTAATTGAATTCTGCATTTTAAACTATCGGCCGCTGCGGAAGCGAATATTGGTGAAAGGTGCGGTAATCCGGCCTTTTTCTTTGACTCCATGTCGTTACAAAGTTAATATGCGCGCCCTATGCAAAAGGTAAAATTACCCTTGACCATTGATGCGGTTCGTACCGCGCAAAAGCGTTTAGATTACGCAGGTATCTATTCGCCGGAGCAGGTTACACGCGTAGCCGAGTCCGTGGTCAGTGTGGACAGTGATGTAGAAAGCGCTTTATCGTTTAACATTGATAATCAGCGTCTGGCGGTGATTTCCGGGGTTTCGGACGTCACGGTTACGCTCGAGTGTCAACGTTGCGGAAAGACCTTTGAGCACCATGTACACACAACATATTGTTTCAGCCCGGTCGTCAATGATGAGCAGGCTGAGGCATTGCCGGAAGCTTACGAACCGATTAACGTCGATGATTTTGGCGAAGTTGATCTGTTGGCAATGATTGAAGATGAAATCATTCTTTCGTTGCCGGTGGTTCCGGTACATGATTCTGAACACTGTGAAGTGTCCGACGCGGACATGGTCTTCGGTAAACTGCCTGAAGAGGCGGAGAAACCTAATCCATTTGCCGTATTAGCCAGTTTAAAGAAAAAGTAATTGAGGAGTAAGGTCCATGGCCGTACAACAGAATAAACCAACCCGTTCCAAGCGTGGCATGCGTCGTTCGCACGATGCCCTGACCACCACCACTCTGTCTGTGGACAAAACGTCTGGTGAAACCCACCGTCGTCACCACATCACTGCCGACGGTTTCTACCGCGGTCGCAAGGTTATCTGAGTAGCTTTCGCTAATTTTTAGCAAAGCGACAGATGCCTTGGCTTGTCTGACCCTTGCGTTAGATGTAATGGGCGGGGACTTCGGTCCGTCCGTCACAGTGCCTGCTTCATTGCAGGCACTGGCCTCCAATCCAGAGCTCAATCTTCTTTTAGTCGGTGATCCCGACGCGATCTCGCCTTACCTGAACCGAACCGATCCGTCTGTTATGACGCGCTTGCGGGTAATCCCTGCTGAATCGGTGATTGCCAATGACGCCAAACCGGCGCAGGCGATCCGTGCCAGTCGCGGCAGCTCTATGCGTATTGCGCTGGAGCTGGTGAAACAGGGAGACGCGCAGGGGTGCATCAGTGCCGGAAACACCGGCGCATTGATGGGCCTGGCTAAAGTCGTACTGAAGCCGTTGGAAGGGATTGAACGCCCGGCGCTGATGAGCGTCTTACCGCATCAGCAACGCGGCAGGACGGTGGTGCTTGATTTGGGCGCCAATGTCGCGTGCGACAGCACAATGCTGGTGCAGTTTGCCGTCATGGGGGCCGTCATGGCGGAAGAAGTGGTGGGCATCACTCACCCCCGGGTTGCACTGCTGAATATCGGGGAAGAAGAAGCCAAAGGCCCGGATAATATCCGCGAAGCCGCCGCCGTGCTAAAAAGAACGCCAACAATAAACTATATAGGCTATCTTGAAGGCAACGACTTGCTGACCGGTAAGACGGATGTCCTGGTGTGTGACGGCTTCGTGGGTAACGTCACCCTGAAGACCATGGAAGGCGTGATAAGGCTCTTTTTGTCACTCCTCAACTCCTCTGGTGAAGGGAAGAAAAAAACCTGGTGGGTAACGCTGCTGGGTAAATGGTTACAGAAACGCGTGGCAAAGCGGTTCGGTCATTTGAACCCCGACCAGTATAATGGCGCATGTCTGTTAGGATTGCGGGGCACCGTTATTAAAAGCCACGGCGCAGCGAATCAACGCGCATTTGCTGTCGCGATCGAACAGGCTGTGCAGGCGGTGCAGCGGCAGGTCCCAGAGCGTATTGCCGCGCGCCTTGAGGCTGTATTACCCAAGAGTGACTGATCGTAAATGTATACTAAAATTCTCGGTACGGGGAGCTATTTGCCCGTACAAGTGCGTACTAACGCCGACCTCGAAAAAATGGTGGATACTTCCGACGAGTGGATTGTCACCCGCACCGGTATTCGTGAACGCCGTATCGCCGCAGCCGATGAAACCGTCTCCACGATGGGCTTCAATGCCGCGCAAAAAGCGATTGAAATGGCCGGCATCGACAAAGACGATCTGGGCCTGATCATCGTCGCCACGACCTCCTCCAGTCACGCTTTCCCCAGTTCCGCATGCCAGATCCAACAACTGTTGGGTGTAAAAGATGCGGCCTCCTTTGACCTGGCTGCCGCATGTGCCGGGTTTACCTATGCCCTGAGCGTGGCCGACCAGTACATCAAAAGCGGCGCAGTCAAACATGCGCTGGTGATTGGGTCTGATGTCCTGTCCCGCACCCTCGATCCGAACGATCGCGGCACCCTGATCCTGTTTGGGGATGGTGCCGGTGCCGTGGTGCTGGGCGCATCCGAAGAGCCGGGCATCCTCTCGACCCATCTGCACGCCGATGGCCGTTACGGCAACCTGCTGGCGCTGCCGCACCATAACCGCCAGGATCCGGACGGCACCGCGTACCTGACCATGTCAGGCAACGAAGTGTTCAAAGTGGCGGTGACAGAACTGGCGCATATCGTGGATGAAACGCTGTCGGCCAATAATCTGGACCGCAGTGAGCTGGATTGGCTGGTGCCGCATCAGGCCAACCTGCGTATCATCAGCGCCACGGCCAAAAAACTTGGCATGGGGATGGAGCATGTGGTTGTCACGCTTGACCGCCACGGCAACACCTCTGCGGCCTCTGTTCCGGCAGCACTGGACGAAGCGGTCCGGGACGGACGTATTCAGCGCGGTCAACTGGTACTGCTCGAAGCCTTTGGCGGCGGCTTTACCTGGGGCTCGGCGTTGGTTCGTTTCTAATCTGGCAGGAAAAGAATAATGACGACATTTGCAATGGTATTCCCTGGGCAGGGTTCCCAGGCGCTCGGTATGCTGGCTGATTTGGCCGCGCAGTATCCGGTTGTGGAAGAGACATTTGCCCAGGCCTCCGCGGCGCTGGGTTATGACCTGTGGCAGCTGGTGCAACAGGGGCCGGCTGAAGAGCTGAACAAAACCTGGCAGACCCAGCCGGCACTGCTGGCGGCCTCTGTGGCCATCTGGCGTGTCTGGCAGCAGCAGAACGGGGCAACCCCGGCGCTGCTGGCCGGGCACAGCCTGGGCGAATACTCGGCGCTGGTCTGCGCCGGTGTGCTGGATTTCCAGGAAGCTGTTCGCCTGGTTGAACTGCGCGGCAAACTGATGCAGGAAGCCGTACCGGAAGGTACCGGCGCCATGTCCGCCATCATCGGCCTGGACAACGACGCGATCGCCAAAGCCTGTGAAGAATCAGCCCAGGGGCAGGTCGTCTCACCGGTGAACTTCAACTCACCGGGGCAGGTCGTGATTGCCGGCAATAAAGAAGCCGTCGAGCGTGCGAATGCCGCCTGTAAAGCGGCCGGTGCCAAACGTGCCCTGCCGTTACCGGTGAGCGTGCCTTCTCACTGTGCGCTGATGAAACCGGCGGCAGAGAAACTGGCGCAGGCGCTGGAAAACGTGACATTCTCTGCACCGGCCTTGCCGGTGGTGAATAATGTGGATGTCGCCACTGAGCAGTCGCCAGAGGCGATCCGCAGTGCGTTGGTTCGCCAGCTCTACAGCCCGGTCCGCTGGACGGAGAGCGTAGAGTTCATGGCTGCCCAGGGCGTCACGCACCTGATTGAGGTTGGGCCGGGCAAAGTGTTGACCGGGCTGACCAAACGTATTGTTGACACCCTGACCGCGGCCGCCGTAAACGATACGGCCAGCCTGTCAGCGGCGCTTGAACAATAAAAAGAGGAAAACAATGAGCTTCGAAGGAAAAATTGCCCTGGTGACCGGGGCAAGCCGCGGCATCGGCCGGGCTATCGCTGAAACCCTGGTGGCAAAGGGTGCCAAAGTGATTGGTACCGCGACCAGCGAGAAGGGTGCTGAAGCAATCAGTGCTTATCTGGGCGATAACGGTAAAGGTTTGATGTTAAATGTGGTAGATTCCGCGTCGATTGATGCCGTGCTGGCAACAATCCGTGCGGAATTCGGCGAGATCGACATTTTGATCAATAATGCCGGGATTACCCGTGATAACCTGCTGATGCGTATGAAGGATGATGAGTGGCAGGATATCCTGGACACTAACCTGACTTCCGTATTCCGCCTGTCAAAAGCGGTAATGCGCGCTATGATGAAAAAGCGTTTTGGCCGTATCATTACCATCGGGTCCGTTGTCGGCACGATGGGCAATGCAGGGCAGGCGAACTACGCGGCGGCTAAAGCGGGTCTGATTGGTTTTAGCAAATCTTTGGCACGTGAAGTGGCTTCACGTGGCATTACGGTCAACGTCGTGGCGCCCGGCTTTATTGAGACGGACATGACACAGGCGTTGACAGAAGATCAACGCGCAGGCATTTTGGCCCAGGTTCCGGCTAGCCGGCTTGGGGAAGCTAAAGAAATCGCCAGCGCTGTTGCTTTTTTAGCCTCTGATGAGGCTGGCTATATCACCGGTGAAACATTACATGTCAATGGCGGCATGTATATGATTTAAAAATCACGAAAACTATTTGCGTTATTTGGGGTAAACACCGCAAAATAGCGTAAAATCGTGGTTTGACCAGCCGGGATTTAGTTGCATCTTTTTCAACATTTTATACACTACGAAAACCATCGCGAAAGCGAGTTTTGATAGGAAATTTAAGAGTATGAGCACTATCGAAGAACGCGTTAAGAAAATCATCGTTGAGCAGCTTGGTGTTAAGCAGGAAGAAGTTTTAAACAACGCTTCTTTTGTTGATGACCTGGGCGCTGATTCTCTTGACACCGTTGAGCTGGTAATGGCTCTGGAAGAAGAGTTTGATACTGAGATTCCGGACGAAGAAGCTGAGAAAATCACTACTGTTCAGGCAGCTATTGATTTTATCCAGGCTAGCCAGCAGTAAGCGAACATATCTAGGCGGTCATTCGACCGCCTAAGTTTTTTTGTCCCTGAGTATCCATATTTTTTTCCCTCCCTGGAGGACAACCGTGTCTAAGCGTCGAGTTGTTGTGACCGGACTGGGCATGTTGTCTCCTGTCGGCAATACTGTAGAGTCCACGTGGAAATCTCTCCTTGCCGGTCAGAGCGGCATCAGCCTAATCGACCATTTCGATACTACTGCCTACGCAACGCGTTTTGCCGGCTTAGTAAAGGATTTTAACTGTGAAGAATTCATCTCGCGCAAAGATGCACGCAAGATGGATGCCTTCATTCAATATGGAGTTGCGGCCGGTATTCAGGCTATGCAGGATTCCGGTATCCAGGTCACTGAAGAAAACGCAACGCGTTTTGGCGCGGCCATTGGTTCCGGCATCGGCGGACTGGGCCTGATTGAAGAAAACCATACCGCACTGGTCAATGGTGGCCCCCGCAAAATCAGCCCGTTCTTTGTGCCTTCCACTATCGTCAACATGATCGCCGGTCACCTGAGCATCATGTATGGCCTGCGTGGCCCGAGCATCTCTATCGCGACGGCCTGTACGTCCGGTGTGCATAACATCGGCCATGCTGCGCGTATCATCGCTTATAACGATGCAGACGTGATGCTGGCAGGCGGCGCAGAAAAAGCCAGCACCCCGCTGGGCGTGGGCGGCTTTGGCGCCGCACGGGCACTCTCTACCCGCAATGAAGACCCGCAAGCGGCCAGCCGCCCGTGGGACAAAGATCGTGATGGTTTTGTGCTGGGTGACGGCGCAGGCATTATGGTGCTGGAAGAGTATGAGCATGCGAAAAAGCGCGGCGCGAAAATTTATGCAGAAGTCGTCGGCTTCGGCATGAGCAGCGATGCCTATCACATGACCTCACCGCCGGAAGATGGTTCAGGCGCTGCCATGGCAATGAAAAATGCCCTGCAGGATTGCGGCCTCTCGACCCATCACATCGGTTACATCAATGCCCACGGTACGTCTACCCCAGCGGGTGACAAAGCCGAAGCTCAGGCAGTGAAATCGGTGTTCGGTGAAGATGCTAAACGCGTGATGGTCAGCTCCACCAAATCCATGACCGGCCACCTGCTGGGTGCGGCAGGGGCAGTGGAGTCAATCTTTGCTGTGCTGGCATTGCGTGATCAGGCGATACCGCCCACCATCAACCTGGATAACCCGGATGAAGGGTGTGACCTGGACTTCGTGCCGCATGAGGCGCGCCAGGTGACCAATCTGGAATATACCTTGTGCAACTCGTTTGGCTTTGGCGGCACCAACGGCTCGTTGGTATTCCGTCGGGTATAAAAAACGACAACGCTCAGGCGAGAAGCATCCTAAGCCCGGCTCTGCCGGGCTTTTTTACAGGTGTGGCGTCCCCTGAGAAAGGGCACCGCCTGCCGCCTGCCGCGGCACCTTCAGCGGTTTCAGGTTGCCTGTATCAACCCCTTTGAGATGACATGCCCCGGAGGTCTCTGATGTATTGGCTCAATGGCCGTTCTGCCGCTGACATTCCCCTGGGTGACCGCGCCGTGCAGTTTGGCGACGGTTGTTTTACCACTGCCCGTATTCTTGGCGGCAGCGTGCAGTGGCTGCCCGCACATCTGACGCGGCTGCAACGCGCTGCCGCGGCCCTGATGATTGAGGGCGTGGACTGGCAGGCGCTGGAACAGGAGATGGTACAGGCGGCTGCCGTATCAGGGCAGGGCGTACTTAAAGTGATCCTTACCCGCGGCAGCGGCGGGCGGGGCTACAGCCCGGCCGGTTGCCTTCATCCCACACGAATCGTTACAACATCCTCTTACCCGGCGCACTACAATGACTGGCGTGAGCGCGGCGTTACGCTGGTGCTAAGCCCGGTAGCGCTGGCGCAAAGCCCCTGGCTTGCCGGCATCAAACACCTGAACCGGCTGGAGCAGGTGATGATCCGGCTGCATCTTGAGCAGACAACGGCGGACGAGGCGCTGGTACTTGACACCTCCGGGATGCTGGTGGAATGCTGTGCGGCCAATTTATTCTGGCGTACCGGGCAGCGGGTGATGACGCCGGACGTCTCGCTTTCCGGCGTGGATGGGATGATGCGGCAGCATATTCTGGCGCTGCTGGCTGACCACCCTGACTATCAGGCAGAGGTTGTGCGTGCACCGATGGCCGCGCTGGCCGGGGCAGAGGAAGTTTTTATCTGTAACGCCCTGATGCCGCTGCTGCCGGTCAATGCCATCGGTGAATGGCGCTACCGGTCGCGGGCGCTTTGCCATACGCTGATTCCTTATTGTTAACCCAGGCTGTTGAATGAAGAAAAAACTCAAAGTGATAACATTCCTGGCAGCGGCGTTGTTGGTTGCTGCTGTGTTTATTTACCAGCGGGCTGAACATTTTGCCGGCCAGCGGCTGGCCATCAGCCAGGAAACCATTTTTACCCTGCCGGCCGGGACCGGCCGCAGCGGGCTGGAAACGTTGCTGAATGAGCAGAAGGTGCTGGCACCCAGCCCGTGGTTTGCCTGGCTGCTGCGTATTGAGCCTTCGCTGGCGAATGTCAAAGCCGGGACGTTCCGTTTTACCCCCGGCATGACAGTGCGGGAGATGCTGGCCCTGCTGGTCAGCGGTAAGGAAGCCCAGTTCAGCATCCGCCTGATTGAAGGGCTGCGGCTGCGTGACTGGTTGCAGGTTGCGCAGGCGGCACCCTATCTGAAGCATCAGCTGGCAGGCAAAGATGAGGCGGCCATCGGCGCGGCATTGGGCATGAAACCGGGGGAACCCGTAGAAGGGCGTCTCTATCCCGATACTTACCTCTACACTGCCGGTATGAGCGATCTCTCCCTGTTCAAACGCGCCTATACGCGGATGCAGAAAACCGTGGACGAGATCTGGGCGCAGCGCGCGCCGAATCTGCCGTATAAAACGCCGAATGATCTGCTGACAATGGCGTCGATTATCGAAAAAGAGACGGCAGTCAGCGAGGAGCGGGATGAAGTGGCCTCGGTATTTATCAATCGCCTGCGTATCGGTATGCGTCTGCAAACGGATCCCACGGTGATTTATGGTATGGGCGACGCGTATAAAGGCAACATTACCCGCAAAGATCTGGAGACGCCGACCCCCTATAACACCTATGTGATTTCCGGGTTGCCGCCAACGCCGATCGCCATGCCCAGCCTGGCCTCCATGCAGGCTGCTGCCCACCCGGCAAAAACCCCCTATCTCTACTTTGTGGCGAACGGGACGGGCGGGCATACGTTCAGCACCAACCTTGAAAACCATAACAAAGCGGTGCAACGTTACCGTGAAATCCTGAAAACCAGTACGGGGCGCTGACAGACCATGAACGGCAAATTTATTGTGATTGAGGGGCTGGAAGGCGCCGGAAAAACCACCGCCCGGGACACCATCGTGGCGGCGTTGCGGGAAGCCGGCATCACCGATCTGGTGTTTACCCGTGAACCGGGCGGCACGCCGCTGGCCGAAAGCCTGCGGACACTGATCAAAGAGGGCATTGAAGGTGAAACCCTCACGGACAAGGCGGAAGTGCTGATGCTCTACGCCGCGCGGGTGCAACTGGTGGAAACCGTGATCAAACCGGCGCTGGCCCGTGGGGCGTGGGTCATCGGCGACCGTCACGATCTCTCTTCCCAGGCTTACCAGGGCGGCGGCCGCGGGATTGATCCCACGATGATGGCCGCCTTGCGGGACATCGTATTGGGGGCCTTCAGCCCGGATTTAACCCTTTATCTGGATCTGCCGCCCGCCATCGGCCTGGAGCGCGCCCGCCAGCGTGGCGCACTCGACCGGATTGAGCAGGAGTCGCTGGCCTTCTTTGAACGCACGCGCGCCCGTTATCAGGCACTGGCAGCAGCAGACCCACGCATCAAAACCATTGATGCCGCGCAACCGCTGCCGGACGTCTCTGCGCAGATTACCGCCACCCTGCGCGCCTGGTTGCAGCAGGGGCACGCCTGATGAACTGGTATCCGTGGCTGAACGCCCCTTATCGCCAGTTGATTGCCCAGTATCAGGCCGGGCGCGGCCACCACGCCCTGTTGATCCATGCCGATGAGGGTAACGGTGATGCGGCGCTGGTGTACGGCCTGAGCCGCTGGCTGCTGTGCCAGCACCCGCAGGGCGAGAAAAGTTGCGGGGAGTGCCACAGCTGCCGCCTGATGCTGGCGGGTAACCACCCTGACTGGCATGTGCTGACGCCGGAAAAAGGCAAGGCGAGCCTGGGGATTGACCGGGTGCGTCAGGTGATCGACGGCCTGTACACCCATGCGCAGCAGGGCGGGGCAAAAGTAATCTGGCTGGCGCAGGCCGAGGCCCTGACGGAGGCGGCCGCCAATGCGCTGCTGAAGACCCTGGAGGAGCCGCCGGAGAAAACCTACTTCCTGCTGGGCTGCCGCACGCCTTCCCGCCTGCTGCCGACCCTGCGCAGCCGGTGCAGCTACTGGCATCTGCAAAATCCGCCGCCCGCCCTGAGCAGCCAGTGGATCCAGCGCCAGCAGCCGGCAGACCCGCAAAGTGTAGAGACGGCGCTGAAACTCAGCCACGGTGCCCCGCTGGCCGCGGCGGCGCTGTTGCAGCCGGAGCGCTGGCAGCAGCGGCAACAGCTCTGCCGGCAACTGAGCAGCCAGTTAACAACGCATGACCTGCTGGCGCTGCTGCCGGTGCTCAATCACGAGGATGCGGCTGAGCGTCTACACTGGTTGTGCACGCTGTTACTGGATGCCATGAAATGGCAGCAGGGCGCGGCGGCTTATCTGCTGAATCAGGATCAGCAGCCGCTGGTGGCGGCACTGGCCGCAACACTGGGCCAGTCAGCCCTGCAATCGCTGATGCAGGGCTGGCTGACCTGCCGGCATCAGTTACTGACGGTCAATGCCGTCAACCGCGAGCTGTTGCTCACCGAACACCTGCTGGCGTGGGAAGCGTTGCTTGCCGCGCCGGATTCTGCTTTCTAACGGTTGTCGAGTTTAAAATTATGTTTTTAGTTGATTCACACTGCCACCTTGATGGGCTGAACTATCAGGATCTCCACACCGGCGTTGACGATGCCCTGGCAAAAGCCCACCAGCGTGATGTGAAGTTTTTCCTGGCGGTGGCCACCACGCTGCCGGGCTACAGCGCGATGCGCACATTAATTGGCGATCGCCCGGATGTGGTGTTCTCCTGCGGCGTTCACCCGCTGAATATGGAGGCCGTTTATGAGGTTGACACCCTGCGCCGGCTGGCATCTGACGCGCGGGTCGTGGCGATGGGGGAAACCGGGCTGGATTATTATTACCAGAAAGAGAACCTGCATGTGCAGCAGCAATCGTTCCGGGATCATATCCGCATCGGGCGTGAGCTGAACAAACCGGTGATCGTCCATACCCGTGATGCGCGTGAAGATACGCTGGCCATCCTGCGTGAAGAGCAGGCGGATCAGTGCGGCGGTGTCCTGCACTGCTTCACTGAGGATCAGGCCACCGCCAAAGCGTTGCTGGACCTGGGGTTCTACATCTCGTTTTCCGGCATCCTGACGTTCCGCAATGCAGAGCAGATCCGTGACGCCGCCCGGTATGTCCCGCTGGATCGCCTCCTGGTCGAGACGGATTCGCCGTACCTGGCGCCGGTACCGCACCGCGGCAAAGAGAACCAGCCGGCGTACGTGCGCGACGTGGCGGAATACCTGGCGGTGCTGAAAGGGGTGTCGCTGGAGCAGCTGGCGGACACCACCACGAAAAACTTTTCCCAATTATTCCATGTGTCCCCGGCCGCACTGGCCTAATCTTTAGCTGACGATTTTTCGGCGGCGCTTTATTTTCCGGTTCGTAATTAATGCCGGATAAAACGAGGTGCCGCTGTTTAATTCCGGCGATTAATCCGCCTTTTTCACCCCTTTCCCCGGTAAAACGGGGGCTAAAAATGAAAGATACATCTTTTATTTGTAGAAACGTGACTGTTATCAAACATTACAAACGGCATTTATTTTACTCTTCGTAAAAATTAAAGGGGCGCTTCAGACGCCCTGACAGCCGGGGCTTTCTCCCCCGTTCCGGCTGCACACCAGACCGCGCCATCTCTGCTGTCAGGTGCCAGTAGTACCAAAAGCACTATTACTCAGGAGCACACTCAATTATGTTCAAGAATGCATTTGCCAACCTACAGAAAGTAGGTAAATCGCTAATGCTGCCGGTGTCGGTACTGCCCATTGCAGGTATTCTGCTCGGTGTCGGTTCCGCCAACTTCAGCTGGCTGCCTGCCGTTGTCTCCCATGTGATGGCGGAAGCGGGTGGTTCGGTGTTTGCCAACATGCCGCTGATCTTCGCTATCGGCGTGGCACTTGGCTTTACCAATAACGATGGCGTGTCCGCCCTGGCGGCCGTGGTGGCTTACGGCATCATGGTGAAAACGCTGGCGGTGGTGGCACCGTTAGTTCTGCACTTGCCGGCCGAAGAGATTGCGGCCAAGCACCTGGCGGATACCGGTGTGCTTGGCGGGATCATTGCCGGTGCCATTGCGGCGTATATGTTTAACCGCTTCTACCGCATCCAGTTGCCGGAATACCTGGGCTTCTTCGCCGGGAAACGCTTCGTGCCGATTATCTCCGGCCTGGCAGCGATTATCCTGGGCGTGCTGCTCTCCTTCATCTGGCCGCCGGTCGGTACCGCGATCCAGACGTTCTCCCAGTGGGCGGCCTACCAGAACCCGGTGGTGGCGTTCGGCATCTACGGTGTGATTGAGCGTGCGCTGGTGCCGTTTGGTCTGCACCATATCTGGAACGTACCTTTCCAGATGCAGATCGGTGAATACGTGAACGCCGCAGGCCAGGTCTTCCACGGTGACATTCCGCGCTATATGGCGGGTGACCCGGAAGCCGGTAAACTCTCAGGCGGCTTCCTGTTCAAAATGTACGGCCTGCCGGCTGCGGCGATTGCCATCTGGCACTCTGCGAAACCGGAAAACCGTGCCAAAGTCGGCGGCATCATGATCTCCGCGGCGCTGACCTCGTTCCTGACCGGGATCACCGAGCCGATTGAGTTCTCCTTTATGTTCGTGGCGCCGATCCTGTACGGTATCCACGCCATCCTGGCAGGTCTGGCCTTCCCGATCTGTATTCTGCTGGGCATGCGTGACGGAACCAGCTTCTCCCACGGCCTGATTGACTTCGTGGTGCTGAGCGGCAACAGCAGCAAAATCTGGCTGTTCCCTATCATCGGTATCATTTATGGCCTGATTTACTACACGGTGTTCCGCGTATTGATCGCCAAGCTGAACCTGAAAACGCCGGGCCGTGAAGACACGAACGGTGAGCGCTCTACCCAGAGCGGCAGCGAAATGTCTGCGGCACTGGTGGCAGCGTTCGGCGGTAAAGAGAACATCACTAACCTGGATGCCTGTATCACCCGTCTGCGCGTCAGCGTGGCGGATGTCTCCAAGGTTGACCAGGCCGGTCTGAAGAAACTGGGCGCGGCCGGTGTGGTCGTGGCAGGTTCCGGTGTGCAGGCGATTTTCGGCACCAAATCAGACAACCTCAAAACTGACATGGACGATTACATCCGTAATCATTAATTTCTGCTGGGGAGCACCAGAGGGAGGCGAAAGCCTCCCTTTTTTTATGCCTGCTTTTCCGGTACGGGCATAGCGCATGTCCCGCCGGGCCTGCTTACCGCACGGTGCCAAGCCCGGCGGCGCTGCTCTTTTCTCCGGCAGTCAGCACTGAATGTTTGGAATGAGGTTGAAAGAAATGGAAAATGTCACTCATACTGCGTACATCATTCATGCGTTACTAAAGGACAACCGTCATGGCTGAAGAAACCATTTTCAGTAAAATTATCCGCCGCGAAATCCCGGCGGATGTGGTCTATCAGGACGAGCTGGTCACGGCGTTCCGTGATATTTCGCCCCAGGCCCCCACGCATATCCTGATTGTGCCGAACTTACTGATCCCCACCGTTAACGATGTCGCCGCAGAGCATGAGCACGCATTGGGGCGGATGTTTACCGTGGCGGCAAAAATTGCTGAACAAGAGGGCATTGCGGAAGATGGCTATCGCCTGATCATGAACTGCAACCGGCATGGCGGCCAGGAGGTGTACCACATTCATATGCACCTGGTGGGCGGCCGGCCGCTCGGCCCGATGCTGGCACGCTGACAGGAAACACACTATGCAGGTTTACAGGCGCGCAGGGTGGGCACTGCTGATGGGCATCGCCCTGGCAGGGTGCAGCTCCCCGCAAAAAATTGCGCTGAATACGCAGCAAACCGTGGTGATGGAGTCGCCGGTGCTTACCGCAGGGATTATCGCAGACAAACCCACCATTGCGGATGCCTCCGGGCGCAAAAGCGCCGCGTCTGTGCTGTCAAACAGCCAGATGACCCCGGTAACCGTGCATTACCGCTTCTATTGGTATGATGCGCAGGGGCTGGATGTGCTGCCGTTCCAGCCGCCGCGCACCATTACGCTGGCTCCCGCATCAACGGCCACGATCTATTCGCTGATGGGCAACCTGGATGCCGACAGTGTACGTCTCTATCTTTATCTTTAATCAGTTACCGGAGAGGGTAAATGAAAAAGCTTTTACTTGTGGCTGCGGCCGCGTTAATTCTGTCCGGGTGTATGACCCGGCCGCCGGAAGAGCCGCAGGCACCGGTCACCACCATCCCGACCCAACCGCAGCCTGAACAGCCGCAACCGCAGCCGACCCAACCGCTGCCGCCGACGTCAGAAACCGTGCCGCAGCCGCCGAAAATGCAAAAGCCGATTGACTGGCCGGCCAGCGTGCAGCCGCTGGTGGCCCAGATGCTGAACGCCGGGGGCGTGGAGAGCGGGGGCGTGCTGCTGCTGGATAATGTGAAAAACAGCACCAACGGCACACTACAGACCAGCGCCGCGACGGCCGCCCTCTATGATGCCCTGGGCGGCAGCAGCACCTTCTCGGTGGTGCCGGCCAGCCAGCTGATCCAGGCCAAGCAGGCGCTCGGCCTGTCTGCCGACGACAGCCTGGTCTCCCGCAGCAAGGCGATTGGCCTGGCGCGTTACCTCAAGGCGCAGTATGTGCTTTACAGTGACGCCAGCGGCAGTGCCAAAGCCCCGACGCTGGAGATGCAATTGATGCTGGTACAGACCGGCGAAATCGTCTGGTCGGGCAGCGGTGACGTACAGCGTTGATCCCAGCCTGATTGTCAGCCTGAAACAGCTCCTGCCGGCGGTCGATACCGCCGGTTGCTGTTTTAGCCCGGTGGCCGGCTTATCCGGGGAGAGCTGGCGCATCCAGACCCCACAGGGGGAGTATCTGGCCCGCCGCCAGACCCGGGAAATGGCGGAAATGGGCGTCAGCCGCCGCCGGGAGCTGCGGATGCTGCGCCGCCAGCGCCAGGGTGCCGTGGGGCCGCCACCGCTGGGGCTGCACGGGGACTGGCTGCTGGTGGCCTGGATTGGCGGTGAGCCATTGCCGGATGCGGCGTTTGGGCCTGATGGGGCACTGGCACCGTTGCTGGTCAGGCTGCACCGGCAGCCGCGCGGCGGTTCTCCGCTGGTGCTGAAGGCGGCCCTGGTCAGGTCGGGGCAGCAGATCGATCGCACCCGCCTGACGCCGCGCTGGCTGCGTTACCATCAGGCATTGCTGCGCGCGCCGTTGCCGCCGGTGCTGAAGATCGCGCCGCTGCACATGGATATCCATGCCGGCAATATCATCGTGACCGGCGGTGGCTGGCGGCTGATTGACTGGGAGTACGCCGCCGACGGTGATATTGCCTGCGAACTGGCGGCGCTGGTGCGCGGCAACGGCTGGTCAGCACAACAGCAGACAGCCCTGGTGGCCGCCTACTGTGCGGCGGGCGGCTACGGCGATGCCGGAAGGCTGCACACAGCGGTAACCCGCTGGCTGCCGTGGATCGACTACCTGATGCTGATGTGGTACGAAGTCCGCTGGCAGCAAACACACACTATTTCATTCAGGGCGGCGGCTGATGGCCTGCACGCCCGGTTACAGAGTCGATAACAGCGGAACCGACAGGTTCCCAAGCAGGCAGTCAAGGGAGAGTACCGTGGGTCCGGTAATGTTAGATGTGGAAGGGTATGAACTGGATGCAGAAGAACGTGAAATTCTGCGCCATCCGCTGGTCGGCGGGTTGATCCTGTTCAGCCGTAATTTTCATGATGCCGCGCAGTTGCGCGAGCTGGTGCGCCAAATCCGCCAGGCCTCACATGACCGGCTGGTGGTGGCGGTGGATCAGGAAGGCGGCCGGGTGCAGCGTTTCCGTGACGGCTTTACCCGCCTGCCGGCGGCCCAATCTTTTGCGGCGCTGAATGATGCGCAAGAGGGCGGGCGGCTGGCCGAAGAGGCGGGCTGGCTGATGGCCGCCGAGATGATCAGCATGGACATTGACATCAGTTTTGCCCCGGTGCTGGACATCGGCCACCGCAGCGCGGCGATTGGCGAGCGATCCTTCCATGAGGAGCCGCAGATTGCCCTGGCGATGGCGGAGCGCTTTATCCTCGGCATGCAACAGGCCGGGATGAAAAGCACCGGCAAACACTTCCCCGGCCACGGGGCAGTGGCCGCGGACTCCCACAAAGAGACGCCGCGTGACCCGCGCCCGCTGGCGCAGATCCGCGAACATGACATGCTGATTTTCCGCGAGCTGATTGCCCGCCGCCGCCTGGATGCCATCATGCCTGCGCATGTCATCTATACTGAGGCCGATCCGCGCCCGGCCAGCGGTTCACCCTGGTGGCTGAAGCAGGTGCTCCGCCAGGAGCTGGGCTTTACCGGCATCATCTTCTCGGACGATCTCTCCATGGAAGGCGCAGCCATTATGGGCAGCTACGCGGAACGCGGCCAGGCCGCGCTGGATGCCGGGTGCGACATGATCCTGGTGTGTAACCACCGCGCCGGGGCCGTCAGCGTGCTGGATAACCTGACGCCGGTCAACGCAGGACAGGTTGCACAATTGTATCATCGCGGTAAATATACCCGGCAGGCGTTGTTAGACTCGCCGCGCTGGAAGCAGGCCAACCGGGAGCTTACCGCCCTGGATGACCGCTGGCAGGCGCATAAACAGCAGAACGCCGGGTGATTATCCGGCCCCGGCCATCCAGGCCGGGGCCGTTTCACATCATACGGGGAAAAACATGATCATTTATCTGCATGGTTTTGATTCAACCAGTCCCGGCAATCATGAAAAAGTGCTGCAACTGCAATTCATCGATCCTGATGTCAGGCTGATCAGCTACAGCACCCTGCATCCACGCCACGATATGCAATTCCTGCTGAAAGAGGTGGATAAAGCGCTCCAGCAAAACAGTGACGACCGCCCGCTGATTTGTGGGGTGGGGCTGGGCGGCTTCTGGGCAGAGCGTATCGGTTTTCTCTGCGGTATCCGCCAGGTCAGCGTCAACCCCAACCTCTGGCCGGAAGAGAACATGCCCGGCAAAATCGACCGGCCGGAAGAGTACCTCGACATCGCCACCAAATGTGTCAGTGATTTCCGCGAGCGCAACCGTGACCGCTGTCTGTTGATCCTCTCCCGTCAGGATGAGGTGCTGGACAGCCGCCGCAGTGCGGCCGCGCTGCACCCTTATTACCCCATCCTCTGGGATGAGCAGCAGGGCCATAAATTCAAAAACCTCTCCCCGCATTTGCAACGTATTAACGCGTTTAAAACCGTAAGCTGACGCCTGTTTTGTGCCAAGACCGGCCCGCTTCAGCTGGCCGGTTTTTTTGTGCGTTTTTGCTGGTTTCCTGCACGCTGCCTGCGCTTTTTTTCAGCATATAACCTGTGCCGGCAGGTGAGATTATTCTTAATAACTTAATGATTTAAATGCATTAAAATCGCCTCGTGTCTACAAAATAAACAAAAAAGTTTGATGCACATCAATTTTGGTATGACCAAATAACCCCGCATGCTATTCTGGCCCCAGATGCAGGTTTAATTTACGCGAACCCTATGTTTTCTAAGGACATTATTTTAACTTTTAGATTACAAATGGTTCACATTTGAGGGGGTCAAATTGACTACGCCAATGAAAAAGATCGTCATCGTAGGTGGTGGTGCAGGCGGGCTGGAGCTGGCAACCAGCCTGGGGAATAAATTAGGCCGCAAAAACAAGGCTGAAATTGTGTTGGTCGATCGCAATAACAGCCATTTATGGAAACCGTTGCTGCACGAAGTGGCCACCGGCTCACTGGACGCCGGGGTAGATGAACTGAGCTACCTGGCCCATGCCCGCAACCACCATTTCGTGTTCCAGCTCGGGTCAGTCACTGACATCAACCGTGAGAGCAAAACCCTGCAACTGGCGGAGATCCGCGATGCCCAGGGTGATGTGCTGGTTGCCGCGCGTGAAATCAGCTACGACTACCTGGTGATGGCGCTGGGCAGCACCTCCAATGACTTCGGTACGCCGGGCGTCAAAGAGAACTGCATCTTCCTCGATAACCCGCATCAGGCGCACCGTTTCCACAACGAGATGCTGAACCTGTTCCTGAAATTCTCCGCGAACCCGGCTGACCGTGAGCAGGTAAACATCGCCATTGTCGGCGGCGGGGCCACCGGGGTGGAGCTCTCTGCGGAACTGCACAATGCGGTGAAACAGCTGCACAGCTACGGTTTCCAGGGGCTGGATAATAAAGCGCTGAATGTGACGCTGGTGGAGGCCGGGGAACGCATTCTGCCGGCGCTGCCGCCGCGCATCTCAGCCGCCGCCCATCAGGAGCTGACCAAGCTCGGCGTGCGCGTGCTGACCAACACCATGGTCACCAGCGCCGATGCGGGCGGCCTGAACACCAAAGGCGGCGAGTACATTGAAGCCGATCTGATGGTCTGGGCTGCCGGGATCAAGGCACCGGACTTTATGAAAGAGATCGGCGGCCTGGAAACCAACCGCATCAACCAGCTGGTGGTCGAACCGACCCTGCAAACCACGCGTGACCCGTTCATCTATGCCATCGGTGACTGCGCCTCCTGCCCGCAGCCGGACGGCAAATTTGTGCCGCCGCGCGCCCAGTCTGCGCACCAGATGGCCTCCCGCTGCTATGACAACCTGCTGTTGCAGCTCAACGGCCATGACAACAAGCTGAAGCCGTATATCTATAAAGACAACGGCTCGCTGGTGTCACTCTCCCGCTTCAGTACCGTGGGCAGCCTGATGGGTAACCTGATGCGCGGCTCGATGATGATCGAAGGGCGCATCGCGCGTTTCGTTTACGTCTCGCTCTACCGTATGCACCAGGTGGCGCTGCATGGTTACCTGCGTACCGGCCTGATGGTGCTGGTGGGCAGTATTAACCGCGTCATCCGCCCGCGGCTGAAATTACATTAAGCCTGTTTAGGTGACCCAAGGCCCGCCATCCCCGGCGGGCCTTATTCTTTCCCACGTTACGTTGACCGCATAAAATTTTACTTAAGCACGCTTTACCCTTCAGACAACTCCTAAACCTGCGGTTTTCCCCGTGAAAATGCCACTTTTCGTCCACGTCTCTTATTGCCGGATGCGTAATCCAGAGGCACACTCCTTTCCATCAGAAGGGGGCAGAGCAGGTATCACTGCCCCTGTCCGGGCACCCGGCCGCGGTACGATGCGTCGTCTGACGGCCGGGGTGTACCGGGCATGTAACATGGCATAAGAATGAACCGGGAGGATGTCCTGTGAATAAATCAATGGCCGCAGGTATCGGTATTGGCATTGCCGCCGCGATGGGTATCGCCGCCGTCGCCAGCAATATGGATGCGTTCTCCGGCCCGCAATATGCGCAGGTAGTGAATGCCACACCGATTACGGAAACCATAAAAACGCCGCGCCAGGAGTGCCGTGACGTCACCGTCACCCACCGTCGCCCGGTGCAGGATGAACACCAGATCGCCGGCTCAGTATTGGGTGCGGTGGCCGGTGGGGTGCTGGGCCACCAGTTTGGCGGCGGCCGCGGGCGCGATGTCGCCACCGTGGCCGGGGCGCTGGCTGGTGGCTATGCAGGGAACCGCGCGCAGAGCAGCCTGCAGGAGAATGACACCTACACCACCACGAAACAGCATTGCAGCACGGTGTATGAGAAAACCCAAAAAACCCTGGGGTATGACGTCACCTATAAAATCGGTGACCAGCAGGGCAAAGTGCGGATGGATCGTCAGCCGGGCAACCAGATCCCGCTGGATCGTAACGGCCAGCTGATTCTGAACGACAGCAACCGCACCTGACAGCGCAGTATCTATAGAAAAATTGCGCCCGCGCACAGTGTTAGTTCTGATCGTTTACCCGCCTGAGGCAAGGTAAGCGAGTGGCATTAACATTGGCGCGGGCTTTCTTATGGGGAAAATACCGGGCAGCGGCCGCCGCCCGGCAGGGGGTCAGAGCGTGTGCTCAGCAAAGGCCTTCAGGTGGCTGTCCAGGAATTGCAGCCGCAGGTTGCGCTCGGTTAAATCGCGGTTGAATTTCAGCTTGGTCGGGCCATCCAGCCGGTAGACCTGCGGCTCTTTCTGCAACAGGCCAATCAGGTAGGCCGGGTCGACGCGGTTCTGTTCGCCGAATTCAATAAAGCCGCCGCGCTCATTGCCTTCAATGCGCCGGATGCCCAGCGCCTGCGCTGCCAGCCGCAACGCGGCGATGTCGAGCAGGTTGCGCGCCGCATCCGGCAGCAGGCCAAAGCGGTCAATCAGCTCAACTTTGATCTCCTCCAGCTCACCGGCCTGTTTGGCGCTGGCGATGCGTTTATAGAACGAAAGCCGGGTGTTGACGTCAGGCACGTAGGTTTCCGGCAACAGCGACGGCATCCGCAGCTCTACCTCAGTCTGGTTGCTGGTGAGATCCTCCAGTGACGGCTCGCGCCCCTCTTTCAGCGCATTCACCGCGCTCTCCAGCAGCTCCATATAGAGCGTAAAGCCGACGGTGGTCATCTGCCCGCTCTGGTCTTCACCCAGCAGCTCACCGGCCCCGCGGATCTCCAGATCATGCGTGGCCAGCGCGAACCCGGCCCCCAGATCTTCCAATGAGGCGATCGCCTCCAGCCGTTTCAGTGCATCGCCGCTCATCGCCTTGGGCGGCGGGGTGAGCAGGTAGGCGTAGGCCTGGTGGTGGGAACGCCCGACCCGGCCGCGCAACTGGTGCAGCTGCGCCAGCCCGAGGTGATCGGCCCGTTCAATGATGATGGTATTGGCGCTGGGGATGTCGATGCCGGTTTCGATGATGGTGGTACACACCAGCACATTGAAACGCTGGTGGTGGAAATCATTCATCACCCGCTCCAGGTCGCGCTCGCGCATCTGGCCGTGGCCGACCGCAATCCGTGCCTCCGGCACCAGTTCGGTCAGGCGCTGGGCCGCCTTTTCAATATTTTCCACGTCGTTATAGAGGTAGTACACCTGCCCGCCGCGCAATACCTCACGCAGGATCGCCTCGCGCACCACCAGGCTGTCATATTCGCGCACGAAGGTTTTCACCGCCAGCCGCCGCGCCGGCGGGGTGGCAATGATCGACAGGTCGCGCATCCCGCTCATCGCCATGTTCAGCGTCCGCGGGATCGGGGTGGCCGTCAGGGTCAGGATGTCCACATCGGCGCGCATCGCCTTGATACGCTCTTTGTGGCGTACACCGAAACGGTGCTCCTCATCGACAATCAGCAGGCCGAGGTCTTTCCAGCGCAGATCGCTCATCAGCAATTTATGGGTGCCGATAATGATGTCGACCTTGCCCTCAACCGCCTCATCAATCACCACCTGCTGCTCTTTGGCGCTGCGGAAACGCGACATCAGCTCAATACGCACCGGCCAGTTGGCGAAGCGATCGCGGAAGTTATCATAATGCTGCTGGGCGAGCAGGGTGGTCGGCACCAGCACCGCCACCTGCTTGTGGTTTTCCACCGCCAGGAACGCGGCGCGCATCGCCACCTCGGTCTTGCCGAAGCCGACGTCGCCGCACACCAGCCGGTCCATTGCCAGCGGCCGGCACATGTCGCTCAGCACGGCATTGATCGCCTGCTCCTGATCCGGGGTGGTTTCGAACGGGAATGACTGGCAGAACAGCTGGTATTGCTCGCGGTCATGTTTAAAGGCGTAGCCCTCTTTGGCGGCGCGCTGGGCATAGATGTCGAGCAGCTCAGCCGCCACATCCCGCACCCGCTCGGCGGCTTTCTGGCGCGCCCGGCCCCAGGCTTCACCGCCCAGTTTATGCAGCGGGGCGTTTTCATCCGCGCCCCCGGCATAACGGCTGATCAGGTGCAGCGAAGAGACCGGCACATAGAGTTTGTCCTCCCCGGCATAGGTCAGGATCAGGTATTCCGCCTTGATGCCGCCGGCTTCCAGCGTGGTCATGCCTGCATAGCGGCCGACGCCGTGCTCCAGATGCACCACCGGCTGGCCGGGGTGCAGCTCCGCCAGGTTGCGGATCAGCGTTTCGGTGTTGATGGTCCGGCGGTTGTCCTGGCGGCGGCGGCTGACGCGCTCGCCCAGCAGGTCGCTTTCGCACACCAGCGCCAGCTCACGCGGGCGGTCGAGGAACCCGCGCTCACTGGCGCCGATCATCAGGTAGTGGCCCGGCGCTTCCGCCTGCTCCAGGCGCTCAATCAGCACCGGGCGTAATTTAATCCGCGCCAGCAAATCCTGCAGGGTTTCACGGCGGCCCTCACTCTCCACCGAGAAGATCAGGCGGCCGGTAAAGGCTTCCGCAAAACGGCGCAGGGTATCAAGCGGCGATTTCTGCTGCGGCTCCACCGCCAGTGACGGCAGCGGCTCATAGCCTAAATTGGTGTTGGCGGCTTTCTCCGGCAGCTGCTCAGTTTTCAGTTGCACCCGCGGCCACTGTTTCAGCTCGGCGAACAGGGCATCAACCCGCAGCCACAGGGATTCCGGCTCCAGCAGCGGGCGCATCGGGTCAACGCGGCGGTTCTCATAGCGCTGGTTCACGTCCAGCCAGAAACGCTCAGCTGACGCCTCCAGATCGCCGGTATTCACCAGCAGGGTATTTTCCGGCAGGTAGCTGAACAACGTGCTCAGCGGTTCATTGAAGAACAGCGGCTGCCAGTACTCAATCCCGGCCGGGAAGGTGCCTTTGCTGACCTGCTGGTAGATGTGCTCCGGCTCACGGCGCACATCAAATTTTTCCCGCCACTGGCTGCGGAACAGCTCAATCGCCGGTTTATCGGTCGGGAACTCATGCGCCGGTAACAGGTTAATGCGATCCACTTCGCTCAGGGTGCGCTGGGTATCCACATCAAACACCCGCAGGCTGTCGATCTCGTCATCAAAGAAATCGAGGCGGTACGGCTCCTCGCTGCCCATCGGGTAGAGGTCAAGCAGCGCGCCGCGGGTGGCGTACTCACCATGTTCCATCACCTGATCCACACTGCGGTAGCCCGCCTGCTCCAGCTGGGCGCGCAATTTGTCACGCGAGAGGCGCTGCCCTTTTTGCATCACCAGCGCGTGGCCGTGCAAAAACGCATGGGGGCAGACGCGCTGCATCAGGGTGTTGACCGGCAGGATAATGACCCCGCGCGCCATCGTCGGCAGCTGGTAGAGGCTGGAGAGGCGGGCGGAAATGATCTCCTGGTGCGGGGAGAAGCTGTCATAGGGCAGGGTTTCCCAGTCCGACAGCGCCGTCACCAGGTGTGAGGTGAACTGCTGGATCTCATCACGCAGCCGCAGGGCATTTTGCATGTCAGGGGCGATCAGCATCACCGGGCCATCATGGCGCTCAATGATCTCGGCGCACTCGACGGCGCAGGCTGAGCCGGTCAGTTGACCAAGCACACGGACATCGCCGCGGCGGGCGGGCAGGGAGTAACGGTATGTGTGAGGCATAGGCAGTTTTACATTCTCTTGTTCAGCAACGGGCCATCCCGGTCAGTCGGGCATCTTGCCCGCCGTATCGTGAAGCCGCAGGTTCGCGGCAGCACACGCATCAGGCTGGCTTACCAGCGCAGAAAACGCGATGCAGTAAGTATAAGCAACCCTGAAAGCCTGGTAGTTAATAGATAAGTACCGACACAAGTACTTACTAAAGGAAGTGGTTCCCTAATGCGGTTGTAGCCTTTATTATCCTTGATCACTTTGCTTTAGCAACTGTCATAAAACGGATTTCATGTATCAACCTGTCGCGTTATTCATCGGCCTGCGTTATATGCGCGGGCGGGCCTCAGACCGCTTCGGCCGGTTTGTTTCCTGGCTTTCCACCATCGGCATTACGCTTGGCGTGATGGCGCTGGTTACCGTCCTCTCCGTGATGAACGGCTTTGAGCGCGATCTCGAGAGGAACATTCTCGGGCTGATGCCTCAGGCGCTGATCACCACCCCGCAGGGCTCCCTTAACCCACAGAAACTCCCCGCCTCCGGCCTGGCCGGTTTGCAGGGCGTCGCGGGCATTGTGCCGCTGACCACCGGCGATGTGGTGCTGCAAAGCGCGCGCGGCGTGGCCGTCGGCGTGATGCTGGGCGTCAACCCGGACCAGCCGGAGCCGCTGGCGCGCTATCTGGTCGGCGCACAGCAACAGCAGCTCCAGCCGAAAAGTTACCACGTCATTCTGGGTGAACAGCTGGCCGGGCAACTGGGCGTCAAACGCGGCGACACGCTGCGGCTGATGGTCACCAGCGCCAGCGAATTCACCCCGATGGGGCGGATCCCGAGCCAGCGCCTGTTTACCGTGATCGGCACCTTTGCGGCCAACAGTGAAGTAGACGGCTACCAGTTGCTGGTAAACCAGCAGGACGCCTCCCGCCTGATGCGCTACCCGGCAGGCAACATCACCGGCTGGCGGCTGACGCTGGAACAACCGCTCGCGGTAGATACCCTGAGCCAACAGCCGCTGCCGGCCGGCACCCAGTGGAAAGACTGGCGTGACCGCAAAGGCGAGCTGTTCCAGGCGGTGCGCATGGAGAAGAACATGATGGGGCTGCTGCTTAGCCTGATTGTGGCGGTGGCGGCCTTTAACATCATCACCTCGCTCGGCCTGCTGGTGATGGAAAAGCAGGGTGAAGTCGCGATCCTGCAAACCCAGGGGCTGACGCGCCGCCAGATTATGACGGTGTTTATGGTGCAGGGCGCCAGTGCCGGCATTATCGGCGCACTGCTCGGGGCGCTGCTCGGCACCCTGCTGGCGAGCCAGCTGGGGACGATTATGCCCGCGCTCGGCATGGCGATTGACGGCGCGTCGCTGCCGGTCGACATTGAGCCGCTCCAGGTCATCAGCATTGCGCTGGTGGCGATGGCGGTGGCTTTGCTTTCCACGCTTTACCCTTCATGGCGCGCTGCCGCCGTTCAACCCGCTGAGGCTTTACGTTATGAGTAACCATCCTTTATTGCAGTGCGACAGCCTGTGCAAAACCTATCAGGAAGGCAAGCTGCAAACCTCTGTGCTGCGCGATGTGACCTTTGCCATGCAGCCGGGCGAGATGATGGCGATCGTGGGCAGCTCCGGGTCGGGCAAAAGTACCTTGCTGCACCTGCTGGGCGGGCTGGACACCCCCACCTCCGGGGATGTGGTGTTCAAAGGCACGGCGCTCAGCGGCATGTCCTCCCGCGCCAAAGCCGCACTGCGTAACCGTGAGCTGGGCTTTATCTACCAGTTCCACCACCTGCTGCCGGATTTTACGGCGCTGGAGAATGTGGCGATGCCGTTGCTGATCGGCACCGGCAGCGCGGCGGACGCGCAGGAAAAAGCGCGTGAGATGCTGGCTGCCGTCGGGCTGGAGAAACGCAGCGGCCACCGGCCGTCAGAACTCTCCGGCGGGGAGCGCCAGCGGGTGGCGATCGCCCGTGCGCTGGTGAATAACCCGTCGCTGGTGCTGGCGGATGAGCCGACCGGCAACCTTGACCAGCGCAATGCCGACAGCATTTTTGAACTGCTGGGCGAGCTGAACGTGCGGCAGGGCACCGCGTTCCTGGTGGTGACCCACGACCTGTCGCTGGCGCGCCGCCTGAACCGCCAGCTGGAGATGCGTGACGGCCGGTTGCAGCAGGATGTTTCCCTGCTGGGGGCGCAGTAATGGGGCTGCCTCTCTCCCTGGTGATTGGCCTGCGCTTCAGCCGCGGCCGTCGCCGCAGCGGCATGGTGTCGCTGATCTCCATCATTTCGACCGTCGGCATTGCGCTGGGTGTGGCAGTGCTGATTGTCGGCCTGAGCGCGATGAACGGTTTCGAGCGTGAGCTGAATAACCGTATTCTGGCGGTGGTGCCGCATGGTGAAATTGAGCCGGTAGACCAGCCGTTTAACGGCTGGCAAGCGCTGCTGCCGAAAGTGGCGGCGGTGCCGGGCGTGGCGGCCGCCGCGCCGTACATTAATTTCACCGGCCTGCTGGAAAGCGGCGCGAAATTGCGCGCGGTGCAGGTAAAAGGCGTGGACGCGCAACAGGAAGCGCAACTCAGCGCGCTGCCGCACTTTGTGCAGGGCGACGCCTGGGCGCATTTCCGCGCCGGTGAACAGCAGGTGATCCTGGGCAAAGGCATCGCCGATGAACTGGGCGTCAAGGCCGGGTCCTCCGTCACGGTGATGATCCCAAACAGCGATCCGCAGGGCAAACTGCTGCAACCCAAGCGCATCCGCCTGCGGGTGACCGGCATCCTGCAACTCAGCGGCCAGCTCGACCACAGCTTTGCGATGGTGCCGCTGGCCGATGCGCAGGGCTATCTCGACATGGGTGACAGTGTCACGGGGATTGCCCTCAAAGCCAATGACCCGTTCAGTGCCAATACCCTGGTGCGCGACGCAGGCAAAGTCACTGAAGCTTACGTCTATATCCGCAGCTGGATCGGCACCTACGGCTACATGTACCGCGACATCGAAATGGTGCGCGCCATTATGTACCTGGCGCTGGTGCTGGTGATTGGCGTGGCCTGCTTCAATATCGTCTCCACGCTGGTGATGGCGGTCAAAGACAAGAGCAGTGACATCGCCGTGCTGCGCACCCTGGGCGCGGGTGACCGGCTGATCCGCGCTGTTTTCATCTGGTACGGGCTGCTGGCCGGGCTGGTCGGCAGCCTGAGCGGCGTGGTGGTCGGCGTGGCGGCGGCATTGCAGCTTACGCCGATTGTGCGCGGGCTGGAAACGCTGATCGGCCATCAGTTCCTGTCGGGTGACATCTACTTCATCGATTTCCTGCCGTCAGAACTGCACTGGCTGGATGTCGGCGGCGTGCTGCTGACCGCCATCCTGCTGAGCCTGATCGCCAGCTGGTATCCGGCACGGCGCGCCAGCCGCATCGACCCGGCACGCGTGTTGAGCGGCGGCCAGTAAGGGATTGAGCATGTATTACGGCATTGATATGGGCGGCAGCAAAATTGAGCTGGCGGTGTTTGACCGGCAGCTCACCCGGCGGTGGCAGAAACGGGTGCCGACCCCGCGGGATGACTACGCGGCGTTGCTGGCGGCGCTGGCGGCGCTGGTGCAGGAGGCCGATGCCCGTGTCGGTGGCGGGCGGGTCGGCATCGGTATTCCCGGCCTGATTAAGGCTGACGGCACGCTGTTTTCCGCCAATGTCCCGGCGGCATCCGGCAAGCGGTTGCAGGCGGATCTGGCGCGCCTGCTGGGGCGTGACGTCCGCATTGACAATGATGCCAACTGTTTTGCGCTCTCAGAAGCCTGGGATGACGAATTCCGTGCCTACCCGAGCGTGCTGGGGCTGATTCTCGGCACCGGCGTCGGCGGCGGGCTGGTGTTTAACGGCAGGGTGTTTGGCGGCCGTAACGGCGTGGCCGGGGAAGTGGGCCATATGCGCCTGCCGGTGGATGCACGGGCGTTGCTGGGGCCTGATGCCGCGCCGGTGGTGTGCGGCTGCGGCCAGACCGACTGCATGGAGGGTTACCTCTCCGGCCGTGGGTTTGAGCGCTTATATGCCCTGGGCGGCGGCCAACCGCTCACCGCCCCGGCGATCATGGCGCGCTACCGGGCCGGGGACGCCATTGCCGTGGCGCACGTTGACCGCTACGCCGACCTGCTGGCGGCCTGCCTCGGCAACCTGCTGACCGTGCTGGACCCGCATCTGGTGGTGATTGGCGGCGGCCTGTCGAATGTGGATGAGCTTTACCCGGCGCTGGCCGCGCGCCTGCCGGCCCACCTGTTGCCGGGCTGTGAGCCGCCGCGCATTGAAAAAGCCCGCTATGGCGATGCAGGTGGCGCGCGCGGGGCAGCCTGCCTAAATTTGTTAGAGTAACGTTATCCCATCCGGGGTCGCGCACCGCAGTACAGAGGAGCAGGTGTCATGCACACACGCCACAGGCTGCGCCGGTTCCGCAAGCTGAAACATTTGCGGCACCAACGATTTCGCTCACGCATTTTCCATCGTGACAATATGGCGGTTACCGAGATGAAAAAACCTTTTGTGGTGGTATTGACCGGCGCGGGCATTTCCGCGGAGTCCGGCATCCGCACGTTCCGCGCGGCGGACGGGCTGTGGGAGGAGCACCGCGTGGAGGATGTCGCCACGCCGGAAGGGTTCCAGCGTGATCCGGCGCGCGTGCAGGCGTTCTACAACGCCCGGCGGCAACAGTTGCAGCAACCGGCGATTGCGCCCAACGCCGCCCATCTGGCACTGGCAGAACTGGAAGAAAACCTGGGCGACCACTTCCTGCTGGTGACGCAGAATATCGATAACCTGCACGAACGCGCCGGTAACCAGCGGGTGCTGCATATGCACGGCGAGCTGCTGAAAGTGCGCTGTACCCGTTCCAACCAGGTGATTGAGTGGCCGGGCGACCTGACAGTGGATGACCGCTGCCACTGTTGCCAGTTCCCGTCACCGCTGCGCCCGCATGTGGTGTGGTTTGGCGAAATGCCGATCGGCATGGATGAGATTTATCAGGCGCTGGCGAAAGCGGATTACTTTATCTCGATAGGCACCTCCGGCCATGTTTACCCGGCGGCGGGCTTTGTGCATGAGGCGCGGCTGAGCGGGGCGCACACGGTGGAGCTGAACCTGGAGCCGAGCCAGGTCGAAAGCCAGTTTGATGAGCGGCAGTATGGGCTGGCGAGTGAGGTGGTGCCGGCGTTTGTCCGCCAGATGATCGCCGGTGGGGAAGGGAAGTGGCAGTAAGGCACGGATAACCGGGCGCAGGGCGCGCCCGGCAGGGAAGCCGTTTACTGCCCGGCTTTGAGTTTCTGGTAAAGCGTTTCGTACAGCTCGCTGGTGGTGCCGACGTCATTCTGCCACTCACCGTTTTTCATCACCGCGTCAGACGGGTAGAGCGACGGGTCATTCGCCACCTCAGGCGGCAGCAGTTTTTTCGCTTCCAGGTTCGGCGTTGGGTAACCGATGGTTTCCGCCACTTGCGCCGCCACTTCCGGGCGCAGCAGGAAATCAATCAGCTTGTGCGCGCCTTCCACGTTATGCGCGTTGGCCGGGATCGCCAGGCTGTCCATCCAGAAAATCCCGCCCTCTTTCGGCCACACCACCGTCAGCGGTGTGCCGGCCTGGCGCGCCACGTAGGCGGAGCCGTTCCAGACCATACCGAGGTTCACTTCCCCTTCCATGTATGGGTTCGCCGGGTTGTCAGAGTTGAAGGCCAGCACGTTCGGCATCAGCTTGCGCAATTCCTGGTAGGCCGCCTCAATCTCTTTCGGGTCAGTGGTGTTGCCGGAGTGGCCGAGCTTGCGCAGCGCAATCTGGAACACTTCACGCGCATCGTCGGTAAGCAGCAGACTGCCTTTGTATTCCGGCTTCCACAGGTCGGCCCAGCCGGTGATGGTTTTCGGATCGATCTGGTCACTGTTGACCCCAATCGCCGTGGCACCCCAGATGTAAGGGATTGAGTAGTCATTGCCTGGGTCAAACGGCTTGTTCAGCAGGTTCGGGTCCAGGGCAGAGAAGTGGCTGAGCTTGCTTTTGTCGATCTTCTGCAACATGCCTTCTTTGCGCATTTTCGACACAAAATAGGTCGACGGCACCACCAGGTCGTACGCGCCCTCTTTATAGGTTTTCAGCTTGGCGTACATGGTTTCGTTGGACTCATAGGTGGAGTAAATCACCTTGATGCCGGTCTCTTTGGTGAACTGCTCCAGCAGGCCCGGCGGGACGTACTCCGTCCAGTTGTAGAAGTATAAGGTGTTGTTGTCATCCGCCTGGGCGAAGGCGCTGGCGGCCAGTAAGCCCGCTGCCAGCCACTGTGCTGTTTTTTTCATTGTTACCCCTGTTAATCACCCTCTCTCCAGTGTGCCTGCGGCACGGGAGGGGTGTTTCACCATCCGGACGTCTCGGCCGTCCATTAAAAAACCAGGCGCCCAGTATAAGGAGCGCCCGGCGTGAAAGGAAGCAACCGGTTGCTACCCCTGATGGGATGACCGGTCACGCAACAGCCACTGGCTGGCGAGCACCAGCACCAGTGACAGTGCCAGCAGCAGGGTCGCCAGCGCATTGATCTCCGGCGATACCCCGACCTTGACCATCGAGTAGATCTTCAGCGGCAGGATCTCGTAATCCGGCCCGGTGACAAACGACGACACCACCACATCATCCATCGACAGCGTAAAACTCAGCAGCCAGCCGGCGGCCACCGCAGGCATCGCCAGCGGCAGGATGATTTTGCGCAGGATGGTCAACTCCCCGGCCCCCAGATCACGGGCCGCTTCCAGCATCCGCACATCAAACCCTTTCAGCCGCGAATAGACGGTGACCACCACAAACGGCAGGCAGAAGGTGATATGGGAAAACAGCAGCGACCAGAAGCCGAGCGACATCCCCACCAGCATAAACAGCACCAGCAGCGAAATCGCCATCACGATGTCCGGCGACATCATCACCACAAACAGCATCCCGCTGACAAACGGCTTGCCGCGGAAGCGGTAGCGGTAGAGCGCCACCGCCGTCAGCGCGCCGATCAGCGTCGCAAAGGTCGCGGAGAGCACGCCCATCGTCACGGAGTGGCGTGCCGCCTCGATCAGGCTGTCATTATTCATCAGGGTGCTGTACCAGCGGGTAGTGAACCCCTGCCAGTTAAAGCCAAAGCGTGAACTGTTAAACGAATTCACGATCAGGATGATGATGGGGATATAAAAGTAAGCGTACACCAGCGCCATAAAGCCGCCGCGCAACCCGCGTCCAATCATTCCAGCTCCCCTTTTTTGTTCAGCGCTTTCGCCACTTTGTAATAAACAAGCAGCATCAGGCCCATCAGCAGCGTCAGGCAGATGCTGGTGGCCGCGCCGAACGGCCAGTCACGGATATTCAGGAACTGGCTCTTGATCACATTGCCGATCAGCAGGTTTTTCGCACCGCCCATCAGGTCAGCAATGTAGAACAGCCCCATTGCCGGCAGCATCACCAGCAAACTGCCGGCGATAATGCCCGGCATGGTCAGCGGCAGGATGATGCGCACAAAGGTCTGCACCTTGCCTGCGCCCAGGTCGCGCGCCGCCTCCAGATAGGCTTTGTCGAGCTTTTCAATGCTGGCGTAGAGCGGCATCACCATAAACGGCAACAGGATGTAGATAAGGCCGAGGATCACCGCCTGCGGCGTGTACATAATGCGCAGAGGTGTATCGGTAAGCCCCAGCGCCATCAGCCACTCATTGAGGTAGCCGCGGGTGCTGAGGAAAATCTTCAGCCCGTAAACGCGGATCAGGGAGTTGGTCCAGAACGGCACAATCAGCAGGAACAGCAGCAACGGCCGCACGCGGGCCGGCAGCCGCGCCAGGATAAAGGCGAACGGATAGCCAATCAGCAAGCAGCAGAGGGTGGCGATCAGCGCCATATTCAGCGAGTGCAGCAGCACATCGGCGTACAGCGGGTCCAGCAGCCGCCGGTAGTTGTCCAGCGAGAACACCATCCGCACCAGGCTGTCGTTATCGCGGGTCAGGAAACTGGTGCCGATGATCATCAGGTTCGGCAGGAAGACAAACAGTGTCAGCCAGGCCACCACCAGCAGGATCACCCCGCGCTGAAAAAGCTTACGTGAGCTGTTCATCGGCGAGCACCACCTCCCAGCTTTCGATCCAGGTCACCGCCACGGTCTGGTTGAGGGAGTGATCCACATCCGGGTCATCCTCGTTGAAGAACTCACTGACCATCACCAGTTTGCCGCTGGCCAGTTCCACCGTGGACTCCAGCGTCATGCCTTTGTAGTTGCGCTCCCGCACATGGCCGATAAAGCCCTCGGCGGTGTCGCCCTCGTTAATCTCCTGCACTTTGAGATCCTCCGGGCGCAGCAGCACGTTCAGCCTTTGCCCCGGCGTCACCGCCAGCTGGTTCACGGTGATGTCACACTCACGCCCCTCGACCCAGGCGCGCACGCGCTGGTCATCCAGGCGGCGGATCACTTGTGCCTCAAAAATGTTGATTTCACCGATAAAGCTGGCGACAAACAGGTTCTCCGGCTCCTCATAAATCTGGCGCGGGGTGCCGTCCTGCTCGATCCGCCCGTCACGCATCACCACGATACGGTCTGACATGGTCAGCGCCTCTTCCTGATCGTGGGTGACGAACACAAAGGTGATGCCGAGTTTGCGTTGCAGCGCTTTGAGTTCGTTCTGCATCTGTTTGCGCAATTTGTAGTCCAGCGCGGAGAGCGACTCATCCAGCAGCAAGACCCGCGGGCGGTTGACCACCGCCCGCGCAATCGCCACCCGCTGCTGCTGGCCGCCGGAAAGCTGGTGCGGGCGGCGCTGGGCAAATTCATCCAGTTGCACCATCCGCAGCGCATCGGTCACCCGGCCGGCGATCTCCGCCTCCGGCGTCTTCTGCATCCGCAGGCCAAAGGCCACATTCTCAAACACGCTCATGTGCGGGAACAGGGCGTAGCTCTGGAAAACGGTATTGACGTGGCGGTGTTCAGCCGGCACGGCAGTCACATCCTGGCCATCCAGGATGATGGTGCCGCTGTCGGTCTCTTCCAGGCCGGCAATCAGGCGCAATACCGTGGTTTTGCCGCAGCCGGACGGGCCGAGCAGGGTCAGGAATTCGCCATGATTAATGGTCAGGTTGAGATCGCGGATAATGGTTTTGCCGTCAAAGGCTTTACTCAATCCGCTCAGGGTAACCAGGGGGGTCGGAGACAGGTTTTCAGTCATTTATCGGGGCACTCTTTTCTTGTGCTCAGGTTGCCGATTTGGCAGCGCGCAGCAGGCTATCGTCTCATACAGTGAGTCAGATCTCGGAGGGGGTGAATTCTACGTGAAACTGCCGGTATCACCAATGCTTACGCAGCCTGAGCGGGGAAAAACCCGGCAAACAGTGCGTAAGCGGCCCAAACGGGGCAAATAAACGCTAAGGTTAACAAAGATGAAAACTGACCTGACGCAATACACTCACCCCATCAGGCTGCGCATAATGGCCCGCGGCTCTCAGAGGATAGACTATGGATAACTTACTCGATCGTTTTCTGCATTACGTCTCTATTGATACCCAGTCAAAAGTGAATGTCCGCCAGGTGCCGAGCACAGAAGGGCAGTGGAAACTGGCCCATGCATTGCAGCAGGAGCTGGCCGCGCTGGGGCTGGAGGCGATCACCCTGAGCGAGCACTGCTGCGTGATGGCGACCCTGCCGGCCAATGTGGACTGGCCGGTGCCGGTGATCGGTTTTATTTCGCACCTGGATACCTCGCCGGATTTTACTGCGAAAAATGTGAACCCCCAGATTGTCGAGAACTACCGCGGCGGCGATGTGGCACTGGGCAGCGGTGAGGAGGTGCTGTCGCCGGTGATGTTCCCGGTGCTGCACCAGTTACTGGGGCAGACGCTGATCACCACCGACGGCAAAACGCTGCTCGGCGCGGATGACAAAGCTGGTATCGCTGAAATCATGACGGCGATGGCCCGGCTGAAACAGGGTGACATTCCGCATGGCGAGATCCGGGTGGCCTTTACGCCGGATGAGGAAGTCGGCAAGGGGCCGCACGTCTTTGATGTCGCGGCGTTTGGGGCCGAGTGGGCTTACACCGTGGACGGCGGCGGCGTGGGCGAGCTGGAGTATGAGAATTTCAACGCCGCCTCGGCCACGATTAAAATTGTCGGCAATAACGTCCACCCCGGCACCGCCAAAGGGGTGATGGTGAACGCCCTGTCACTGGCGACCCGTATCCATCAGGCGCTGCCGCCGGCGGAGACGCCGGAGCACACCGCCGGTTACGAGGGTTTCTTCCACCTGAACAGCATGAAAGGCAGCGTTGACCGTGCAGAGATGCACTACATCATCCGTGATTTTGACCGCGAGAAATTTGAGGCGCGCAAACAGCAGCTGATAAGCGTGGCGGAACAGGTAGGCGAGGGGCTGCACCCGGATTGCTACATTGAGGTGACGCTGGAGGACAGCTACTACAACATGCGCGAGGAGGTGGCGAAGCACCCGCACATCATTGAGATTGCCGCGCAGGCGATGAAAGACAATGACATCGAGCCGGTGATGAAGCCGATCCGCGGCGGGACGGACGGCGCACAGCTCTCGTTTATGGGGCTGCCGTGCCCGAACATCTTCACCGGCGGTTACAACTACCACGGCAAACATGAGTTCGCCACCCTGGAAGGGATGGAAAAATCGGTGTCGGTGATCACCCGTATTGCCGAACTCACCGCGCAGCGCGCCAAAAGCGCCTGAAACGAGGCATAAAAAAGCCGGGCAGCGCAGGCTGCCCGGCTTTTTTCATTGGCCGGCGGGTTTGCCGGTCACTCAGTCTTTGAAGTACCAGTAGCCGCTGTTCACCAGCGCGGCCAGCAGCGCCAGGAAGGACGGGTCATCCAGCGCATCGCCGAAGTGCGAGGCATCCAGCGTCATGTGCTGGCAGAGCGCATTTGCCGCTGCCGCATGTTCTGTTTCCATGCGCTCACCGTTCACAAAGCAGCGCTCGCCAATCCGCAGTACCCGCAGGCCGCCGACGCGTTGCAGCACTTCGCCGCTCTGCATCAGCTCATAAATCTCACCGGCCTGGTACGGCGGCTCCGGCGGTGCCAGATCCAGCTCGTGGCGCGACTGGGAAATAAACTCCCCAAACCAGCCCTCAAAGTGCTCCGGCTGCTGCAACAGCTCCAGCATCATGCCGCGCAGGCCGTCCAGCTCCTGCGGCAGGATGTCCGCGTGCTGCTCACGCGCCGGCAGGTCCGGGTCGCTGTAGCGCTTGCTGCCCAGCTCGCGTGACAGCACGTAGTCGGCAAAACCGCTCACCAGCTCGCGGCCGTTCGGCGCACGGAAGCCCACGGAGTAGTTCAGCGCATTTTCCAGCGAATAGCCTTCATGCGGGAAGCCCGGCGGAATGTAGAGGATGTCGCCCGGCTCCATCTCTTCATCAATGATGGCATCGAACGGCTCGACCTGAAGCAGGTCGGGGTGCGGGCAGTGCTGCTTCAGCGCCACCTTTTCCCCCACGCGCCAGCGGCGGCGGCCGGTGCCCTGGATGATAAACACATCGTACTGGTCGAGATGCGGGCCAACGCCGCCGCCCGGTACCGAGAAGGAGATCATCAGATCATCCATGCGCCAGTCCGGGATGTGGCGGAATGGGCGCATCAGCGCCGCAGACGGCTCATGCCAGTGGTCAACTGCCTGCACCAGCAGCGACCAGTTCGTCTCACCCAGATGATCAAAGCTGGTGAACGGCCCGTGGCTGACCTGCCATTTGCCTTCGTCATGGCTGACCAGCCGGCTGTCGACCTCATTTTCCATCGCCAGCCCGGCCAGTTCATCCGGGGAGATCGGGTCAATAAAGTTCTTGAAGCCGCGCTTCAGGATAACCGGGCGCTTTTGCCAGTAACGTTGCAGGAAATCAGGCCAGTCGAGGTCAAGTTGGTAATCCATTGTGTATTCCACTGTTCGGGGGAGACTAGCAGCGAGTATAACGGATGCCGGGCGCGGCGCGTGTATTTCCCTGCGCAAAAGCCATCAGGCGGGCATTTATTCCCCAGACTCACCCTGGCGGCCAAAGGTTACCTGCATCCGCGCGCCGCCGAGCGGGCTGTCGCTGAGGGTAATGCTGCCCTGATAACGCATGATGATCTCACTCGCCACCGCCAGCCCGATACCCTGGCCGGGGCGTAACGTGTCCGCGCGCTGGCCGCGCTGGAAAATCAGCTCACGTTTGGCGGGCGGGATGCCCGGGCCGTCATCGTCCACCACCAGCACCAGCTGGTTTTCCGCCGGAATGGCGCTGACCTCAATAAACTCCAGCGAATATTTGCAGGCGTTGTCGAGCAGGTTCCCCATCACTTCCATAAAGTCATTTTTATCGCCGATAAAGGTCAGCTCCGGCGGGATCTCCAGCGTCAGCACCACGCCCTTGCGCTGGTAGACTTTATTGAGCGCGGAACAGAGGCTGTCGAGCAGGGCGGAGACGGAGTGGATTTCGCGGGTCAGCACGTTTTTCTCTGAATCGAGGCTGGCGCGGTGCAGGTAGTAGCCGATTTGCTGGGAGATGCGGCTGATCTGCTCCAGCATCACCGGCTCAGCCTGCTCAATGGTGAGCTGTTTGCCGCCGCGCAACGCGCGCAGGGTCGATTGCAGCACCGCCAGCGGGGTTTTCAGGCTGTGGGTCAGATCGGCGAGGGTGGTGCGGTAGCGCAGGGAGCGGCCGCGCTCATTGTTCAGCAACACATTGAGGTTACGCACCAGGCTGCGCAACTCCTGCGGCGGGTTCACCTCCAGCATCTCCCGTTCGCGCTTCTCCAGCTCGCCCACCTGTTGCGCCAGCACCTTGATCGGCCGCAGGCTCCAGTGCGCCGCCAGCCACAGCAGCGGCAGCACCAGCAACAGATTAGCCAGCAGCACATAGCTGAACCACTGCCAGACCAGGTCACTGCGCTGTAACTCCTGCGGGATGGTGTCGATCACCACGATGCTCAGCGGCGGCAGGCGGGCAGTGGCGGCGTACTTATTCACCACCACCGAGTGCGTCAGTGACGGCTCATCCTCTTCGTACCCTTTTAACTGGCGCTGGGCATGGGGATTATTGCCGACCACGGTGCTGCTGAGGTGCGGGTCGGCGTCCAGCTCGTAGAAGCCGCCCTTGCGCAGCCAGTCACGCGGGATGCGGGACTCCAGCCCCGGCACGGCGCGCTGGTGCCACAGCAGGGTGCCGTGGTCATCGTAAATCAGCACCAGCGTCGGGGAGTTGAGGTCAAGATCCGGCGGCACGGTGATGGTCAGCCGTTTATCGCGCCACTGCGCCAGGCTGAAGAACAGGTTGCTTTCGCCGCGCAGCAGGGTATAGGCGGTTTTATCAAAGCTGACAATATAGCCGACCACCGCCACCAGCCCATACGCCAGGGACAACGCCAGCACCACTGCCGCGGTGGCCAGCAGGAAGCGGGCGCGGAGCGAAAAAGGCGTACGGCGGCTCATCGCGGGCTGGCCTCAGGCATGGTGCCGGTCAGCCCACATCAAAGCGGTAGCCCTGGCCGCGCACGGTGGTGATCACCTCATGCGGGTAACCGGCCTGGATCTTTTTGCGCAGGCGGCCCATCAGCACATCGATGGTATGGCTCTCGCGCAGTTCGGCATCCGGGTAGAGTTGCAGCATCAGCGCATCTTTGCTGACGACTTTACCGGCGTTACGAATCAGCGTTTCGATAATGGTGTACTCAAAGGCGGTGAGCTTGATCAGCTGGTCATGGATGCTGAGCTCCCGCCGTGACAAATCGACCTGGAACGGCGGCAGGCTGATAATCTGGGAAGCCAGCCCGCTGTTGCGGCGCATCAGCGCCTGCATCCGGGCAATCACCTCTTCCAGATGGAAGGGTTTGGTGACGTAGTCATCCGCCCCGGCTTCCAGCACCGCCACTTTGTCCTGCCAGCTTTCCCGCGCGGTCAGCACCAGGATCGGCAGCGTGGTCTGGTGGCTGCGCCAGCGCTGGATCAGGCTCAGCCCGTCTTCGCCCGGCAGGCCGAGATCCACAATCGCGATGTCCGGCGCATGTTCCCGCAAAAAGTAATCCGCCTCTTTGGCATCTTCGGCGGCATCCACCTGATGCCCCATCTCCCGCATCTGAACCGCCAGATGATGGCGCAGCAGGGCATTATCTTCCACGACCAAAACGCGCATAGCTGTTTCCTCTGAAATGCTGCCATGAGTGGGGAGCCGGGCGCGCGGCCCGGTCAGGCTCAGCCCGCCATTATGGCAGGAACCGCTGTGTTTGCCCGAGACTTTTGTCGCCGCCGGCTGCCCGGATGCGCCTATTATCACTGCGCCGGCTAAACCACAGGTAAACCGCCGGGATAACCGGGCAAACGGAGGCGCAACAGGGGAGGCAAACCGGGGAAAACGGGCGGCGGGGTGCCGCCCGGTGAGGCAGGAGGTCAGAAACGCTTATTTCAGGTCATCCACCATCTGCACGGCGCGGCCGAGGTAGTTGCCCGGCGTCATGGCTTTCAGGCGGGTTTTTTCCTCTTCCGGCAGTGCCAGGCCATCGATAAACGCCTGCATCCCGGCGGCGTCCACGCGCTTGCCGCGGGTCAGTTCTTTCAGCTTCTCATACGGCTTTTCAATACCGTAACGGCGCATCACGGTCTGGATCGGCTCGGCCAGCACTTCCCAGTTGTGGTCCAGCTCATAGGCGAGGTTGTCTTCGTTGACTTCCAGCTTGCTGATGCCTTTCAGGCTGGCCTGATAGGCGATCACCGCGTAGCCGACGCCGACGCCGAGGTTACGCAGCACGGTGGAGTCGGTGAGGTCACGCTGCCAGCGGGAAACCGGCAGTTTGCTGGCCAGGTGGCCCAGCACGGCGTTCGCCAGGCCGAGGTTGCCTTCGGAGTTTTCGAAGTCAATCGGGTTCACCTTGTGCGGCATGGTGGAGGAGCCAATCTCCCCGGCGATGGTTTTCTGCTTGAAGTGGTTGAGGGCGATGTAACCCCACATGTCGCGGTCGAAATCGATCAGGATGGTGTTGAAACGCGCCATGGTGTCGAACAGCTCGGCGATGTAGTCATGCGGCTCAATCTGGGTGGTGTAGGGGTTCCAGGTCACGCCGAGGGAGGTGACAAACTCCTCGCTGAACTGGTGCCAGTCCACGTCCGGGTAGGCGGCCAGGTGGGCGTTGTAGTTGCCGACCGCGCCGTTGATTTTGCCGAGGATTTCCACCTGCGCCAGCTGGCGGTACTGGCGTTCCATGCGGTACGCGACGTTGGCGAACTCTTTGCCCAGCGTGGACGGGGTCGCCGGCTGGCCGTGGGTACGGGAGAGCAACGGGATGTCGCGGTACTCATGGGCCAGCGCTTTCAGGGCGTCAATCAGCTTACGCCAGTAAGGCAGCACCACTTCGTCACGTGCGGTGTTCAGCATCAGCGCGTGGGAGAGGTTGTTGATGTCCTCGGAGGTGCAGGCGAAGTGGATAAACTCAGACACGGCGTTAAGCGCCGGGACGGCCGCCACTTTCTCTTTCAGGAAATACTCCACCGCCTTGACGTCATGGTTGGTGGTTTTTTCAATCTCTTTGATCCGTTGCGCGTCCTGCTCGCTGAAATTGGCGACGATTTCATCAAGGAAAGCGTTTGCGTCGGCATCAAATGCAGGAACCTCTGCAATGCCGGTGCAGGAGGCCAGTTTTTGCAGCCAACGTACTTCAACCTGCACGCGGAATTTCAGCAAACCAAATTCGCTGAAAATAGCGCGTAACGCGCTGACTTTATCACCGTAGCGTCCATCAACGGGGGAAACGGCGGTCAGTGAGGATAATTCCATCGGTAGCAACTCCTGGGGTGTGATAGTTAACATTGGGCGAGAATCTTTTTAGCATGTTCAAACAGGCGGTTACGCGAGAACATCAGTTGCAGGCGGCCGCCGCCGACCTGCTGCCACAGCACCGCGGCACGGATGCCGCCAAGCAGGGCCGCACGCACCCGCGCCTGAATGGCCGGGTTTTGCAGAATGGCGGGGTTGCCGGTGACCTGGATACGCGGCCCAAGCGGGCTGACCACGTCCACGTAGATGGCGGCCATCGCGCTCATCAGCGTGTCGGATTCCAGATCAAAATGCACCAGCTGGCGTTCAAGCTGGCTGATGCGCTCAGAGAGGGTCGCCAGTGCGCCGTTGCTGGCACTCAGCTTGCGCTCCAGCACCATCAGGCTCAGGGTGTAGCGGGTCAGCTCGGCACCGGGGCCCTGGCGGTTGGCGTTCAGCACGCCCATCAGCGTTTCCAGCCCCAGCATCAGGTTGCCGGGGTCATTACCGAACACCGCCAGCGTGGAGGCAGGGTTAGTTTCCAGCACGCTTTTCAGCGTGACGGCCAGCGCGTCGCGGTTGCACTGGCCGTCCTGGGCCAGTTGCTGCACCAGCCGCGCTGACTGGCAGATCCCGGCCAGCGCCAGCGTGATGTCATGGTAATTTTTCGCCACGGTTACCCCTGAATACGTTGTTCGATGATGCCGCCGCCAAGGCAGACCTCATCCAGATAGAACACGGCGGACTGGCCCGGCGTGACGGCCGCCACCGGCTCATCAAAACGCACCTCGATACGCTCGCCATCCAGCGGCGTCACCAGGCAGGGAATATCCTGCTGGCGGTAGCGGGTTTTCACCGTGCAGCGCAGTGGGGCGGTCAGCGGCTGACGGTCAACCCAGTGCAGCTGCTGGGCAATCAGGCCGGTGGACATCAGGCGCGGGTGCTCGTGGCCCTGCGCGACCACCAGGATGTTGTTTTCGACATCCTTATCCACCACGTACCACGGGTCTTCGCCGCCGTCTTTGACGCCGCCGATACCCAGGCCTTTGCGCTGGCCGAGGGTGTGGTACATCAGCCCCTGGTGCTGCCCCATGTCGGCGCCGTCAACACTGAGGATGCGGCCCGGCTGGGCAGGCAGGTAGCGGCCGAGGAAATCACGGAATTTGCGCTCACCGATAAAGCAGATGCCGGTGGAATCTTTTTTCTTCGCGGTGATGAGATCCAGTTCTTCCGCAATGCGGCGCACTTCCGGCTTCTCCAGCTCACCCACCGGGAACAGGCTCTGGGCAATCTGTTCGTGGCTCAGGGTGTAGAGGAAGTAGCTCTGGTCTTTGTTGCCGTCGATGCCGCGCAGCAAACGGCTGACGCCGTCCACATCCTGGCGGCGCACATAGTGGCCGGTGGCGATGTAGTCTGCGCCCAGATCCTCTGCGGCGAACTCCAGGAAGGCTTTGAATTTGATCTCTTTGTTGCAGAGGATATCGGGATTCGGCGTGCGCCCGGCTTTATACTCTTCCAGGAACAGCTCGAACACGTTATCCCAGTATTCGGCGGCAAAGTTGACGGTGTGCAGCTCAATGCCGAGCTTGTCGCACACGGCTTGCGCGTCCGCCAGATCGGTGGCGGCGGTGCAATACTCTTCGTCGTCGTCCTCTTCCCAGTTCTTCATAAACAGTCCGGCCACCTGATAGCCCTGTTGCTGCAACAGGTAAGCGGAAACCGAGGAATCAACGCCGCCGGACATGCCGACGATTACTTTTTTCTGACTGTTATCTGACATGGGAATCTCACGAGCCTGTATACCAGGCGGCAGGCGCAGCGCGCGTGCCGCACGGCATGGCGGGGCAGGCCGGCCATGCCTGTTAAAAATGAGCGCCGGATTTTAACACGTTGCCGGGGCTGCTGCACCGCCGAATGCGACAATCACACAAATTGCCTAGGCCGGGAACGGCCAGTTAAATGCCGCCAGCAGGGAGAGCGGGTAGCGTGCCGGCTGCTGCCAGCAGCGCAGGCTCTCGGCCACCAGCGGCGAGCGCAGGTTGGTGGCCTGCAGGATCTCATCAGCCGGCAGCCAGAGGCAGCGGTCGATGTCGCTGTCCTGCGGCGCGGTGGGCAGCGGGGCAGGCAGGTCAAGCGCAAAGCAGAAGCGCAGGAACGGCGTGTTGTCCGGCGCGATCCACTGATGCAGCCGCAGGAAATGCTGCACCTGCGCGCGCAGGCCGGTCTCCTCATAGAGTTCGCGCTCTGCCGCCTGCACCAGCGTTTCGTCCGCTTCCAGATGCCCGGCCGGCTGGTTCCACAACGGTTTGCCGCGGATGGTTTCCTCCACCACCAGGAACTGGCCCTGGGCGTGCACCACACAGGCCACGGTAACATGGGGTTTGAACATAGGCTCTCCTTGAACAGCTGAAACGGAACTAAAGGTGCGGCACTTCCCGCCATTCGCCGGGGGCCAGCGTGCCGAGGGTGGCGCTGCCCATGGCATAACGGATAAGCCGCAGGGTCGGGAACCCGATGTGGGCAGTCATCCGGCGCACCTGCCGGTTGCGCCCCTCGTAGAGCGTCACTTTCAGCCAGGCGGTGGGGATCGCCTTGCGCTCGCGGATGGGCGGGTTACGCGGCCAGAGCCACGCCGGTTCGGTCACGCGTTCCACCCCGGCCGGCAGGGTCGGGCCGTCTTTCAGCGTCACGCCGTGGCGCAGTGCCGCCAGCGCCGCCTCATCCGGCTCGCCCTCTACCTGAACATAGTAGATTTTCCCGGTGCGTTTGCCCGGTTGTGTGAGCTGAGCCTGCAATTTGCCGTCATTGGTCAGCACCATCAGCCCCTCGCTGTCGCGGTCCAGCCGCCCGGCGGCATACACCCCGGACAACGGAATGAAATCTTTCAGGGTGGCGCGCCCGGCTTCATCGGTAAATTGCGGCAGCACATCGAAGGGTTTGTTAAACAGCACAATGCGCCGCGGGCCGGCAGGTTTTTCACTGCGCGCGGCCGCAGGCGCGCTGAATCGTTTAACGTGGTGATTTTTAACAGGGATTTTTTTCATGTTCTTTAACGTTGGCCACAATAGGCGCATTATAGCCGATAACGGTTTCAGATTGGCGCGGGCTGAATATTCAAGTAGTATTGACACGCATCTTACAAATCATTAACAAAGTGCGCTTTGAAGGAGAGGTTAATGGAAAGCAAAGTAGTTGTTCCGGCGGAAGGTAATAAAATTACGGTTGATGCTCAGGGTAAACTGGTTGTTCCGCATAACCCGATCATCCCGTTCATCGAAGGTGACGGCATCGGCGTCGATGTTACCCCCGCCATGATCAAGGTTGTGGATGCAGCGGTTGAGAAAGCTTACAAGGGTGAGCGTAAAATTTCCTGGATGGAAATTTACACCGGCGAGAAATCTACTGAACTGTACGGCAAAGATGTCTGGTTGCCGGAAGAGACCCTTGACCTGATCCGTGAATACCGTGTGGCCATCAAAGGCCCGCTGACCACCCCGGTCGGTGGCGGTATCCGCTCCCTGAACGTTGCCCTGCGCCAACAGCTTGATCTCTACATCTGCTTGCGTCCGGTGCGTTACTATCAGGGCACCCCAAGCCCGGTGAAACGCCCGGAAGACACCGACATGGTGATTTTCCGTGAGAACTCCGAAGACATCTATGCGGGTATCGAGTGGAAAGCCGGTTCTGCAGAAGCGGATAAAGTGATCAACTTCCTGCAAAACGAAATGGGCGTGAAGAAGATCCGTTTCCCAGAGCAGTGCGGCATCGGCATTAAGCCGTGTTCTGAAGAGGGCACCAAGCGCCTGGTCCGTGCGGCCATTGAGTATGCGATAACCAACGACCGCGACTCCGTGACCCTGGTGCATAAAGGCAACATCATGAAATTCACCGAAGGTGCCTTCAAGGACTGGGGCTACCAACTGGCCCGTGAAGAGTTCGGCGGTGAACTGATTGACGGCGGCCCGTGGGTGAAAATCAAGAACCCGAACAGCGGCAAAGAGATCGTCATCAAAGACGTGATCGCTGACGCCTTCCTGCAACAGATCCTGCTGCGCCCGGCTGAGTATGACGTGATCGCCTGTATGAACCTGAACGGTGACTACATCTCTGATGCGCTGGCTGCACAGGTCGGCGGGATCGGCATCGCGCCGGGCGCCAACATCGGTGACGAGTGCGCGCTGTTTGAAGCCACCCACGGTACCGCACCGAAGTATGCCGGCCAGGACAAAGTGAACCCAGGTTCAGTTATCCTCTCTGCTGAGATGATGCTGCGCCACATGCAGTGGTTCGAAGCCGCAGACCTGATTGTGAAAGGCATGGAAGGCGCGATTGCCGCCAAAACCGTGACCTACGATTTCGAACGCCTGATGGAAGGCGCCACCCTGCGTAAATGCAGCGAGTTCGGCGACGACATCATCAGCAACATGTAATCGTCATCACGCCTGCGAAACGGGAGCCTTTGCGGCTCCCGTTTTTTTTACCCTTTTTCCGCCGGAACCGGCGCCTGTTGCAGCTGCGCCACCGTCTGCTGGTAGAGGGTATCGCTGTGCTTGTCCAACGGGAAACGCACGGTGCCCTGGAAAACCGGCCCGGTGATCGGCTGGATGTCCGGGCGTGACCCCAGCTTGCCGGAGGCGAGGCAGAGGCCGGAAGGCGGCGACGCCGGCCAGATATGGCCGATGCGGTCACAGGCGTCTACCCAGACAAACAGCTCGCCCGGCCGGAAGCCTGCCAGTTGCTGGTTCAGCGGGGCCAGCAGGTAAGTTTCAAACTTCGGCTCAATTTTCTGATTACCGATCTTCAGCACCAGCGGGTAGGTAAAGGTGCTGCCGGAGAAGGAGAAGCGGTGCGCATTGAGATCAACCTGATAGTGGCTGATGCGTTTCGGTACGCCCCACAGCTCAATCAGCGCCGGTACCCAGGAGGTGATTTTCGCGGCCAGATCCTGCGTGGTAGTGGTCAGGGAGGCGTTGGAGAGCGTGCTGCGGCCAAGACCAATGAAATTGTCACCGCCCAGCAGATCGAGCACCGTGGCGCCGTTATCCAGCGTGCTGCGCGGCTGGTGGTTCATGCCCTGTAGCGTGCCGCTGCCGTCGAGGATAAAGAACAGGTCTTTACGGTCATGGCGCGTCAGCTGGCTCCATGCGGTGTTATTCATCGCCAGGTGATCGGAAGAGACCACAATCACCGTGTCTTTGTAGTAAGGCGACTGCTGGATGCGGCGGATAAAGTTCGCCACCGTCTCCTGATTGCACAGGATGGCGCTCAGGGATTTGTTCTCTTTACCGTTTATCGGGTAACGGTTTTTCCGGCAACTGCGTGATACGTAGCCGTCCGGGTGGTGGGTATCCACCGTCAGCGCAAACAAGGCAAATGGCTTTCCCTGTTCCGACAGCGTTTCAAACTGCGCATAGGCCTGATCCAGCAGGGTGTCGTCATACAACCCCCAGTCATTGACGTAGGCCGGGTCCTGAAGCTGCGGTTGCAGCTCTTTGCGGCCATAGATCTGATCAAACCCGTGCGACTTCAAAAACTGCCCTTTGCCGGCAAACGCCAGATCCGCCCCCTGATAGAAGGAGAGGGCGTAGCCGGAGGCTTTCAGAATATCGCCGAGGCAGATTTTGCCGGGGTAGAAGCCGTCCACTGAACCGGCGGCGTTGCCGTCAAACGGCGCAAACAGCGGAATGCCGCATTGCGAGGCCACCATCCCGGCGATGGTATATTCCGTGCCCGGTAACTGGCGGGTCTGGCTGAAGTCCAGCGCCTGCTGTTTCACCGCCGCCAGATCCGGCGTCAGGCCGGGGAACGCCTGCTCATCAAAATAGGTGCGCTCAAAACTCTCGGCGTAGAGGTAGACCAGGTTGCGCTTTTTGCCGCTGATCAGCCGGGACGGGATTTTGTAATAGGTGTAAAACTCTTCGCCTTTGTCCGCACGCCGCGATTTGATCATGGTGTAAATCTCCCCGGTGGCCGGGGTGATGACCAGGGAGGCGCTGATCAGCGCAAATGCCGTCAGGCTATAGACCGGGCGGTTTTTCAGGCGCCACGCCCGCAGCAGCACCCACACCACCCCACAAAACAGCAGCACCAGCCCACCGAGCAGCGCCAGCCCCGGCAGCAGGTATTTGGTCATCCCCGCGCCTTCCAGGTTGCTGGTCAGGGTGTACAGCACCGAATCATTGATGCCGTTGCCGGTAAAGTAGTTGCTGGCGTAGTAGAGCAGGTTCAGCAGGATAAAGATCAGCGAACTGGCCAGCAGGCAGATCAACCAGAACAGGTTGGTAATCCCCTTGCGCAGGCAAAGGGTGATCGACACGGCAAATAACAACAGGGAAAACAACGCAGGGAAACTGGTTGCCACAGGGCATATCCTCACATTCACCGGGGCCGACAGGGCCGCAAAAGAAGAAAAAGCAGAAAAGGGGAGTTTGTTGCTGTTAAAAACGATATTACACGGCGTTAAGAGTGTAGAACCAGACCGGTCAGCATTTTATGAGGGGTGTCTCAATTATTATGACATTTTTGTTTAGCTTTTATTTAGGTTGCACCACCGGGGCAGCGGCAAAAGGGACGTAAATAAAAGCGGCCGGGCATAAGAAGTTGATAACGAAAGAGAGTGGCGGGCAGTGTCCCTGGGGCGGTATGCTGGGCGGCAATCCCCCTTTTTATGGAATAACATCATGACACTTATGAAGATTGGTTTGCCTGCCCTGTTGGCGCTTTGCCTGAGCGCCTGTAGCCTGACCGAAAGCGCGCCGCTGGGTACCCTGTCACCGGGCGCACATGCGCAGGAGATCCGCCGCGACCAAACCGCCAACCTGACGCAGGTCGGCACGGCGTCGGTCACGGTATACGGCAACCCAATGAATGCCGCCGAACTCATTCAGAAAAAAGCGGATGCGATGGGTGCGCATTACTATTTTGTGACCAACGTAGAGCCGACCCAGGTACCCAACCAGTGGATCTCGCAAGCGATTCTCTACCGCTGAGGGAAGCACGGCCGGTTTCTGCCTGCTGAGCAGGGGGGCAGATTGGCGGCAAAGCGGAAAAATATCATCTATCCTTATGAAGTTACCTATAAAAAGGAGAAAGATGATGAGAACGGATGTGCAGTTTTCTACCCAACACCCGGCGGGCGCCCACAGGGTCATTGTGGGTGATATCGTGCGGCTGGAAACCCACGGATTGGATCACGTCTACCTGCTGGACGTGATGCTGGCCCGCCGTGAAGGCGAGACGCTGATCGGCAATGTGGTGGTGGTCTCCCCGGCGGCAGACATCCCTTTCGACCACTGGGAGCTGAAACAGGGTGAGGAAGTGGCCTTCCACCAGCGCAATATTATTCCCGCCGATCAGGATGCGGATGAGGTCGATTCACGGGATGAACAACGTTGACCGGGCAGGGCAGGCACAGGCGTTGCCCGCCGTGCCTGCCCGCCGTACCGGATGATGGTTTGTAAAATTTTGTATAGCCTTGAATAATCAGCATAATCGTCTAGAGTTAATAGAACAGACGACAATAAGGAGAGACTATATGGATCTGATACGTATCATTATTGCCATCATTTTACCGCCGCTGGGTGTGTTTATGCAGGTCGGTTTTGGTGGGGCATTCTGGCTCAACATCCTGCTGACGCTGCTGGGTTACATCCCTGGTATCATTCACGCCATCTGGATCATTGCCCGCCGTTAAGCCGCCCCGCTGCGGTTCCTCTGCTAAACTTACGTAAGTCATCGCGCTTCATGGCCTGCGGGTGTTCTGCCCGCAGGCGACGTCTTCGCGGCGATGGCACCTTTCAGAGGGAGAGTGTCATGGAAAATCATGCTTCGCTTGAAGAACTGACAGCCCGTATTGAGGTCCTGGAACAGCGCGAAAAAAACCTGACCTACGCCTCACATGCCTATCAGGCCATTATTACCACCCTGCTCGGCGCCGTTGACAAACCCACCCGTGACAAAGTGATTGCCCTGGTTGAACAGGCGCATGAGCTGGCGTTTAACCGGGCGGTGAATCAGGGCAATATCCGGCAGACCACGATGATCAAAGGGGCGGATGAGGTAGCCCAGCGGATGTTTATTTTCGCCCAGCGCGACCGGCACGACAGCGACTGAGCGGCCGGTATAAACAGGGATTGCCGCCGCCCCGGCTGGATGTTACAAAGCGGGGGCCAGAATAATGGCGTGTTTGTGTGTCCGGAAAGCCCGCCACGGTGGCGCGGCTCACAGAGGGGCGTCTGATTATCAATGAATACCTTTATCCTGTTGTACCAGGTTATCCGCCAGGCCACGCTGGCTGCCTTACCACAAGCCCACGATCTTAACCCCCAACAGACGCTTAACCGCGCGCTGGCAGAAGGGCTGTTGGGCGAGGCGCGCCGTGACTGGCATATTGAGCGGTTGAGCAATAAAGAGGATGAACCCAGCAGCATTTTCGTGACGGAGCCGGTCTATGAGTATTATTTCTGCCACGGGGCGGAAAACCGGCGCATCCCGCAGGAAGAAGCGGATGCCAGGGCATTGATGGATGATTTTGACGCGATGGTGCGCTGGATGATCATCAACGACTATCTCTTTCTGGATGGGCAGCATTATGTGGTGCTGGAGAAGTGCCTGAAAACCGCAGAACTGACGATTGCTGACTAAGTGGGTACTGATTAAGTGGGTGCTGACCAGGCGGGCAGCCGGGCCGGCGGCACCGCACGGTTAACCGGCGTCAATTGACCCGGTTTTTGTCTTTGAGCATATTGATGGCCGCCCCGAGCATGATACGCCGTTGGGTATCCGGGGTGGCCCGCAACTGATGCCCCAGCAGCTCAATCAGCGCATCCGTGCTCAGCGGGCGCGCCTGATGGCGCAACGTAATGACCCCCTCGCCGATAATACGTGCCACCTCATCCCATAACGGTTGAATCTCTTGTTCCGAGAACTTCATACTTCACCCCGGTATGTGCAAATTATCATCAATCTAGCATCTGAGGATCGTCAGGCAACCTTTATCGCCCTTCAGCCGGAAATTTCCCAGGGCGTTTCCCGCTCAGAAATCCGCACGCTCCTCTGCCGGCACGCCATAGCCGTCAATAAAATCCTCTATCGGGTAGCAGGCGGCATGGCGCAGCCGCTGCTCATCCATTGATGCCAGGCACTGTTGTTCCGTATTGAACGCATCAATCACCAGGTCATCACATCCACCGCCCAGGTAGCAAATCGACAAAATCAGGGCATACATCGTCAGCATATCCTTTTGGTCAACACCGGCTTACCGGAAGCGGCCGGCAACACCTTCCCCTCAGTCAAGCATAGCCGCTCAACGCCATCCCGGCGCGGTGCAGCCTGTGCGCTGCCACGGCGCATTGCCCTGAAACAGGACAGGGCTGTTACACCGGCGACAGTGCGGCAGGTAAACATGCACAGTAAAATGCCGGGATTGTGACACAGTCAACATTTCGGAAAATAGCCAGCGGCTATCACAACAATTATCCGATAAATCATCAGCAGACTTAAGATTATGGTGTAAGATTAATCTTAATCTCCCAGGAGATACTTTCATAACACAGTTGTCGATGCGAGGTCGTTATGCACTATATGATTCAATCACCTTTGTCGTATGTTTTGGCCGGTTGTGTTGCTTTTTGGTGCACGGTGGCGTGGCTGGTTCTTTCTGTAGCAAACTAATCCTCACATGAAACTGATGGTTCCTGGAAACCCGCTGCGGCGGGTTTTCTGTTTTCTGCCCGGCGTAAACGCATGGTATGCTTGCCGCCGCCACGCACATTGCGGGTGGTAAACAGAGCAACTGATTAAAACAGAGGTAACCCATGTCAGACCTATTGACGCAGGATCAGGAGCTGGTCTCTGACCTGGTCGCCTGCCAGCTGGTGATTAAACAGATTCTGGATGTGATTGATGTGATCGCCCCGGCTGAGGTGCGCGATAAGATGTCACACCAGCTGAAAAGCATCGATTTTGACCGCCACCCGGCGGGCGCGGATGCGGTCACCAAGCGGGCAGTGCAGAAAGCCATCGCGCTGATTGACCTGAAGTTCACCGCTGCTGAATAAGAAAAACCCGCCGCGGCGGGTTTTTTTACGCGCTTACTCCACCACGTCCACCGCTTTTTTCAGCAAGGGACACTGGCTCACTCCGACGATGCCGCTGTCAGAATGCAGGAACTGCGCGCTGACTACGCCCCGCGCCGTGAGATAGCGGCAATGCAGGCCCAGCCCGGCCGCGTTTTTCTCACTGCCGGCCAGCACCCCGTAGCCGGAAAACAGAAACACCACGTAAAGTACCGCGATGGCTGCCAATCCCTTAAACCGCATATTATCTCCCCCGGTAAAACGGCCCACTGCGGGCACCGGGCACGACTCTACCGGCTGCCCCGGCGGCAAAAAAGGGCAACATTCTGAAAAAAAATCCCCGGCCAATGCGGGTTCAGTTACACCCCGGTTTAAGGTAGGGTGCGTAGCATACGCCATTATCTCAGTGGTCTTGAGGCAGACATCACGGTGAAATGTAAAGTAGTGGCCACCGCAGCCGGCATCGGTGTGGTGTGCGTCGCGCTGTATCTGCTGGCCCTGAACAGTTACTGCGACCAGGGGGGGAACTTCACCCTCGGCATGTGTGCTGTCACCGCCTTTATCCCCTGGTAGGGCAGTGCTGCTGTTCAGTGCTGCCCGCCGGATGGTAGGATAAGAGCCTGGTTATTTTGCTGGCAGGACAGGCAATGTTTGATTTTTTATTAGGTTCGTCGGGCGTGGTATCGCTGGCGGTATCACTGTTAAGCGCCTTATTGCTGCTGGTGGTCTGGTTTAAGGTAAACCGTGCCAGCGTCAGGGCCAATGAGCAGATCCGGCTGTTAACGGAGATTGCTGAACAGCAACGCCGTCAGACGGAGCTGCTGGCGCGGCTGGCCGGCGGCGATGCAGCGCATGACACGCCCGCCCAGGAAGAAGAAATACTTCAGTTCAAAGGTTTTGTGCCGGAACGTTAACCCGTCTGCGGAGCAGGGATCCCTTTGCCTGTTCCGCTGATTACCCGCCCGTTTCCCCCCGCCACGCGCTGTCATAAAAGTGACGTAATGCCGCCGTAAGCTGAAGCCACTCTTTAACAGGGCGAGGCTTCCCAATGATTGACTGGTCTGAAGAACATGATAGCGATATTAATCGCACCATCGCTGAGTTAACCGGCGAAAATCCGGATAAGTGGTACCCGTACGGCGGCATGAAAGGCAAGGATTACTGCAATAACCCGGCCGATGCCTGGCCGATCATCTGCCATTACCGCATCAACCTGCGTTTCCCCGCCGATAACCCCGGCCAGCAATGGATCGCGTGCATCACCAACCCCGCCGGCGAATGGCTGGCCTACAATACCTGCCCGTTGCGGGCCGCAATGGAGTGTTTTTTACTCAGTCAGATGCCGATGCTGCAAGGCGCCTGAAATTAAGCTATATAAATAGGGTGAGCTAAAAAGTCAGACCTTTCAACTGATTAATGTTTCTTCATTGTGACAGTATTGTCTAAGGCGGAGTCCATTATGAAGCGCATCATTAAAGGCGATAAAAATCTCTCCCATCTGGTCGTGGCGCATGCCGCCATCGACAGTCATGAAAAAGCCTACGGCCGGCGCCGGCAGGGCTGGCCTTCTACTTACCTGGTGAATTACAAAGGGGCCCGTGTGGCCGTTGAAGTGGTGACGCGGCGGCAGTCCTATGTGGCTACCGTGATGGCGGGTGCGCGCAATCTCAGCAAGTTGTGCGGCATGGCCGCTGCCTGAGACGCCCGCACCCTGATAATGATAAAGCCAGCCTTAAGGCTGGCTTTTTACTGCGTGGTGGTGACGGCACCCTTTTCTTAAGACGTCATGCTGTGAAAACGTGGTATTGACTGCCCTGCATCATGGGGCATGGTGGCCGACGTCACGCATACTGCGCCCGCCGAACAACCGGCAGAGCGCGTGCATCAGCGTGGCAACCACATCAATGACCACCACGCTCACCATAATCAGCGTTAAGACCAGGGCGTTGGCAATCTTTTTCAGGGCATTAACACCGCGAGCGGGCAGGGTGCTGCGCTGCCAGCCGCTTTTCACCGCCTTGCTCAACCGCGCCAGCGGTGAACGGTGCCGTTTGGCCCGTGGGTGAGGGGAGGACTTTTCTTGCGCGTTCATCTTTACTCCTTACAAACATTCGGTATGAGACAGGGCGACGGCCCTGTTTTACCCGGCGTGATAAGGGGAATGTGCCGGGCCATTAACAAATCCATAATATTTACCGGATGCCTTCGCGGCATCCTTGTGTTACCCATTCCGTCATCAGGCATCGGCTGCACAGCCATGCTGCCTGCCGGCGTCCCGCCGGTCGGGCGTATTTGCCAGGGAGCGCCGCTATGGCCCATAAAAACCGCTATTACGATGCCAGCAAAGCCCACCACACACCTGACGGATTCCGTAACCCGCAGCAAACCCAAACGCGTGGTGAAGGGGATTTCCGCCGCTGGCAAGAAGAACGCAAGCAACAGGGGCTGCCACGGCCACCGGCACAGGGCTATGCGCGTTTTATTGCCGACTGGTGGCAGCAGCCCGATTTCAGCGGCAATGACGACGCCGCCTGGTGGCTGGGCCACGCCTGCGTGCTGTTCCGTGTGCAGGGCCGTTATATCCTGACGGATCCGGCATTGTCAGAACGGGCTTCCCCGCTCTCCTTCTACGGCCCGCGGCGAAAAACCCCGGTTGCGGCAGAGATTGATCACCTGCCGCCCATTGATGTGGTGCTGCTTTCGCATAATCACTATGATCATCTTGACAAGCAAACGGTCAAAAAGTTGCTTAAACGTTTCCCGGATGTGACCTTTCTCGTGCCGTTGGGCCTGAAAAGCTGGCTGACGCGGCGCGGCGCCCGCCAGGTAGAGGAGCTGGACTGGTGGGACATGAAACAGCTTAACGGGCTGGATTTCCACTGTGTGCCTGCCCAGCACTGGAGTATGCGCACGCCGTGGGACCGCAACCGCAGTTTATGGTGCGGCTGGGTCATCACCCACCCCACCGTGCGCCTCTATTTCTCCGGTGACAGCGGGTATACGCCGTTGTTGCATCAGATTGGCGAACGGCTTGGGCCCTTTGATCTGGCCGCCTTGCCGATCGGTGCCTATGCACCACGATGGTTCATGGGGCCGCAGCATATGGACCCGCAACAGTCTGCCCAATTGTTTAAGCAGCTCAATTGCCAACGTGCGATCCCGATTCATTGGGGAGTGTTTGAATTAGCGGATGAATCCCTGGATGAGCCGCCCGGCATTTTACAACAGGCTATTTTGGCAGAAAATATATCGGCACACGCGTTTAGCGCACTCAAAATTGGTGGCCGCATTAATTTGTCCTCACCGGCCACTTCGCCGGCCCTGCAAAAATAATCCGGGGCGTTTGAAATTGCGGTAGGGCGGCAGCCAAACAGCAATGAAAAATAACGCAGAGGGGTGTGCACCCTAAAATGTTATCAATTTGTTTAAGTTACCGGGTTTAATGAGAATAAGTGTCATTTTTTAGGGAGAGAAAGGGCAAACCCGCTGGAAGGCTTGCTAACCGTATGGTTATCAGGCTCCTGCCGGCAGGTTGCTCGCGGTAAGTTGCTTTCGCGGGCATTAAGCTGCTGGGCAGGAAGACCCCGGCCGACACCGGGTGAGCCACCCAACCTGGGATAAGTGTTCCACATTCTGCAACTTTTCTTATCAATGATTTTTTATCATTATTGAGTGATAAAAGTGGGATATAAAAATCCTTTTATCCGCTTCTGCTATTTCCCTTTTAAAGGGTGCTTTAATTCCACCCTGTCATAACAGGGATAAGGGGAGTATTTTTGTAGTGTAATAGCGCAGCGGCAACGCGTTATTCCATGACAGGCGGTATCGCTATTTTATTTCTGACAATCCCGATAACCGCAAATAGCCTGAAGGTCAGTTTTTTGCCTGGTGCAATAATGTTCTGATGGAAAAGTAACCAAAAAAACCTGCACTGTCATGGTGAACCGGTGCACCGCGAAAGACGGGTCAATGCCGGTGCCGGGGGCCGGTGGTGGTAAAGGGTAAACTCCTGTGTTTTCATCAGACTGTCACAATAAAAAGGTAAAGAGAAAAGGACAACCGCCTGTGGCCGGCAGAAGAAAAGCGCAGTCGCCGGAAGTCCTGCGGCGGTGCGGGCTGCCGGCGTTGCCCCGCAGCCGGGGGTGCAGAAGGGGCGCAGGCGCGCTTATGCTGACTTTCTCTTGAAAAACAGTGTGTTAAAAACGTAAACTTGTGACTTAAGTCAAATATCTGTTTTTCATAAGATAAAAAACAGCATTGCTATGCCGTTATAACGCGATAAAATCGCATAATAATTATCATTTATCAGGCTCCGGCGCTTACAGCCACCGGATAAATGATCAATAATCAAGATCGGTTGTTATTGCTTGGCCGCAATGTACGGGGATACACCCACATTGTAGAGGGCGTAAAATACAGAGCAGAAAATAGCGTGGCTATCAACTTATTTTCACCGTAGGGGATGGCCAACGCGTTTAACCGTTTCAAATATGTGCGACATGTCCATCAGTGATTAAAAATGGCTTGCCATTGATTACAGAGTATGTGATAACGCATCTGGGTAAAACGAGGTACAGTTCTGTATATGTGTGGCATTTTCAGTAAAGAAGTTCTGAGTAAAGACGTTCACGTTGAATACCGCTTCTCTGCCGATTTTTATCTTAGTGCCTCAAGCAGTAACGACTCTAGTTTGTCTATGTAACGCCTCCGGGCGGTTTAAACAATCCAAAGGAAATACTCAAGATGGCAAAGATCAAAGGTCAAGTTAAGTGGTTCAACGAATCCAAAGGTTTCGGTTTCATCACCCCAGCTGACGGCAGCAAAGACGTGTTCGTACACTTCTCTGCTATCCAGGGTAACGGCTTCAAAACCCTGGCTGAAGGCCAGAACGTTGAGTTCGAAATCCAAGACGGCCAGAAAGGCCCGTCTGCAGTTAACGTAACTGCAATCTAAGCAGCGTCAGCTGTGAAAAAAACCCGCCATGTGCGGGTTTTTTTATGGGCGCGATTCAGGGCAGGATCACCAGCCCGGAATGCTGGTTACGGCCGCGGATGCCGGGGTGTGCCGGGTCCACCGCCCGCCGGTGGCTGTTACGGCGATAACTGGTAAAGGCATAGCGCGGGCCGTCTGCCTGCTGGCTGAGGCTGCAAATGGTGCAGGGTGCCAGATTCTCTACCGCCCCAAACCCCAGCGACTGCAATTTGGCGGCCGCTATCCCCGGCAGATCCAGATAGCGCGGCCGCGGCATCACCCGTGACGCCGGTAAATCCGGCAGGCGTTGCAAAAAGGTCTCCGTAAGTTCATCACTCACCTGGTAACAACAGGGGTGCGCCGCCGGGCCAATCGTGGCGACCCAGTCAGAGAGCGCCTCTTCGCAGGCGATCCGTTCGGCCATTTTCTCAATAATGCCGTCTGCCAGCCCGCGCCACCCGGCATGCACCACCCCAATGGCCGCGCCGTCACGGCGGCTGAACAGCACCGGCAGGCAATCCGCCGTCAGCACCGTCAGCAAAATGCCCGGCTGGCGGGTGAAAAAGCCATCGGCCTCGCCGCAGCATTCGGCGGGCTGGGTGACGTCGGCGATGCGGGTGCCGTGCACCTGTTTTTTCTCCGGGGAGGAGGCGCGCCAGGGCGCGAGGGCAACCGGCATCAGGGCGCGCTTGTCGCCGAAACCGTAGGCGAGGGCAGGGATCGCACTGAGCAGGGGGGAATCGTGTTTCATGGGCCATCCGGGCTGAAGGGAAAAGAATCGCCAGTGTAGCCAGAGTGGCCCGCACTTGACCAGCCTGACGGTTGCACGGGCCTGCCGGGTTGATTAGACTGGCGCTCCTCAATGACTGCGGCCCGCGCCGCGCTTACGGAATTTCTCATGGCTTACCAGTGTCCCCTCTGTCACCTGCCGTTGCAGCCCCATGCCCAGCAATGGCGTTGCGAACAAAACCACCAGTTTGACCGCGCCAAAGAGGGGTATGTCAACCTGCTGCCGGTGCAGCATAAACGCTCGAAACAGCCCGGAGACAGCCCGGAGATGATGCAGGCGCGCCGCGATTTTCTGGACGCAGGGCATTACCAGCCGTTGCAGCAGCAGGTCTGCACGTTACTGGATGAGGTACTGCCGGCGTCGGCGCAGGCCGTGCTGGATATCGGCTGTGGTGAGGGCTATTACACGGCGGCGCTGGCAGGGCAGCTGAAACAGACGCGGGCAATCACGGTCTATGGGCTGGACGTCGCCAAAGTGGCGGTGCGTTATGCGGCCAAACGCTACCGGCAGGTGAATTTCTGCGTCGCCTCCAGCCACCGTTTGCCGTTCGAGGATAACAGCCTGGATGCCGTGGTGCGCATTTATGCGCCCTGTAATGCGCAGGAGCTGGCCCGTACGGTAAAACCGGGTGGCTATGTGCTGACAGTGGCACCGGGGCCACGGCACCTGTATCAACTCAAGGCAGCAGTGTATGAGGATGTCCAGTTGCATCCGGAGCAGGATGAGCAGTTCCCCGGTTTTACCCGCCTGCGCCAGCAGACGCTGGCTTACCCGATGGCGCTGACGGGCGGGGCGGCATTGCAACTCTTACAGATGACGCCATTTGCCTGGCGTGCCGGTGAAGAGGCGCGGCGGCTGTTGGGGGAGGGGCTGGCGTGTGAAACCGATTTTGTTATCCGGCTGCATCAACGGCAGCCGGCGGCCTGACAGGGGTCAGGCCAGCAGGCCGAGATGCTGCAACAGGATGTTGCAGCCGATACCGATCAGCACCACCCCGCCAATAATTTCGGCCCGTTTGCCGAGCATCGGCCCAATAAAGCGGCCAATCAGCATCCCTAACGTGGCCATCAGCATGGTGGTCATGCCAATCGCCAGTGCAGTGTGAATAATATTGACCTGCAAAAAGGCCAGCCCGACGCCGATGGCCAGCGCATCCAGGCTGGTGGCGACAGCCGTGGCGGCCAGCACCCAGAAGCTGTGGCAATCTTTGCAGGGTTCATCCGCGGCCGGGGCTTTCAGCCCTTCCATAATCATGCGTGAGCCGAGAATAAACAGCAGGGCAAAAGCCACCCAGTGATCCCAGGCCATAATATAGCGGCTGGCCATCAGGCCCAGGCCCCAGCCAATCAGCGGGGTAATGGCCTCAATGGCACCAAAGATTAAACCGGTACGGAAAGCTTCGCGGAAACGCGGGCGGTGCAAAGTGGCACCCTTGCCGATGGAGGCGGCAAAAGCGTCCATTGACATGCCAAAGGCAAGAATAAGCGTTGCGGAAAGGTTCATTGAAAAAAAGCCTCGGCCGGGTCTCTCCATATGCACGTAACCCACCCCCAGCCAACGCGGGGTTACATGCCTATGGTCTCGCCAACCTGACCTGGTTGCCCGCACCACGTTTCTGTATGAAACGAGTATGTTGATACGGGCGCTTCTGAAAATGTATTCAGAAACCGGCTACTCCCCAATGACGGCGCAACCTTAACATAATATTTTATCGCCAGACAACATATAATGTGCAGGGGAATAACGGTATTAAGCAATATGATGAAATAACCATCATCTTGTACGGGGAATAACCCTCTCTCTTTTTATTGGGAAATGTCAGCGTATTGTTAAACATTGCTCGAAATAGAGCCAGATATAGCCTTTGCTATAATCTGAATATAGCCAATGCTATAAAATAGCTTTAATTCCATCTTCTTGATTTTTAAATAAAATGTTTTTTATGTTATCAAGATCGCCTATATATTGTACGTGAATAGGTAATTTTCGTTGTTCAAGATGGATGAACAACACACCCTCTTCACTTAAATGCAGACGGCGAATACGGGTATAAGCAATGAACAGATTGCCATAGTAAAACCCTTCAGGTTTAAACAGTAATACCGGCCGCCGGATAAAAGAAATATAGCAGACGCTAATCAGCAGGAAGGTGAGTAAATAAAGCGTGAGGGGGGCACCCCGGCCGGTATAATGCTGGTAGATAACAATCCCCAGCAGGGCGATAAAAATCAGGCTGTCTGCCCGGCCTTTGCGTAATAAGTTTACCCGCAACAAGGTCTTGCCGTTGCGCCGCGGCAGGATCCACTCAAGGTAGATGGCGTAGGCCAGCACCACCACAATACAACCCAGCAGTAACCCCTCTGTCAGTGTCATGTACCCTCCCGGTACGGTGCAGACAAAATAAAGCCGGGGGCAGGCCCCCGGCAGTGTGCAGTAAAGCCGTTACAGCCCCAGCAGGCCGATGGCGTAGCCGACAATACCGATAACAAAGAACCCGACGATAATCCACAGCGCATTGACCTTGCGCCGCAGCAGCCACATACAACCGAAGGTCAGCAGCAGCGGCACCAGGCCCGGCATCAGTTGGTCAAGGATGGTCTGCACCGTGGTGACGGTGGTATTGCCGGTCTGGTCGGTAATGCGTGACACCACCAGCGGGATATTAACGTGCGTCCACTTATTGACCAGCGCCCCCATCACAAACAGGCCGAGAATGGACGCCCCTTCCGTCAGTTTTTGCAGGAAGCCGCCGCCCATGTCGCTGACAATGTCCGCCCCTTTGCGGTAGCCATAGGCTACGCCATAGTAACGGCTGATCAACCGCACCAGGTTGAACAGTACAAAGAACAGCAGCGGGCCGAGCAGGCTGCCGTTCATCGCGATGCCCGCCCCGAGCGCGGCAAACACCGGCCGTACCGTCCCCCAGAAAATCGGGTCGCCCACCCCGGCCAGCGGCCCCATCAGCCCGACTTTCAGGCCGTTTATCGCCCCGTCGTCGATGGCGGCCCCATTTGCCCGCTGCTCCTCCATCGCCATGGTCACGCCCAGTACCGGCGCGGCCACGTAAGGGTGGGTGTTAAAGAACTCCAGATGGCGTTTGATCGCCTGCTTACGCTCGTCATTGTTCTCCGGGTAGAGGCGGCGGATTACCGGCACCATGGAGAAGCAGAACCCAAGCGCCTGCATACGTTCAAAGTTCCATGAACCCTGGAACAGGTTAGAGCGCAAAAAGACGCCGCGCACATCGCTGGAGGTCAGTTTTTTCTGGCCGGTGACGGCCTGGTTTTCGTTATGACTATCACTCATCTGCGTGCCCCTGTGCTTAATCGAGTTCGTTATCTAAATCGTTATTTGCCGGGGCGGCTGCCCCACCGCCTGCTGCCCGGTTATATTTCGGGCTGAGCTGGATGTAGAGCACCGCCATCACCACGCCGATGACGCCCAGGGCCACCAGGTTAAAGTCGGTGAACGCTGCGGTCACAAAACCGAGATAGAAGAACGGCATCAGATAACCGGCACGCATCATGTTGATCACCATCGCGTAGCCCACCACCACAATCATGCCGCCGGCGATGTTCAGGCCGTTGGTCACGACCGCCGGGATCGAGTTAAGCATCTCCTGTACCACGCTGGTGCCGACAGAGACCGCCACAATCGCCGCAGGCACCGCAATGCGCATCGCCTGCAGGATCAACGCGGAAATGTGCAGCCAGGTAATGCCGGACAAACTGCCGCGCTCGGCGGCCTTATCCGCCGCGTGCTGGAATGCCACCGTCAGGGTACGCACAATAATGGTCAGGACCTGCCCGGCCGCCGCCAGCGGGATCGCCAGGGCGATGCCGGCACCAATTGACTGCCCGCCGGCGATCACCAGAATGGTGGAGATGATCGAGGCCAGTGCCGCATCCGGTGCCACCGCAGCACCGATATTCATCCAGCCCAGGGCGATCATCTCCAGCGTCCCGCCAATTTTGATGCCGGTTTCGATATCCCCGAGCACCATGCCGATTAAGGTACAGGCCACCAGTGGCCGGTGAAACTGAAACTCATCCAGGACAGACTCCACCCCGGCAATACAGGCGATAATGAATATCAGCACAATCTGAAGCGTTGTAATCTCCATTGCACTTTTCTCCTCCAGGCACCCGGCCTGATTAAGTAAAGGGCCGCGCAGGCGCGGGTCAGGCGTTGAGTTTGTTGATCAGATCCATCATCTTCAGGCGGTTGTCACTGGAGACTTTCCTGACCTCCAGTTCAATGCCGCGGGAATCCAGCTCCCTGAAGGCGGCAATGTCTTTTTCATCCACTGAGACGGCGTTATTCACCTGGGTTTTCCCCTGCCTGAACGCCATGCCGCCGATGTTCACCGAGGTGATGTTGACGCCCTCGCGCACCACCCGCAGCACATCGGTGGGGTTGGTAAACAGCAGCATGACGCGGTCATTGGCGTATTTGGGGTTATTCCAGACCCGCACCGCCTTGGCGACATCCACCACGTGGGCGGTGACCCCCGGCGGGGCGACCTGGGTCAGCAGGGTTTTGCGCACATGGTCAGCCGCGACTTCATCACTGACCACAATAATGCGCGAGACTTTGGTCTCTTTGGTCCAGCGGGTCGCAACCTGGCCGTGGATCAGGCGATCATCAATACGCGCCAGGCCGATTTTCATATGCGCCTCCGGCCCGGAGGGGGTGGCCGGTGCGGCCGGGGAAGACGAAGGGGAAGGGGG